>PBTA01000079.1 GCA_002726395.1 Methanobacteriota archaeon | reverse complement strand
CCCCGGAAGCTGGGCTTCTCCAAGATCATTATCCGCCGGCATGAGCGTGAGTTTAGAAAACAGGTCCTTTGCGTTTTCCAAACTAGTGGCGATTAAAGCTCTATCTGCCTTGGCCCTTGCATAACGGGCTTCAGCCTCAGCTAAGCTTGTCGGCGTTCCCATTCCTTCTGCGAGATTAACCTTGGCGGCGGCAACATGTTTTCCAAGCCTGGCTACATTATTGTTCTGTAGTTCAACTTCCTGATAAGATTTGGATAAGTTTAAATATGATTGAACTGCCTCAAGCACCACCCCTTGTTCTGTATTTCTATAGCTCGCAGCTGCGCTCTCTAGTTGGATTTCCGCTAACTTAAGGTTCTCACGAGACTGGCCACCGTCAAAAATATTTTTTGAAAAAGTGATTTTGTTAGAGTAAGAGTCCGAGCCAGTATAACCGCTACCGCTATCCGTTTCGCTCAATGACCCACTTCCAAAATATTTTAAGGAAGACTCCTTAGTCGCATTGCTTCCAAAAATAGACTCCCTTGCAGCAATCCAGCTATCCCTTGACGAAGCAATTTTATTTGAATTTTTGAGTGTCTGGACTAGCACCTCTTCCAACGACAGGCTCGATGCTGAGCCAGACCAAGTGGCCAACGCGAGTGCAAAGGTTAGTGCGATCGCTCTACCGCCAAATTGCATCTGTCTCAAGCTTTATCCCCAGGTCAGTAAAGAGGTAAAAATAGGAGTGTATATAACCATGCATTAACAAGGATAATCAATTACTTCTTTTATTTTCGTTATCAACAAATTGAGTCGAAAGATTTACCTGTAAAATTATTTTGACGTCATGACCCAAATTCCATCCCAGTCTTTTGGGTTTTTTTCTCGCATAATTTCACATCTTTCCAAGTATGTTTGTGACAACCCATCATTTGGATTACACTTCAAACACTCATCAAAGGATTTGATGGCTTTGCTCCAATTACCACTTTTAAACAATGAACGACCCTCATTAAAGTGGTTCACATTATCCATGAGATTTGGAAACGTCTCTGACGTGTGATAATCAAGCACCTCACGCACACCAACCGGTGTTGTTTTACCCTTTACTATCACGTCATCTATGTACCTTATTTGGTATGTTCCTTTGAGCCTTTGATAAGTAAAATCGCTAATCAAAATTCGCGCAGAATAGGACTTACAAGCGCTCTCAAGCCTAGCCGCTAAATTGACGCCATCACCTATCATGGTGTAATCCATCCGCTTGCTAGAACCAATATTTCCTGACACTACTTTGTCAGTATTCAAACCAAGGCCCATTTCTACTGGGGGCTTCCCATCACTTTCACGTAGGCTATTCCACTCCCATAAGCGCTTGATCATATTAATTCCCGCGCGTACACCCCGATCCTCATCATCATCATGAGCCAATGGAATTCCAAAACCCGCCATAATTGCGTCGCCAATAAATTTGTCAACCATCCCCCCTTGTTCACTAATCGCCTCAACCATTATATCAAAATATTCATTTAGCAGAGTAACAGTTCCTTGGGCACCTAAAGTCTCAGTTATAGTGGTAAAACTTCGCACATCAGAAAAAAGCACTGTAGCAAGGGTTTCTTGCCCACCCATGATGTCTGTCCCATCAGCCATCAACTGATCAGCAATCCCAGGATCAATATATCTTGACATTGTTGACTTCATTCTCTTTTCATCTGAGATGTCTTCAATCACGACAAGTGTACCTAAATGTTGCGATTTTTGGTCTGTTCTTCCCTCCGCATCATTGTTTTCTAATGGCAGGAAGCTCACGTTCGAAGAAACAATGTCAATATTACCACCTTCTTCAGTTCCAACTTCAAAGGTAACATCCATCAAATCAATATTTTCTTTTAACTCATTACATTGATTAAATTTCTCTAGCATCCACAACCGACTACCTGAAAAAAAATCTTCAACAGTTTTGCCAACTATCTCTGAGGCGCTAACTCTAAAAATTTTCAAACCCGCTTTATTACAGGTCGCTATTTTTCCGTCCTCATTAATCGTAACCACTGCATTTGACATGCTAGCAAGCATACTGTCGCTGTAGGTTCTTTCCTTTGCCACTTCTTCGAACAGTTGAGCATTTTCAAGTGCGATTGCCACTTGCTGGGTAAACGCTTTCAAACGGGACTCATCTTCGTCAGTAAAGCCACCTCCACTTTTGTTAAGAACCTGAGTGCATCCAATACAAATACCATCTTTATTCATTATGGGAACACAGAGAATAGATCGAGTGAAATAACCTGTTTTTTTATCAAATGCTGGGTTGAACCGAAGATCAGCGTAAGCGTGGGGTATATTAACGGTCTCTCGAGATTGAAAAACTGAGCCAGCTATCCCAACATTATCTGGCAGACGGATCTCACCAACGTTGTCACCCATTGCCACCCGAGAAAATAATTCATTAGTTTTCTGATCATGTAAAAAAAGAGTAGCCCTATCGGCGTTCAACATTTTTGTCGCCTCAGTCATCACGCGCTGAAGTAAAGACCCTAATTCAATCTCAGCAGTTACATCAGAGACCAATTCAATAAAAAGCTTCTCTTTTTCTCGCGACAATGATTGCTGTTCGAGCCCTTGAGCATTTTGCAACGTTGCAGCAGCTTGCCCCGTAATTGCCTCGGCCATTTCAAGGTCACTTTTAGTAAACCTACCTTTTTTCTTATTCAGAACTTGAACAACCCCAATAACATCATCTTGGGCTGTTTGAATTGGTATGCAAATAATATTTCTGGTTTTAAAACCTGTTCGTTCATCTATTGATTTGTTGAATCGTTCGTCATTTGTCACATCATGAATAATTTCACTAGCTCCAGAATGGTAAATCGAACCAGCGATACCAGATGTGTTTAGGAAACGTATCTCTCTGGCGAGCTCTCCTTGGGCAATGCGTGAGTACAACTCACCCGTCAACGGGTCATTTAGAAAAAGGCTACCCCTTTCAGCATTAAGCTCAAAAACAAGCTCATCAATTATCTTAAACAAAACTTCGGTCAGGTCCGTTAGACCCGCAATCTTTCGATTAATCGTTAGTAGCAATTCAGTGCGTCGGGATTTCTTTTCCAGCTTTTCGAGCTTTCCTCTTAAATCCTGTAAACTCATCGCGTTAATAGTATTTTTCATCTCAAAATTTACCATTTCATTAAATTACTGCACTGCAAATTTGTATGATTTGACTAATATCAGATTATTTAAGCTCGTTCTTTTTACTGCGGTCTATTTACAATCTTTCAACCTTAGACCGCAAACTTGACACGGTATTTTTTAGCTGCTGGATTTCATCAAATGAGCTCTGAACTGCACGTTGCACCGCCGCGTCTTTATCAAATCTTAAACTCTCTAGCTCGCTACGAAGACTCGAAGCAGTATTTTTCAATTGCTGAATTTCATCAGAAGAACCCTGAACTGCACGTTGTACCGCTGCATCTTTATCAAATCTTAAACTCTCCAACTCGCTGCGAAGACTCGAAGCAGTATTTTTTAATTGCTGAATTTCATCAGAAGAGCTCTGAACTGCACGTTGCACCGCTGCATCCTTATCAAATTGAAGGTTTTCTAATTCGTTTCGAAGAGTGCTTACAGATTGTTTTAATTGATTTTTTTCGTCATTAGATTGCATAGCCGACTTTTGCACGGCTTTATCTTTCTCAAAAGAAAGAATTTCTAGCTGTTCCCTGAGCACAACTATTGTTGCCCTCAAATCTTTGACTTCTGGTTGACTTTGATTTTCTTTATCAGGTTTCACTCTTTGTCTAGCCACTCTATCGATTAGACTCAATAAGCCTTAGTTTATTAAACCACTGGTGACATACAACTTTTTTACACTATAAATAAAGACATCAAATTTTTACAAACTCGTGTATCCGCAGTTAGACTGCGTAAAAACAACAGTTTTGGTGGTTTTTAAAGGTAAAAAGAGCAATGCGTGTACATCTTTGTAAAATTCCATGGAAATACCTTTGAAGTTAGGCTTAGATATAGACTTACAAATAATTTTAAAAATTACTATTAAATAAGGCAAAAGCATCAGAAAATTTTATAAATCAGCGGCTGACCAACCAGGAGAGAGATAATGAGAAGTTTAGGGGTAATTTTTTTGGCTGACGTGGTTGGCTATTCTAAAATGATGGCCCAGGACGAGCCAGGGACACTAGAAAAGCTTCGCACGTTTGCTAGAGAAGTCATTCGTCCAACTTTGGAAAAACACAGCGGTAACATGATTAAGTCATTGGGAGATGGCTGGTTAATTGAATTTAATAGTGCTTCAAATGCTGTAAACTGCGCGTTGGAGTGGCAAGAGATTTCGAAACGACAAGGTCAACTTGCTTTAAGAGTAGGCATCCACCTCGGAGATGTAGAGCACGAAGAAGGTCCACCACCAGATGTTTATGGTGATACAGTTAACATTGCCGCAAGGCTAGAATCAATCGCTGAGCAAGGAGATGTTGCAATTTCAACTTCTGCTTATTTATGCCTTGATCAAAACCAAGCCAAAGTTTTCAACAACTGTGGAAAACAAACACTTAAAAATATTGCTACTCCGGTAGAGGTCTGGAGCACAGGTCGGCTAAACGTTGGCTCCAAAGGCATGGATAGAACCACTGATGGCCCCGCAATTGCAATCAAACCATTCGCTGGGAACGATGAGACAGTCTCTCTATTTGCAACCAATGTAACAAATGATCTTCATAAATATTTAGATCAAAAAGATTGGATTGACGCACTTATTCAACAAAATCCGAGTGAGGACGATTACCAGCTAATTGGCACTGTTACCCCAAGTGGATCAAATTTTGAGGTTGACATCGTTTTAAAGGCGCCCGGAGGAAAAACTCTATGGTCCGGTAATACCGGCGGACCAATGAGCCAAATAGCACTAGTAAGCGACACCGTTGCAGATCAAATCACCAATGCTGTATTTTTGGAAATCACAAAGGTTAAAGACAAATACAAATAACGTCTGCAAGTCCACGCTTTTACATTTGTATAAAAATTTAAATGTAAAATGACATTTTTTCGCAACCAAAGCTAATTCGGCCTGATGATATTCTTGCCTTCAATTCATCAATATCTGTGTCAGAGCGATATGGGGCATGATGGCAAATCACAGTTTTTTTGACGTCACAGAGCTTAGTGAATTCTTCTGCTTGTTCTATAGAGGAATGCCCCCAACCTCTTTTACCTAATAATTCTTCTTTTGTGAACATTCCATCCCAGATCAGTATATCTGCATCCTTACAAAATTCTGACAATCCATCGAGCTGCGGCTCCTGGAATTCATTATCAAGTAATATTACTACTTTTTTACTTTCTTTAACGAACGAGTATCCAACCGCACCGCCAGGGTGTTTCAAATTAATGAAACTGATATCAACGTCCCGTTTCAAAGCGTCTTTTGCGTCATCAAAACTTTGGACTGACAAGTGATTCAAATTTTCAAAAATATTTACCGGGAAGAAACAGGCAGAGAAATATTGTTTTAGAACCGCTCTAGTTGTTTGTTTATCATACAAAGCACTGGAAATACAAATTTTGGTTCCCTCAGGAAACAAATCATTATTGAAAGGCAACCCCTGTATGTGATCATGGTGAAAGTGGGTAAAAAATACACACACGTTCTTTTCTTCGCGTAAAAGTTTTGCTGATCGAAAACCAGTCCCAGCATCACAAAATATTTGGCTCTCACAGGTTTCAATTTCAAAACAGCTGGTATTTCCACCATACTTTGCATACTCAACTCCTGGTGTTGGAACTGAGCCTCTAACACCATGAATCGTAAACTTCATCTTTTGCTCCAGCACTGGCAACCATCAACATATCGTATCTTGATAAACATCATACTCTTCCCAATTACCTTTTAGGATTTATTTTATTAACAATGACCTTAAGATAAACTATTAAGCTCTATTCCCGAACAGAAATTCGTTTTTTGCTCAGAACTTAGGTGATATTGAGGTTCCCAATTTTAAAAACGTTAATGGTTTTTTATCAAATTATTTATCTAATCACTATTGCGTTGAGCTTCATCTTTACGAACGATGCAATTGCGCAAAATCAGTTTTTAACAGAACGTTTTTCCATTTCGGGAAAAGTGAGCATTACTCATATTACTGATGGTGACTCGCTTAGGAGCGGTGGGTTCCGGATCCGACTTTTTGGTATTGATGCGCCTGAAAAGAACCAGCAGTGCACCGACGCCAATGGGGCTGAATGGGCCTGCGGCATGGCAGCGCAAAAAACGCTTGAGACATTAGTGGCAAACGCACCTTATTTGCAATGTGATTTGATTGATGTTGATCGCTATCGCCGGCTTGTGATGCAGTGTTTTAATGGAAAAACTGATCTTGGGGCGGCGCTTGTTCGCGCTGGGCTGGCATTGGCTTATCGGCAATATTCATCCATCTATAACGCCGATGAAGACAGTGCCAAAACCGCCAAATTGGGCATGTGGGCGGGTGCTTTTACCGCACCATGGGCATGGCGCCGCTCACAATAGCCGCCGGAACGCAGCCCCCCCTGAAGCGTAAAACAGCCCAGAAGTGTGAGAAAGTCCAAAAGCTTACGAGCGCAAGAGCATGATCGCCGTAACCAACCATGATGGACGGAAATTCACCCAAACCACATGGCAAAAAGGAGCAATGGCAGAAAATAAGGCTAGCAAGAATTGAGTTTTAGAGAACACCAAGATCGCGCAATTCGGCGGCCAGTTCGGCAGGCATATCACCGGCGCCATCAGCGCCAATATCAGCCGGCACATCTTTGGCTTCAAAATAACGCCAACCCTGAAAAATACGCATTTTGATTGGGGCAACTTGAATGATTTCAGGTGACAGCACAATGCCGCAGGCCGGTGTTCCATCGGCACGTTGCGCATCGGCAAGGTCAATAATGGCCTGACGCGCGGTAACCACCCCCTTGATAATCCAATAGATTGATCCACCATCGAGCAGCTCTTCGGCGCGGCGCGGCCGATTGCGTGTGACATGAACCAGCCTGCCGCCTTGCGCCAAACGAAGCGCCTGCCCTGCACGAAGACTATCAAGCGATTGTGAGCCAACTGATAGTTTTTTTAAATGAACCGTCATGAAAACACCACATTCAATTCACGTCATATCGGTATGGTTTACCTTTTGACGACACAAACCGTAATGATCACCTTG
>PBTA01000078.1 GCA_002726395.1 Methanobacteriota archaeon | reverse complement strand
GCCATTCTCAAAAAATTGGACATATTCATAACTATATGAGTCGCCAATTATTAGCCCTGACATCTCGAGTGTGATGTTGGTTAAGTTGTTCATCACTACATCGATTTCTTGGAAAGTCTGACCTCCTCCAGGGTTATCAGTTGAGATTTCGACATCATAGTTATTTGAAATGGCGCCGGTTGAGCCAAAACTTGAATAGTGGTAGGCAACAAACAATGCAGTAAAGTTGGAGGTTGCAGTATATTCGGCTGCCTCATTATCTGAAGACGACGACATCGAGGCAAAGTTGTTGAAACTTAAACTACTTCCAGACGAATCTTCTAATCTTGCATCTATATCTCCATTGGCGTGTGAGAATGTCAAGTTGAAATAATAGGTCACTCCTGTAATCATTTCAATTTCATAGTAGTCTTCATTGGCATTTCCTGCAGCATCAATATCTACTGATAGTCCAGTACAATAAATTGGGAGGATAGATGCTAGCGTAGCAGTTGCCGCATCGTCATTAGGCTCAAGAATATCTGGGACTGCATTGTTGCTAACGCATGGCGATGGGATCGCAGTTCCATTGCTGCCTGGGCCTCCACCAGTTGATGTTGTACTCCACACCCAGAACTCTAAATCATACGTACCAAATCCTGAATATCTGTTAATTTGGACATAAATTGTACCGCCGTGGACACTGCCTCCGGGTATCGTGGCCGAATTATTGGTTGTGACATATTCAGGGTTATTGCCAGCAGATGCGTCTATCATGTTCATGCTTGAGTCATAAATTGCTAGTTCGAAGTCATTGGTCACCATAGAGCTATTGTTAAATGAGAAAGAACTGTATGATATCTCAAAAGCAAAGCCATCATTTACATCAAGAGTAAATGATAGCCAGTCCTCATTGTCACCATTAAGGTCTAATTCTGCGTTATCTACTCCAGAATAAAGAGGTGCCGCTCCCACAAAATTTACCGGCCAATATGGATCTGCTTGAAGCAAAGTAGTTGAATCTGGCAAATCATAATTAGTAATTCCAATGTCGTTTTGAGTTGTTGTCCCGTTAGTACTTGAGCCGGTGTTAAATTTCCAAATAGTGAGATTATAGGTGCCAGTTGATGTTGGTCCAAATGAATTGGCGTAGATTCCGATGTAAACCATTCCTCCGGTTGACGAGCCGTTTGTAGTAGCGGTTTCTGGGTTATTCATCCAAGACTCATAAATCATATACAGCGCCGAATCATATAAAATCAGGTCAAAATCATCAGCCGAATCAAAAGACAATTCAACTGCTATGCCTTCATTTGACCCGAGTGATACACGTAAGTAATCAGTTGTGTCAGTGCTACTAACAAGTTCTCCAGTACCTGAAATAGAGTTGGTAAAAATTAGATTGGGTATTGTGGTTGGAGATGTTAACTGGTCAGGTAAGTCTCCACTGGTCCCCATGTCATTTTGATTTGAACCTACTGCTGAAACAGTAGTTATTGCTAGTGATAATGATGTCAAAACCATCATGGTTACTAAACATAAACTGCTGAGCCGTGATTGAAAAGCACTCGTCTTCTTGCCTTGCATGATTATCTAATAATAACGATACTAATAGAATGTTGCTATTTGCAAAATTAAATGGCGGTCGGTGCGACATGACCATCTTTTTTGTCATCGGGTTTTCTAACCCTTGACCAAACACCGCCCATTAACTGGTCGTGGCAATTCTGGCAATAATGGAACCTTCGATATGCTTCTCTAAATGAATAAGCCTTCTTTCCAGTAGCGACTAGAAAACCTTCTGGTGAGAGCCTTGAGACTATTTCTCCAACTCCGCCACAGCCCGGAAAATCACAAACTGCAGGTGCGCTCATGTACCAACCTAGTGTTATCTCCACTTTAACCATCGCATTTTACAAGCGGTTTAGGAGTGATTATTCTTCTTTAGGCTCGATTACTACCAATGGCACGTTTGCTTCAATAGATTGACCTTCTTCGCAATTGACAGAGACTACTTTGCCGTTGACAGGTGCTTGAATTTCATTTTGCATTTTCATGGCTTCCAAAATCAATATGACTTGTCCTTCGGTAACTTCTTGGCCTTCAGCCACCTCAATTGTGACAATCTTTCCCGGGATATTGGCAGATACGGTGCCAGATTTCTTTTTCTTGCCACCAGCTGTGCGTCGCTTCTTCACCACAGGCCCCGAATCAGGAATTTCAATTTCAAAGGTCCGACCCTCTACAGTAGCTAGCCATTTGCCGTTTTCAACTTCGACTTCAACTTCAAACTCTTGGCCATCAACGATTACTTTCCTTTTTTCAGTCATCTAATCATCTCCATGGTGACCTGCTAGATCGATTATTCATCAATGAACTTAAGCCCATATTCATTCTAATATGGTCCTGTGACCAAGCATTACCAGTATTTCTGCCGATATTTGCTCCATCATCACCTTGTAATTCAATAATGGATAGAACAGCACTTATTGCTGCGATTCTAAGTATTGCTTCATCAGTCATATTAATGCCTCACAGCGGAATATTTCCATGTTTTCTGGCCGGTCTTAATTCCTCTTTGTCAAGCAACATTTCTAGCGCTCTGGCTAACTTTGAACGAGTTTGATTTGGTTCGATTACATCATCTATGTAACCAAGTGCAGCTGCTTTGTATGGATTGGCAAATTTATCATTGAAGTCTTCAGTTAAACGCACACGCTCTTGCTCGCTATTTCGGGCACTCTTCAATCTTCGACGGTGAATAATCTCAACTGCACCATCAGCGCCCATAACTGCTAGTTCGGCTGAAGGCCATGCTACGTTGTAATCCCCACGGATATGCTTTGAAGACATAACATCATAGGCACCGCCGTAGGCTTTCCTCATGATAACGGTTAATTTTGGAACAGTTGCTTCGGCAAATGCATAAAGTAATTTTGCACCATGTCTGATAATTCCACCCCACTCTTGATTGGTTCCAGGGAGGAATCCCGGTACGTCTTCAAAGGTGATTATTGGTACGTTAAAGGCATCACAAAACCTGACGAATCTTGCAGCCTTATCACTAGCGTCAATATCTAAGCAGCCGGCAAGAATTTTTGGTTGGTTTGCGACAATACCAACGGTTTGTCCGCTTAAGTGGCCAAATCCGATGACGATATTTTGGGCCCAATCAGCCTGCACCTCAAGGAAACCATGGTCGTCTAATACTTCAGATATGACATCAACAACATCGTATGGTTTGTTGGATTCCTGTGGAATTATAACATCGAGTTTGTCACAACTTCGACTAATTGGGTCTGAGGTTTTCTTAACAGGTGGTTTTTCCATGTTATTTGCCGGTAACAGGTCGCATAGGTCTCTTGCCAATTGTATGGCTGCTTCGTCATCCTCAGCGGTGAAATGGGATACTCCAGATCTACTTCCATGAGTCATAGCCCCACCTAGTTCCTCAAACGAAACAACTTCATTGGTTACCGTTTTGATTACTTCAGGTCCGGTGATAAACATATGAGCAGTTTGGTCGACCATAATGACAAAATCAGTAATTGCAGGAGAATAAACTGCACCTCCAGCGCATGGCCCCATTATCACCGAAATCTGTGGCACAACTCCCGATGCTCTGACATTACGGAAGAAAATTTCAGCATAACTACCCAATGATGCAACACCTTCCTGGATTCTAGCGCCACCAGAATCATTCAACCCGATAACAGGTTTTCCTGTCTTAAGCGCCATGTCTAGCACTTTGCAAATCTTGAGTCCGTGCATTTCTCCAAGAGAGCCACCATAAACGGTGAAATCTTGAGCGAAAGCAAATACTTCTCGGCCGTTTATCATCCCATGTCCGGTAACTACTCCATCACCAGGTATGACGTTCTTGTCCATGTCAAAGTCTCGGCATCGATGTTCAACCAACGCGTCCATTTCTTGAAAACTACCGTCGTCAAGTAAAATTTCTATACGCTCTCGTGCAGTTAATTTGCCGCGATTGTGCTGTGCGTCAACTCTCGCTTGACCGCCACCTGCTTCACTTTGCGCCTTCCTATTGCGCAGGTCTCGCAGTCTTTCTTCAGTCGTAGGCATAGGTGTCACCTAGTGAGTGTATCAAAAGGCCGCCTTTATTGCTTACCGTGTTTTTGGGCAATGAAGTCATTGCATTAGAGGTAAAAGTATGTTCCGAAGATGATTTCAAGGGTTGTCTTGATAGGTGAGCATTTCTTCGACCAATCATGAGCCAACCATTACGAATCGTTGTTGCCAAGCCCGGTCTTGATGGTCATGACAGAGGTGCAAAAGTAGTGGCTAGAACCCTGCGTGATGCAGGTCATGAAGTAATTTACACAGGATTGCGCAGAACAGCACAGCAGATTGTGGAAACCGTCAGAGATGAAGACGCTAGATTTTTGGGGCTATCTTCTTTGTCAGGGGCGCACAATCATCTATTTCCAAAAGTCTGCGAACTGTTGGTTGCAGAGGGATTGAACGATGTCATTGTCTTTGCTGGCGGAATAATTCCTCATGACGACCGAAGTGGTTTGTTTAGTTGCAAAATCAGAGCAATATTTGGCCCTGGTACTCCAACAGCGGAAATCTTAGAATTTATTGACACCTCGGCAAATATGCCTAATATCGGGGTTGGAGATTCCAATGATTGGTATTGGGAATCTTCGGCTTGAGGTGATTTTTTGAGTGACCAACTGATTGAAGCTGCCATAAACGGTAATCGGAGATCGATTGCTAGAACTCTGACAGGTTTGGAAAACGGTCAGATTACGTTAGGTCAAATAAAACAGATTGCAGACATAAGTATGTTGGAAAAGGCTACTGAACACTGGCGCTCAATTGCCATAACTGGGGCTCCTGGAGTTGGCAAATCCTGTTTGATAGATAAGCTACTAGCTACTTGGGCTAGTAGTGGATTAAAAATTGCTTTACTGGCCATTGATCCTTCTTCACCACGTACGGGGGGCGCTCTGCTTGGCGACCGAGTAAGAATTACCGCGATTGATTTAGTAGACATCAAAGAGAATATCTATGTCAGGTCGATTGCTACAAGAAAATCCTCAGGCAGTGTTCCGCTAATTGTTTCAGATATGATTGAGTTCTTGATATTGGCAGGATGGGACAGGGTGATTATTGAAACGGTTGGTTCTGGACAAGCTGAGGTGCGCTGTGCTGCTATAGCAGACCGTATTGTGGTAGTTGAAGGACCAGCAAGAGGTGATGGAGTACAAGCAGAAAAAGCCGGATTACTAGAATTGGCAGATGCGGTAATTGTTAACAAATCAGACTTAGATGGTGCAGAGAAACATGCTGAAGAATTAATTGAATCATTTCATCTTGGTCTTGGTGAGGCACCTCCTGTGTTACTAACTTCGGCCATTAACGGTGACGGCATTGCAGCAGCTGCTGGTACCCTACTTGGCATAAACGATTCAGGACGTTCCAACAGAGCACGCTGGCGTGAGAGGTTACTTGCCCAACATGAACGGAGAATCTTAGAATCTGATAAACTGGAAGAAATACTTGTTTTGTTGGCGACAGATTCAATTTCTATAATTGAAGCCCTCGATATATTAGGGGGGACAAAAAATGAGTGAACAAGTAGAACTAACTAATCCAGTTGATTTGTCGGTTGGTGGTATGAGTGGGCATATATTCCGTCGTATATTTCATATTTCGATGTTCATAATTCCCTACATCTACTTTGAATTTGGTAATGAAGTAGCTGAAAGAATTGGATATAGTTTGCCAGAGGTTGTATCACTAGTCATCATAGTAGCCATTTTTGGTGAAGCGCTGAGATTAAAATTTGGTCTTACTGTATTTGGCCAGCGAGAATATGAAGCAAACCAAGTTTCTGCATTAGCATGGGGTGGATTTGCTGTTGGAATGGTATTATTATTGGCTCCAACAAAGGAATATGCGTATCCTTTGATCTTTTCATTGTCGTTTGGCGATCCGTTCATGGGTGAGTTGCGCCGTAAAGGGTTTCAGACTAAGCAAGTGATTATTTTCTCAACAATTTTCCTCATTGCTTTGTGGTTAACTTGTTGGTATCTATTTGCTACTCCATGGTGGTTAGCATTAATCTTTGCACCACTGTGTGTATTTTCGGAAATGCCAAGACTGCGTTACATTGACGACAATGCTACAATGCTACTTATCCCACTTGCCGGGATTTTAATCCTTGAACCATTCCTTGGATTACTATGATATCTTTCAATATGTTAAAATGTGGATTGGTGTTGGGGGGATTGAGCAGCATGGATGAAGGAGATACCAAATATTCCGACCCGCCCCAAGGCGCCTATTACTTCGTATACATTCTATCGATGATTTTACTCGGTGTGGCAATGTTTGCTTACCCTCTTTGGTAAATTAGCAAATAAAAAGCGACTCTTCATATAAGTAATCGCTAATCAAAATCTATGTGCGGAATCTCAGGGATGTTTTCATCTCCCGATGATTCTGTAGTTAGTCAAATGGTCAAAATTCTCGAACATCGTGGACCAGATGGATCTGGTATTTGGTCGGATGATACCATAAGTTTGGGGCATAATCGCCTTTCTATTGTCGACATTAACGGTAGTCAACAGCCTATAGTCGGCAACTCAAATACCACACTCATTGCTAACGGTGAAATCTACAACCATCTAGATTTACGTGGTAAGCTAAACTATCACTGGAAAACCTCAGGGGACTCTGAAGTTATTCTTGCGCTTCATGAAAAGTATGCGAAAAATGTAGCCAAGGTTGGTGATCTTAATCACACAGATTGGGTTAAACAACTGAATGGCATGTTTAGTTTTGCTTTGTGGGATAGTGAACATCGAGAACTAATACTGGCAAGAGATTCGCTTGGTATCAAACCATTAGTTCGTACAATCATTGATGGCAGCCTATTATTTGCCAGCGAAATAAAGGCATTTCATGCACATGAATCCTATCAACCAATACTTGATGAAACTGCTTTGGCATTAAGATTAGCATGGGAATATTGCTTGGATTCCTCAACACTGATTAAAAACGTACATCAGGTACGCCCAGGTACAGTAGAGGTCTGGCGAGAAAACGATATTGGCCAACCGTATTTACACTCAGTCACCAGCTTTGAGCGCCAGCAACTAAACCCTGTTGATAACTGGAATCCAGATTTAGAAGCAAAAAGTTTGCTAGAATCCTTTACCTACAGCGTTCAAGAACGACTTATGGCGGATGTCCCGGTCGGAATCGTGCTCTCTGGCGGTCTTGACTCCTCATTAGTTGCCGCAGTTGCTAGTGATGCTGCGATGCGTGAAGCAAAGCCAGTGCCTGCTTGTTGGACTGTCGCTGAAAGCGAAGATAATCCGGATTGGCTTGCTGCAGAAGAAGTTGCTAGCACCCTTGATTTAGAGCACCATACAAAGGTAATGTCTGAAGATGGTTTTGTCAAGGATATTCCAAAGCTGGCCTACTATGGTGAGGATCTAGATGTATCGGTTCTATTCTTCCAGCCACTTTTCAAAGAAATGCAAAAGCATGTCAAAGTTGGACTTTGTGGTCAAGGTGCCGATGAATTGCATGCCGGTTATCCACGATACAGGTCGTTAACCAAGCATACAGAAGTAGTAAACTCTAGGCTGAATCAAATGGAACAATCACTGACAAGTCCGATAATTAATCGTAATCTGGATCCTAACAGTTGCTGGTACTCGAGTAGTTTATTGCCTGAAGATTATACTAATAATTTGGAAGAATTCCTTAACTTTGAACTTGAGCGTGGTCAGTTGAGTAATTTCCAATTAAGATTAGTAGACCGTCATTCAATGGCTAATTCTTTAGAAGTTAGAGTGCCCTTCCTTGGCCAGCAACATCGACAACATTCTTACCGCTTGCCAACTGAATGGCGCCTACCTAACGATGGTTTAGAAAAAGCCGCATTAAGGTCAGCAGCAAGGTTAACCAAGTTGCCAAGGTCAATTACTGACCGGCCAAAACTTCCAGCAGGAACTGCAACATCACCAAATCAACTTCGTCAATTCCTAAGGGATTTTTCTCATCTGGCAGATGCAGTAGCGGAAAAATATACCAAATTTAGTAAACTGTTGAATAACCAACCCGACATGGCAATCGGTCTAGGTTTGTTTGAGGCATTGCACATTACCCAACCACTACATAGCCGGACTAACTTTTCTATAGAATCATTGATTGATGAGGTGGTAGCATGAATTTACACGAACTAGCAACATTAATTGAAGACAAGAGAACTGAAATCACCGCTTGGATGGAGAAAAAACGCCAAGAAGTATCCATTCCAATTTATGGCAGTGTTGATATTCGTGATGCGGGCTGGAAAATTGCTGTAGTTGATGCTAATCACTTCCCTGCCGGTTTCAATAATGTCGCTAAAGAAGATGAAGAACATCTTGCAGCATTACTTAGAAATAATATTTTACGACGAGATAAGAACTGTAAGTGGGTTCACTTATATCCTGAATCGCATACTAGAAATTCAGCATATGCAGAGAACCTAAGGACTTTACAGCGATTGCTAAAGATGGTTGATTTTCGGGTGACTGTTGGCTCACCAGAACTTGAAGGACATGGTTCCATTGCCGGTCTGTCAGGCCCCTTGAATCTAGATAATGTGGAGCTGAAGGATTTTGATGGTCAACAAGGAATTGCTATTGATGGTAAGCGACCAGATTTGATACTTCTCAACAATGACTTGACTGAAGGCTTACTGCCTGGCCTCGCCTCCAGTAGAGTATCCCCTCCTACTGAAATGGGTTGGCATGTTAGAAAAAAGTCAGATCATTATCAAGCATTACAGGACTACGTCGATGAAATCTCAGAAATGTTGGGCATAGAGTCATGGTACTTGATGACTGAGTGGTTTGTTTCTAAGGATAAATGCTTGGATAAGGAGGCATGCAGAATTGAACTTGCCGGAGAGGTGGACCATTTCCTATCAAAGATTGGAGCAAGGTACCAAGCAATGGGGATCGATAGAGAACCAGTGGTATTCATCAAGAACAATAGTGGTACGTACGGTCTTGGAATTTTATCAGTCAAGAGTGGTAGTGAATTACTCGAACTTTCAAATCGCAAAATGAAGAAATTAATGTACTCCAAAGGCGGTGTTGATGTAGAAGATTTCCTGATCCAAGAAGGAGTCCCGACTTGTCTTACTACCCAGTCTGATGGTCCAGTTGAACCGGTTGTTTACTTGGTTGATGGACAGGCAGCTTCTTGGTTTTATCGAATTAATGAGAAGAAATCAGATATTGAAAACCTTAATTCTCCAAGTGCAGTTTTCCAAAGCCATTCTGAAGTTGGTCACATTTATGGGAAACACGCTCATGGTTGGCATGCCTTAGTGGCCGAACTTTCGATGCTTGCTATGGGCAAAGAGTTTTCAGCATATCAAAATTAATGTCTAGCAAATAAATAATGCTAAGGATACCTTGGGATGTTTATGGGCAGAGCATGGTTATATTCACTCACTATCCTCATTGGCTTGTGGGTTTCTGCTACTGCGCTTGGTGGATTACTTCCTGATAACTTGGCTGAATGGCCAGTGAATATCTGGTGCTGGGGTGTATTTGCCTATATCTACAAGACAACTGGTCGAAAAGAAAGAATAGAGATGATTACTGTTCTGGCTTTTGCCACACCAATGGAATTGTTCTTTAGTGAAGTGTGGAATATCTATGAATACCAAAGAGGATTAATGCCATTATTTGTACCAGCTGGACATTATTTCTTATTCGACCTCGGTAGAATTATGGCAAACAAGATGAAACAATCACTGGCCTTACCAATTTTGCTACCTTTCATCCCAATGGTGGCATATGGTGTCTATGATGGCAGTGACACCTCTGGACTTATACTGCTATTACTAGTACTAGTTTTCACTAAGTTTGGACCCCAACCTCGTTTGTATGCATCAATGGCTTGGGCGGCATTAGCAATGGAAATAGTGGGTACGCAATTAGGCAACTGGACTTGGGCAAATGAAGTTCCATGGACTGATTTGACCGCTTGGAATCCTCCACTTCTGGTCGGTGCATTCTATTGTTTTGGCGATTTACTTGTAAATATGACAGTCGTTAGGTTTGAAGAGAAGGCCCACGTGGGGTTGCATGAATGACGTCAGCGGATGAGTTGAAAAAGCGTAGAGAAGCAGAAGCTTTGCGCATTCGAACTTCACTCAATCGACAACGTAGTGTTCAACATGCATCTATCAAAGGAGGCGAAAATACCGTTGCCTTTGTTGAGGAAAGTTTGTGCATTGGTTGCGATCAATGCGACATAGTATGTGATGATGATGCAATCGAACTTTACAAAGTTCCAATGCGAAGTCCTTTGATGAACGTTGAATCAAATCGTAAAGCGAAGATTATTCGCGATGCTTGTACCGGTTGCAGGCTGTGTGTTCTAGCGTGTCCAACAGATGCAATATCGATGATTGACAGGTGATGCTATGAGTGGAAAAGACGAAGCAAAAAATGACGCTCAGCGATTTGGTGGCGAATTTGGCCCCTATCGTAAACCAGGAACTACAGGTGTACCATTATCAACTTTCAAGACCCTAGTTTGGACTTCTAATATTGGTGGTTTAATCTTGTGTGTACTAGCTCTTGAGATGCTATTTGTTCAACAAATGTTCATGTGGGGATTAGTCACCCTAATTGCAGGAGTTGGTGTTGCGTTATTCCCATCAAACTACGAAATACTCGGTATGAGTGATGACGAGGAAACGACTGAGGATTAACTCAAGCTTCAGTCTCGATAGTAGGAATTGCTTCTTCGGCAATTTTTGACTTCTTCTCGTTAATTTGTTGTGCTAGGAAAGTCACTACGTCAAGAATCTTAATGTCGGAGTATTTGTCATCATCTTCAAACTTCAAACACTCAAAGTGAGTAACACACTTTGGACAAGATGTTAACATGGTATCAGCACCAGTGGATTTGATTTCTTCCATTCTAGATACTCGAAGCGCTCTAGCATTTTCGTTACAAGACATCATGCTAGATACGCCACAGCACATTGCATCTTCGCCACTGTGTTCCATTTCAACCAAATTTACGCCTTCAACTGCGTTGATTAATTCTCGGGGTTCTTCATAGACTCCCATTTGCCTACCAAGTCTACATGGGTCGTGATAAGTAACTGTGGTTTCTTCAGCAACCTTTAGGTCCATGTCAAATCCTTGTTCAAGTAAAAATTCAGTTGTGTGCATAACTTTCACATCTTCAAGTTCGTAGTCTCTAGCAAAGGTTCTGAAACACTCAGCACAGGATGATACTAATGTATCAATTCCCGATTGATGGATTTTCTTTTGATTGTAAGCTTTCAACTTGTCAAATACTTCAGTAAGACCTTGCCACTTTTGATCGTGACCACAGCATTTCAGGAAGTCCCTGCCTAAGTATGAGACGCCAACTCCAATTTCATCAAACAGAGTATATGCCGAGGTAGTTGCGGCTCCGAGGTTCATTTCCCCTTCATTGACGTGAGAGAAGACCATTTCTTGGTCGAGATAGTCTACACAACCAGGATAATAACCGATATTGGAATCAATCGGGTAGTCTTCAACAGTAATGAAGTCTTGATCTGCATCTTCTTCAGCCTCTGCAGCAAGAACTGCTTGTAATACAGTGTGAGGAATTTCAGCCTGTGGACCACCAACGATTAGTCCCCTGCGAATGTCGACATATGAGTCATAGTCAACTAATTGGGGACATGCATTAGTACAAGCTGTACAGGTTAGACATGAATACATTGGGACTCCATCGTCTTCGTTGTTCCATGAGTTGTAAATGATGTTGAGTTTGTCACCACCATTGAATAATCTAACAGGGCAAGCATCATCACAAAGGTCACATCCGTAACACTTGTTCATCTCGAATTCATAGCCTCTTGCCATTGAGCGCAGCAAGACAAATACCATTGCCCCAAAGGTAAGACAAGGAATGAACATTGCATAGATTAGTTTGGCATCTAGACTCTTTGGGTTCATGTGATATCCAGGGTTATCGATTTGTCCGTAGTTTAAGCCGCCAAGCGCCATGTCTGTGGTGCTGCTAAGATTTACTGTCTTACCTTCTAGTGCAGCCGGTGCTGCGCTATTCCACACTAATAATGGTTGGAATGAAGCAATTTCTAGCTTGATTTCTTTCATCATTGTATCATTAAGAGCCAAAGGCCCGGTGATTGTAACATCAAATTGATACTGGTAAGTTCCAACTGGTAAGTCGACACTTGTTCCTGCACAGTCATTTATGTCAGCGACAACATTGCCATCTGCGCTAGTAATAGTCAGGGTACTGCTAATCATTGAATCAGTCTTGACATCATTGATCTTTCTTTCTTCAGCTCGATGTTCACATGATATATCAGTAGTTATCTTACTAACAGATTCATGATGTCCTTTTGGGAATAATACAGGGTCTTCAGTAACTGTAAACGTGTCACTAACTGAGTATGAGTCTTCGGTAGTCAAGGTCGCAGATTCAAATGCAGAATTAATACCATCTGCTGGTATTTGATGTCCGTTGGAATCAAAGAAATCGATAATTACTTCTTGACCTGGTTGATAAATTACCCAATCTAGCCACGCCGTAGTTGGTACGGTGGCATCCTCTGACCAGCCAAAATTATCGGTAAATTCGTTGGTGTCGTGAACGTGGACATCGACAGGCTGAGTTCGCATTTCTTCTAGTTCACCATAGTCTGATATGGTGCCTAGGCCTCTAGCGCCCCAGAAACCCTTGTCGTAAGTATCCCATGTTGCAACAGTGGCCGCAGTAGAGAGAATTAACGCCCCAACTAGAATTTGCTTGGCATGATTTGGCGTAAAGGCTGAGCCCCAAGCTTTCGATAACACCATTCTAGCGCCAAAATAGATACATATCCATAACAGAATACCAGTCATCGCCCAGGGTAGGGCGTTGAACGCTTCGGCTATCCAAGGCTCCCGCACCCCACAAAGTAGATCGCCATGGCTGTCTAATTTACAATAATCAGACCGATTTTTATGATATAATTCCAAGAAAATATTGATTGAGAACACCGATATGAACCAAATGTGTGCTAAGTAAACAGCACCTGCAGCAGCAAACCATGGATCTTCGACTGGCCGCTTCTCTCTACCACCAAGGAACGGTGGTAGGATAAGTATACCGATTGGGATTCCAGTTAGGGCTGCTCCCCACCATGCAGCGTTCCAGGGGAATACAGGCTGACCGACTATCTCTCCGATGAAACCGGTAGGGACGGTAAATTGGGGTAGATATTCACCCCATCTAAGATAGCCGTAAGAAAACAATACATACCAGTCAGGGAATACGAATCCAGCTTGTGCGTACGGGTCTGCTGCACCGTGTAGTGGTGGAGGGATAATCCATGCGTAATACAACAGTACAGCACCCATGAATGCGAAAATTAAGATGTCTCTCAATACTTCATGCGGCCAAAAACCGTGGCCCAGGCGTGTTCTCTCGCGCTTACCTTCAGTTGCCTGAAGTTTTTCTTTTTCATCCATATATGAGGATGCTACTCTACCCAGATTCTCTACTAGTCCCATTTAATTCCTCCTAAGATCAATGTGGCTCCGCAATTCCTTGCACCCAAACAATAAACAAATGGACTATAATTAGTCCCGTGACTATAACTGGCAGAATAAAGACGTGAATAAAATACATTCTAGTTACCGTTCTTTCGGTTAATGAAGAGCCACCAAATAGTAGGGTTGCAATATACTTGCCTACCAAAGGGCTTGAGTTTGCTAAGTTTATACCAATGACCGCAGCACCATATGCTAGAGAGTCCCATGGTAGTAGGTATCCGGAATAGCCGAAGATGATTGTTAAAGCCATCAGCGCGACACCAATTAGCCAATTCAATTCTCTCGGATTTCGATATGCTCCTGTGAAGTAAACACGGCACATGTGCAAGAATACACTGGCAACCATGAAGTGAGTACACCAGTGGTGAACTGCACGAATGATGTATCCGAAGGGAAGTTCAGTCATGATGAACTGCATACTGGCATAAGCTGGAGAAGGGTCACCTTCCCCACCGGGGACATAGTAGATTCCCAGAACAGTTCCGGTAACAACCAATATGATAAACGAAAGGAATGAGATGCCTCCCAGACAGTACAGTGGATACCAGTACCAAATGATTCTCAATTTGTACTTCTCT
>PBTA01000077.1 GCA_002726395.1 Methanobacteriota archaeon | reverse complement strand
TATTTCACTCATCAGCAGGGGCTGCAGCCATCGGGTTTGGAGCACTTTCATCTTCAACATAAACGATGCTTACCAGGTGGTCAACATTGACTTGTTCATTGCCATCTCCCTCAGCCGAGACATCGACTTCCAGTTCCCAAGTGCCTGCTTCAATGAAATTTTGGTTGTGCAGCCAATTCGCATCTTGTCCATCACCAATTTGTTCAGGTGGAGATTCTGCTGCGATGACATCGGTTGAGTTGAGTAGCCTCCATGTCACAGTTATCGATTGGCCTAAAACTCCACCAAAGTTAGGGTTATTCGTTACGGTTGAATCAATTCTAATCTGGTTCGGCGTTTCACAATCACAATCAGGAGTGGTTTCGATATTCATCGAAGCGGGTTGTGCGGTATTGTCATCGGACCATGTGATTTGTTTATCGATGCGGATAGTGATGTTCTCATAGTTTTCATTTCCTTGATCATCAATTGCTCCAATAGCAGCGTCAAATAATCCATGTGTGAGATAGGTGTAGGTAATCTCTCCACTGTCTGCAGTATTTTCGATAGTGCTTGAGCCATCACCGGGGATGAAGTAATAGGTCTCGATTTGACCAGCAGATGATTTGGTGTATGAGAAATCAAAAGCGACGTCAACGCCAGTTTCTGAGACTTGCTGATTGTTCTGTAAAACTTCTTCGATCGTTCCAGATGTTGTTTCGTAATAGACCACAAGGTCGATGACACTGCTATTTTCTTCTTCATCTTCACCACCCAAACACCCTGCGATTGATGCACAGAGAAGCATCGCACACATGAAGAGCGGTATGGACAAGCGGGTTCGCATGTTTCATGACAGACGCTTCTTCTTCATCAATCCAATGCCGGAAATCACTGAATTTGCCCTATAAACATCAATCTTTGAGGTAAAAATACCTCACTGAGTCATCGGTGCATTGAAGAACGGGAGGAGTTCAGCCGAAGACATAACGAGGTGGGGTAGTCTGGATATCCCGTCGGGCTCATAACCCGGAGATCGATGGTTCAAATCCATCTCTCGTTACCATGCTCAATACTCGTAGTAGTCGTGCTGAGGTTTGAGTAAGTCCATTGCAGCCTCTAAACGAGCGTTTGCCGCCGTTTCGCCGCGCTGAATTGCACCAATTTCTTCTGTGATCCGTGCAACGATGTTTTTGCATTCTTCGGCTTTCGCTCCGCCAGAATTTGCCGCGGCTTGCAGTACTGCTTGTACCTGTTGTGCATCGGCATCCGGAAGGTGCAGTGGTTGGAAGAGAAATTGATTGTTGTAGAGTATCACTGGACCTGCAGATTGAACTGTTGAGAGCAGCCGGCCGACGAGTTTCTTGTCATATCCGAGAAGTTGGCATGCTTCCATTGCACCTGCCACGTGACCCGGTGAGAGTTTTTCACAGGTGGCAAAGGCTTTCATTGCCGCTCCTTTTTTGCCCGCTTGTGCATAGATTTTACCCGCCCGTCTGTAGTCTTCAGCTGGTGGCGTCATCTTTTCGAGCAGTTGAGGCGCTCCTGTCTTGAGCATTCGAATCAGTTTTTTCCGTTCTCGGTGGAGAATCTTCACACTTGCTACGGCTCGCTTTATTTTATTCCGTGATGAAAAAACATCACAGAGAATCCGCAAACCCTTGACCAACATAATTTGGGCGTCAGCAGTACGCTTTTTTTGTGCCAGGAACATCTCTGTGAACTGCGTAGCCATAACCTCAGACATCTCCAAACGACCTTCAGCAACATATCGCTCCAGTTGGAGCAGAGTTTGTGTAGGGTCATTCATTCCAAACATGGCAACATTCACTGCTGCGGGTGATGACCTATCATGCCTTTGTCTGTTCGTCTCGCTGGAATCAAATGTTCATCATATTGCTCTGGTTGCTGCAATTTCAATCCTTTGCGTTTATTTGCCCGAGTCTATGCGAGGTCATGGCTGGTCGAGCGTGTATCGCGATAACTGGGACGCCGGGCACCGGTAAGACCGCTCTATGTCAATCGCTTGGAGCTGGTTATCCGGTGCTTTCTTTGAAAGATTTAGCCGAGCAATACGAGTGCTTAGGACCACAAGACACCGCCGACGGTGCTGCACCGATTGATATCCATCAGTTGGCTGAAAAGTGGCAGTTCCAAGATAATGAAATTACCTTCATTGACGGTCACCTTTCACATTTCTTGGATGTTGACGCCATCGTTGTTTTGCGTTGCAACCCGCTTGAACTCGAAAAGCGATTACAGAGTCGAGATTATTCGACCGCTAAAGTTGCTGCAAACGTCGAATGGGAGTTGATTTCAGGAACATGGTCTGAACTTCTTGAGTTTGAGATTTCACTACCCCTCCTTGAACTCGACACTTCCTCCACCTCCACTGAAGAATTGCAAACGCAGGTGCTTTCCTGGATTGAAAAGAAGTTTCCGTCTCAATCGCTTGAAGAATCCAGTTCGCAAGCGATAGATTGGATGTAAGTCCACATTTTTCTTGTTGAGTCACCGCAACAACAAACACCCCTCGACTGTAGCGAGAGGGGGAGAATCATGGCTTTAGAGAAATTAAGAGACACTTGGGAAGGGATTTTGAATCCCGTATTGGAGTCACTTTCTGGTGTCAAACCATCGACGGTAACTTGGGTTGCCTTACCGCTTGGAATCCTCGGAGGACTGGCGGTTCTAACCGCTGAAGACTCAACACATGGAGCAAACATGCTGTTCGGAGGTGGCCTTTTGATTATCATGGCCATGGCGCTTGATGGTTTAGACGGTCCTTTGGCCCGCAAATACGGAAACGTCACTCGCTGGGGAGACTATCTTGATCACACTTTTGACCGCTTACTCGATGCAGTTTGGATACTGTGCATTGCCGGTTCGGTTTTCGTTGGTGACTTCGTGCTCGGATTGTCAGCAGCATGGCTTACTCTTCTTGGCTCATACATGGGTACACAAGCTCAAGCAGTTGCCGGTTCACGTAATTACCGTGGATTCTCAAGAGCAGACCGTACAATTCTCTCTATTGTGGCGATTTTCTTAACAGGAATTTTCATCTATGCAGGCGTCGAAGATTTTGGTATGTTCCCAGGCGTGCTTGACCACATCCCAATCAACCCGCTGAGTATCATTGTTCTGATTTCAGCATTCGGTGGATTATGGACATTCCTTGTGCGATTTATGCAGGCTAAAGCAGAGATTACTCGAATCGATAACGAAGACCCATTGCCTCAGCCAAATCAGTCTTCAGAAGACGAATAATTTCAGCACATCGGTCACCCCGTAGGGGTGGGTTGAAACCCTTCTTTGACCGAGGAATATGCGACATGCTCATAACCGTTGCATGAGACAAGAGGATTGATGACAGACAAATTGCTCGGTAATGAAGGCAAGAGAAAAGCGATTTTCCTTGTGTTTTGCATGCTTCTAGCAGTAGCGCCTCTCAGCAACGTATCGGCTGAAGATGTTGGTGAACCTGGGAATTTGCAAGCTCAAGACATCACTGCGATTTTCGACCCTGCATCAGAGACAACCACCGTTTCTTGGAGAAATATTGATTTTGATGGTTCAATTCTCCAAGACTTGTTTTCGGCAACATACAACGTTTACCGCTCCACTGAAGCCATCACTCCCGCAACCATCGGCAGTTTGACGCCCTTTGAAACCGGCATTATTGCCTGCTCGTCGATTGAAGTGGTCAATGACGCTTTCAAATGCCGAGGAATCAACGGGACCGTCGCTCCTCACACGACTTCATTCCTCGTATCTCCGGGCGTCAATGATACATTCTTCTACGCTGTAACCACAACGCTTGGAGACGGAAGTGAGTTATTTGATTTAGATGGTGATGCATCAGCAACCACGATTGGAGTTCTTGAACAAACCACTCCTATTCGAACACCTTACAACATCATCGGTTCGTTCGACCCCGATACAAGTAACACCTCACTGCAATGGGTGAATTATAACGATATTTTCCCGATACTTCCTGAGACCGGAGAAGATGCATATTCCATTCACATCTACAGGACTTCCTATCCTGTGACCCGTTCAAATGGAGCGAATATGTTGGCTGTTGAGACTCCGGTCGCAGTTCTTCCCGCTGGCACCTCATCTTTGACACTAGCAATTCCAGAAAACACTGACCGAGATGCGTATTATTCGGTCACCTACTTCCTTCCTAACTGGACAGGACCTGGTATGGATTACGAAGATGTCCGCTTCCTTTCCAACAATGCCATGACCTCTGCCATCATTGAAGATAACATGCCTCCAGCAGATGTCAGTTCAATGTATGCACAGTTCTTACCAAACCCGTCATCCGGAGGTGGAACGACAACTATTTCTTGGAACGATGTCACTGGCGAGACTGGTGAATCATACAGAATTTACATGTCAGGAACTGCATTTAGCACTATTCTTCGCTCTGATGTTCAGTTACTCGCCACAATTTCAGAAGGTGTTGAATCGTTTGCTTATGACGTTCCGACCGGTCGATTGGGTTATGCTTACTACTGCATTGTGACAGTGGATTTGTATGATGTTTTCACTACGGACATCTCTGCAAACGCCTGTTCAGATGCAGTTAACGAAGACGCCTTCAGCCCATGGATTGCTGAACCTACAGATGTTTATGCCGAGTTTATAGGAAATAAAACAACTCGAGTCACATGGACCGATCAACTCGGTGTTGAAGGTGAAGTCTATCACATTTGGACTGCTGGATATCGGGTCAGTGGCGCAGAATGGATGAGCGAAGGAGGTAACGATTCTCTGACCTGGCTCGGTTCTGCAAGCGATGGTATCGGATTCTTCGATGTCACTCTGAGCGATGGGCTTACCGGCAGTCAACCGTTTTACTTTGTAACGACAGAAGCGCTTTACGGGCATCTTTCAGGGACATATATGGACCAGAGATTGAATCAAAATGCATTCCAAATTACTGCAGACAATAGGGAAGACACAGTCGCTCCTACCAAAGTCCAAGTCAAACAAGTTGAGTCCAACGGACCACTGAACAAAGTCGGTATTGAATGGTTCAATCATGAACTTGAAACTGATGAAAGTTACCAAATTTGGCGCCACTATGGTGAACCCTTTGGTGAAGATGAAAGTGCTGTTAGTTACACCTATAATGAAGGTTGGGAACTTGCTATTGATAATATCCAAGTTGGCGACTCTGAAGAGATTACCTTTTATCGCCAACTCGACATTCCAGACGACGTCGACCGAGATGTATGGTATGCTGTAACACCTACCGACAAGTGGGGTAATAATTATCCTGAATTGTTCGCAGGAATTGGTGCGAATTCTGTGAAGGTTACTGAAGACACACGTCTTCCTTCTGCAACACTTTCACTCATCAATGAAGAGAATGAAGCATTCACCAGTCCCTCGTTAATTGCAGGCGATTACAAGGTACAAATTGAATTCAATGAATACCTTTCAGTTGATCCGACCATTAACATCACGACAGTGAATGGAGGAGATATTTCGAGCGGTACAAAGATGATGTCGATGATTCAAGAAAATTTAGGAAACCCAGATAGAGGGCCGGTTTACCAACTCGACTTCTTCATCACGACTGCAACGATTGCAGGAGAAATGATTTTTGAGGTTGGTATGGTGGACTTGGCAAATAATCAAGCCACTCAGATTTGGGATGATCGAGCAGTTGATGCCCTACCTCCACAAGTAACCATTTATTCGCCTTCTTCAAGTTCAGACAGCGGTTCAAAGTATCTTTACGGCAATAATGTCCAAGTCCTTGCTGGTGCTGAAGACGATGTTCGAATCGATTCGTTCCAATACAAATTCACTTACAATTACGGAACAGGTCAATCGGTCTCTACTCCATGGACAGAAGCCTCTTCAGTTACGAACCTCAATGGTGACAACAGTTCACTTGTTCTGGACCTTGAGTTCTCTGCAGGTAACTTCCTACCAGGTCAGCACGCAGTCTTTGTTCGAGCCATCGATTCTGCAGGTAATGAACGCTCGTCAACGGTCGTTTTCATTGTTGATGAATGTCGAAACCGTCTTGACGGTACGACTTCATGTAACTATGTAGAATCCCTTCAACCAGAGCCTGAACCGGTCATAGTTAATCCTTCAATGACAGACCCTCCTTACATTTTGGTATGGATTCTTGCAGGAATATTTGTTCTTTCACTTATCGTGATGTTAATGGTCATACAAACCAGCATGAGCGGTCCAAAGAAGAAGCGAGGAGATGAAGATGAAGAAGATGAAGATTGGATGTCAGAGTTCATCGGAACTTCTCAAGACCTTGATATGAATGCGGTTACCGATACAAGTGATAAATCGGCAGAAAAGTCAGTCGAGCCAGAAGAAGAAGAAGATGAAGAAGACCCGTTCGCAGTCAATGTAGTAGCACGCAAGACCCGTTCAAAGAAAGAAGTCCCAGAAATCAACACTGAAGAGGATGACGATGATGACGGTATTGATTGGGGAGAATACGATGACGATGAAGAAGAGGAAGAGGAAGAAAAGCCTGTTGCTAAGAAGCGTTCAGTCGGCCGTCGTGCAGCACCCCGTAAAGCACCAAAACGGCGAGCAGTCGGACGTAAAAAGAGTGATGATTGAATCCCTCTTTAAGCGGTGAAGTCAAGGGCTGACACCCCTTCGATAGGAATATGTCCGAAGCCAAGACGCTCGATTCATCCAAGGAATTGACTGAAGAAGTTGAACATGCCATGGAGCATTTTGCGCAATCGTTTGATCCCAGAAAGAACAAACTCAATTTCCTCCTCCTTGCAATGCCGGTGGCCATTTATGCAAATTATCAGCACATGGGTGAGCTTGCTTTCTTGTTTTCAATGATTGCCATTATGCCTCTTGCTTTCCTTATGGGGAAGGCAACTGAAGAGATTGCACTTCGAGTTGGTGAGGCAGTTGGTGGACTTCTTAATGCAACGTTTGGAAATGCAGTCGAGATGATTATCGCTGGATTGGCGTTGTATACTGCATCTCAGAATCCTGCACTTCGTGAAACGATGATTACCGTCACGCAAGCCTCATTGGTAGGCTCGATTTTGGGTAATCTTTTGCTTGTTCTTGGGTTGGCAATGGTATGGGGTGGAGTCAATCACAAAGTACAACGATTCAGTCAAGATGCAGGTCAAATGAACGGTTCACTCCTCCTCCTTGCCATTATGGCTTTCATCATACCGAGCGCAGTTCACCATTCAGGGGGTTCAATTGGGGGTGTTGCCACCCTCTCGCATTATACAGCGATTGTATTACTGGCCATTTATGGATTAGCACTCCTTTTTCAACTCAAAACCCACGCAGATGTCTTTGCTACCGAAGCAGTACACCATGGTCATGAAGACCCGAAAATGACCATCAAAGATGCATGGATTCTTCTCTTGCTTTCAACAATTCTTGTTGGATGGATGGCTCACATCTTAGTCCACAGTCTTGAGACTGCTGTTGAAAAGTGGCATGTGCCGGAACTCTTCATCGGTGTAATACTGCTGCCTTTCTTCGGTAATGCTGCTGAACACTTCACTGCAGTCATCGTAGCAGGAAAGGATAAGATGGATCTTTCAATTGCTATTGCTATTGGCAGCAGCGTGCAAATCGCTCTCTTTGTTGCCCCAGTAATGGTCCTGTTTGCATGGGCTCTTGGCGTCCCTTTGACTTTGGAATTTGGACTTCTTGAAACCACTGCGACATTTATTTCAGTCTTAGTTGCGAATTCAATCATGAGCGATGGTAAATCAAACTGGCTTGAAGGTACAATGCTACTCGCTAGTTATCTGATTCTCGCGCTCGCCTTCTATCAAATGTGAGGTGTGATTTTGGCTCAAAGAAAGAAAATCGGTTACTCGATGGCGATAATAGCGTTGCTCATCATGATATTCGGAAGTATTGGCTATACATTTGAAGGAGAGGTTGAAGATATTCCTACTCCAAATATCGATGGTTTCGTCTTCTTTTCTGATGAGGCACTCCCCGGCAATCCAGTCGGCCTGTTTGTCAGTGCAGATACGACCATCACTTGGGACCGCGACGACATCTTCCTCGTTATCGCAGATGAATCAAAGAAGAATCAGTGCGATGGAATAAGGGCTGGTCAGGGCGGTTTCCTTCAAACAGAATCCGGTAGCCAAACATGTCAATATGGAGACAATGGATATGAGGCAACTGCGACCGACGGTACGACGGGTGCAGAGTGGCACGTCACGTCCGGAACATTTTACGCAGGCATTGGTACTCAATCTGGAGCACTTCCAGCAGGTACTGAAGTCAATATCGATTATCAAGTGAAACTTACAGCCTCTTTCCCAACTTACCTGTTTAGTTTCTTGATTGGCATAGGTGGGTTAGGACTTTCCCGAATGAATTAATCATTCAACACCTTGGTAATATGTTTCTACAGCTTGGTCAAGTTCCTTCCAGGCCGCTGCTTCATCGATGGTTCGTGTTTGGCCGTCGATACGAACGGCTTGACCATCGACCCACATGTCTAAGCATTCTGCACCATTGAAAATGAGGTTTGCAAGATGTCGGTTTCCAGAACGTCCAACGGGACGCATTCGGACGTCGTCAAGATTCCAAACAGCCCAATCAGAACTGCCTTTGGAAGCCATTGAGAATACTTCTGATGCGGGGAGCAAGGTAGCGTCCCAGTGGTCGTGACGTTGAACTAATGCAGCGAGGCGTGCTTCAGCGAGCATGTCTAAACCGCTTCCCGAAGAAGCAGCACCATCTGTTCCAATTCGAACATCGACGCCCGCCTCATTGTATGCAGGCAATGACATGGTACCTCCGCATGCTATTTTCATGTTTGAAGAAGGGCAATGTACGGCAGTTACATTATGCTCTGCTAGCGTTCGAATTTCATTTTTCTTCACCCATGAGGCGTGCGCACATACCGTTCCGGGTTTGAAGAAATCAAGACTGTCGAGGTATTCAACGGGATAGAGTCCGGATTTTGCATGGCAATCAGCGATTTCTTTGCGCGTTTCACTGACATGGATATGGAGGCGAGCATTCCTTTTTTCAGCAAGTTCAGAGGCTCTTCGAAGCGTTTCTTCACTGCAAAGATAGACAGAGTGGGTGGCGATTGCATACTGGATTTTATCATCTGTTTTTTGATTTTTAAGGATGGAGTCAAGTTCATCCAAGGCTGAAGCGGCATCGGGGTGCGACGGTAAAGCCGCATCGCTGACAGGGCCGCCAACTAAACCTCGTAATCCAGCATCGCTCAGTACTTTTCCAGTGACTGCTGGATAGAAGTACATGTCTGCAGCGAATGATGACCCTGTTCGAATCATTTCAGCAGCAGCAGCTTGTGCCCCAACACGAACATATTCAGGGTTTAAGCGAGCCTCAGTAGGAAAAATGGCTTCATTTAGCCAGCGGTGAAGGGGATAACCATCGCTGAAATCACGAGCATTCAATTGCATAGCCAAATGAGTGTGCCAGTTTTGTAAACTCCTTGTAATGAGCCTTCCTGAACCATCGAGGTCGTGCTGAACATCCTCATCACCGTTTGACGACGACCATGCTCCATCTCTGTGCAACAGTACGTCTCCGACATGTTTCTTGCCATTTTCATCATACAGGACCGCGTTGCGATAGCGCACACTAGCATCATCGGCCATGGTTGTGGGTTAGGCTCAACCCTCATGAACGCTTTCAACCGTCTGCCTTATGATGATTCGAGTCAGCGGACGGTTTGCGCCACTGTGGCTTAGCTGGTATAGCACCTGATTCGTAATCAGGAGGTCGGGAGTTCGAACCTCCCCAGTGGCTCTTATTGATCGACACTTCGTGCAATATTCATGGTGAATGCTTCTGCACTCGCTTCAAGACTTGCAACAGCGGGGAGTGATTTTCCAGCAATGTAATCCAAACAAGCACCACCACCGGTTGAAAGATGGCCCATTTTGTGAGCAAGACCATGCTTTGCTATCAGCGTCGCTGTATGGCCCCCACCGACGACAACATATCCTTTTGATTCGGCACATGCATTCAACATCTCAATGGTTCCAAAAGCAAAATCGGGTACTTCAAACACACCTGCAGGGCCGTTGAGATGGATTGTTCCTGCGGATTTTATTGCGGCTGAAAGATTACGTATGGATTGAATTCCAATATCAAAGAGAGGCGCGTCTATGGGCAGTTCTGAGACAGAGAGGTCGACTCGGTTATCTTCAATATTTGCGGCAACGTCAACAGGAAGGTGAATTTTATCACTAAAATCACTAAGCAATGATTTCGCAGTTTCTACAGTATGGTGCCAGTTTTTACCTATTTCATTGACAAGGAAATCATGGTTAACCGCTCCGATTTTGAACCCTGAGAGTTCCAACAGAAGGTTTGCAACTCCACCAGTAGGCCACAATTCGTCGCAAATATCGTTGCGAAGCATATTATCAGCAACAAGAATTGAATCATCGACTTTGATACCCCCTAAGACGGCAATACACGGTCGAGCAGGGTCATCTAAGGCAAGGTCGAGTTTGACAATTTCATTTTTCATCAATTCACCAGCAACGCATGGAATGAGGTGGGTGAAACCTACTCCGGAAGGAGTGCTTCGGTGCGCACAAGCAAATGCGTCGTAGACAAATACATCTGCGACACTGGCGAGGTTTTGTACAAGTCTGGTTTCAGAATGCACGTTAAAATCACCTTTCGTATTGATTTCTTCATCATACATCCGAACATTGTTCAGCATGAGAATCTCACCACATTCCAGCTTTTCAATTGCATTCATCGCCTTTTCACCGTAAAGGTCGTCAACCCATTTTACTGAACGGCCAAGAAGACGTCCCAATTCGCGAGAATGGCCAAGTGTGGAGGTAAAATCTTTCTTTCCAGGTCGAGATTGGTGAGCAAGCAGAACGACTTTGGCGCTCGTTAACCGATTCAATGTAGGCACTATCGCCCGGATACGACTGAGATCGAGGAAGGATTTGTTCACAGGGTGGAGTGGACAGTTGATGTCAACGCGAACCAAGACTGTCTTCTTGTCAACATTGACATTGTCGAGGGTCAAGACACTCGCCATTAAACATTCCAAGCACCCTCGGCTTTTGATTGCAACGGGTAAAATCCCACATCGGAGATTCACCTCAACTCTTCAACCGCGCGCCTCAACCCTTGGATTGGCGCGAAAGGTGATAAAGCCGTAAAGACCGCTGACAAAAGATGGCACGAGAGGAACCCAAAGAGGATGAATCCCTCAAAGGCCCTCGTCGTCGCGCCAATACCAGCACTTCTGCTTTTGGTGTCTCGAAACGAGAAGGGCATGATGCGTCGGTGTATTACGGAAGCCGTCTTTATGACGGAATCGTCTCAAGTCGAGAGGTTGGCAAGGTCCAGGAACTGCCACCGACGTTGGCCAATACCCTTCAGGTAGGAGATTCTCGAAATTTGGATTTGCCCGATAATTGTGTACACTTAGTGGTCACTTCCCCTCCGTATAACGCCAGTAAGGCTTACGACGAAGACCTTTCATTGAGCGAATATCTCGAATTACTGTATGATGTCTTTGCTGAATGTTACCGAGTCCTTGCGCCAGGTGGACGTATGGTCATCAACGTTGCCAACCTTGGAAGAAAGCCCTACATTCCCCTTTCAAGCCACATTAACATCATGATGAATCAACTTGGTTTTTTGATGCGTGGAGAAATCATATGGGATAAATCCGCCAGTGCAGGTTCGTCATGTGCATGGGGTTCCTTTCAAAGTGCAAGCAATCCGTGTTTACGAGATGTTCACGAATATTTGTTAGTTTTCTCAAAGGGTAATTACAAACTTCCGCGAGAGAAAGCAGAACGAACAGAGGGACGAATTGACACCATTCCGCGAGATGATTTCATTCACCACACCAAGTCGATATGGTCATTTCCAACCGAGCGTGCATCACGCGTCAACCACCCAGCCCCTTTCCCTGTCGAACTGCCGAAGCGGTGCATAGAGATGTATTCGTTCGCTGGGGATATTGTACTCGACCCGTTTAATGGATCTGGCTCAACCTGTGTGGCAGCAAAAATGACCGGACGCACGTACATCGGCGTCGACCTTTCGGAGGAATACTGTTCCATTGCTCAAAAACGGATTGATGAAACAGAGGCTTGGATTGAACCCGTTGTTGAAGTTTAAGCGGAGCCGTTTTGAACGGTCGCCGTTAGCCTTCTCATATGACCGGCTGGAATGAAGCAGACCTAGCCGGTCCTGATGGAGAAGACTGGAGAGTTCCAGTTTCTGAATTAGCCGCTCGCCAGCAGCGCTTGGGAGAACTCTTGGCTGAAGCGGGTATCTCCGGCGCCTTTATTCAACATCCTGTGGATTTGTATTATTATGCAGGGGGCCGGCAAAATGCTTCGATGTACATACCTGCCCTGGGTAGCGAAAACTCCCGCAGTGTGCTGTTTGTCCGTCGTTCGCTTCAACGGGCTCGATTTGAAGGAGGTGGCAGCGATTCACCTCATGAGATTCTCCCATTTCCTCGTATGAGTCAACTTGTAGACACGCTCGCTCAACGAGGCGTGACTTCTGCACCAGGACTTCAATTTGGAGAAATCCCTGCTACTTATTCAGAACGTTTTGTCAACGTTTTTTCTGAGTTCGGTGCCTGTCCAGATGTAACTTCCATCATTCATGGTCAGCGCGAGGTAAAGTCCACCTGGGAAATAGAACAGATGGATGCAGCAGCTGATGTTCAAATTCGAATGTTTGAGGCGGTTGAAGCCGTAGGTGGCGAAGGTGTGAGTGAATTGGAATTGGTTGCGGCTGCGGAAGCCGTTAGTCGCTCTGAGGGCTTTGGTGGTAACGTACACATGCGTCGTTATCCTCTCCAATGTGACCGAGGCGTCATTGTTTCAGGTCGGGCAGGAGGGGTTTCTTCTTTCTTTGATTCAGCAGTTGGCGGCACAGGACCTCATCCACTTTCTGGCATGGGGTCAGGGTTCCGACGAATCAAGGCCAATGAACCGGTTCTCGTTGACTTAGTCCATGCCCATCGCGGCTACATTGTTGATATGACTCGCATGTTTGTCGCAGGTTCACTTTCACAAGAATGGCATCAACGGCTTGAAGATATGTTGGTGGTCAAAGAGTCCGTTGTTGATGTCTTAGACCAAGGTCAAACCTGTGAGGCTGCGTGGAATGAATCCTACGGCCTTGCTGTTGAACTTGGCTATCAGGAAAATCTGATGGGTATGAAACCCGACCAGAGCCGATTTTTAGGCCATTCAGTAGGACT
>PBTA01000076.1 GCA_002726395.1 Methanobacteriota archaeon | reverse complement strand
TGATTGATGGCGAAAAAGGGGACGACAGCATTGAGGCTGGAGCTGGTGCCGACACCTTGGATGGCGGCAAGGGTGATGACATCCTTGATGGCGGCAGTGGCGATGACCTGCTGATTGGTGGCTCAGGAGGGGATACCTACGTGTTGTCCCTCGGTGATGACACGATTCAGGGTTACAAGGCCGATGATCAGATTGTTCTGTCGGCCGACCTGGTTGCTGCTGGATTAACGCCTGATGCCGTTGTTGTGGAACGCAGCACGATTGATGGCAAGGAAGCAGCGTTGCTGCGCTTTGAAATCGCTAGCGAAAGCTTTACCACCACCGTGATTGGTGTGAGTGAGGCTGTTGAGGTAATTGCGATTGAAGAGATTGATACCGAGGGCGGCACGGTGGATGGCGGAGCAGGAGCGGATGAGATCGAAGCAGGCGGCGGTGATGACGTGGTTGACGGCGGCGGGGGTGCCGACCTGATTGATGGCGAAAAAGGTGACGACAGCATTGAGGCCGGTGCTGGTGCCGACACGGTGGATGGCGGAGCAGGAGCGGATGAGATCGAAGCCGGTGGTGGTAATGACGTTGTGGATGGTGGCAGTGGTGCTGATCTGATTGATGGTGAGAAGGGAGACGACAGCATTGAGGCTGGAGCTGGCGACGACACCCTGGAAGGCGGCAAGGGTGATGACACCCTCGATGGCGGCAATGGCGACGACCTGCTGAATGGTGGTAAGGGCGGAGATACTTTTGTGTTGTCCCGTGGTGACGACACGATTCAGGGCTACAAGGCCGGCGATCAGATTGTGTTGTCGCAGGAGTTGATCGAAGCGGGGTTAGATCAAAACGATGTTGAGGTGGAACGCACCACGATTAATGGCAAGGAAGCGGCGTTCCTGCGTTTTGAAATCGATGGCGAAAGCTTCACCACCTCCGTGATTGGGGTGAGTGAAGCTGAGTTTGAAGAGCTGCAACAGGGGCCATTCCAAGTTGCGTCATCGCCGGGTGCAATCACAATCATTGTCTACAATCAGCCGGGCTTGAATGGTAATGGCGTCGGCGATAAATCTGATGAAAATAGTAATCTTCTGTCTATTATGCAGAAGCTTAAAAATGATGGTTCTGATTTTTCGATTGACGATACGGTTGTAAACTTTACTGATGTCGCAAAGCTGAGGTCGAGTTTAGCCAGCTCCGGTGGTCCGTCCTTCTTCTTTATGACGGATATTGAGAAGAAAAATGTTTTTAACCCCAGTAGTAGTGCTGATTTTCCTGCAGAGGCAAGGTCTCTTTTGCGAGATTATGTCAGCGGCGGAGGTATTCTTGTCCAGACGGCAACATTTGGAGCCGAGGATGTTGTTTTTCTGAATCAAATATTTGACTTAAATCTTGTCAATGGCCCAGATGGTGGCAGCAAAACCTGGGATAAGCAACCTGCTGCAAGTGGAACAGGCTTCGAGTCGGCCCCAGATCAAATCCGTGGGCAGAGCGCGACAGATTCTGTCGACGCGAGTGGTATTCGTAATGGATTTTGGAGGTCATATTATGGCCCCCAAAGTGATAGTGTGATTGGTGAAGTTGCCTACGGACAAGGCAAGATTTTCTTTGTCAGTAATGACTACTACGACGCAGGCTATGCCACCAACTGGGGGAAAGGCAATCACATCGACGGAAGCATGCGTAACAATGCATTTACTGCCTGGGTGTTGCCTCAAATTATTGAAGAAGCCACGAGTGCAACGTTCGATACTCCTGCAACGATTGAAGGAGATGTGACGGGAAGTGGAGGGTCCTCTGCCTCAGGCTCCATTTCCGCCTCAGATCCTGAAGGTCTCTCAGGTGCCGATGCGTTCAGCATCACCAGTGAACCCAAGAATGGAACAGTTGAGCTGAGTGCAAGTGAAGAACTAAATCCAAACGCCGTCACCTGGTCTTACAAAGCGAATGAAGGCTACGCCGGTTCTGATCAGTTCTTAATCACTGTCACTGACGATCTGGGTGGAAGGACAAATCAAACCATCAGTGTTGAAGTAACAGGCGTTACCACGGTCGATGCTAGTGGACAATATACGTTGGTTGAGGATTATGACCCCGCTGCGTTTGAACTTATATTGGCTGATTCTTCTGATGTTGATGTTCCCATTCAGGTGACGACAATGTCGCCGGAGGAATATACAAAATTTTATGTAACAGAAGCAAATCGGCCAGAGGGTCAGTCTCGATATTCTTTCTCTGAATCGTCGAATCCGGAACGTATTACCTGGACGACATATCTTTGGGATTATCAAATTGGGATCGATTCTTATACTATTTTGTTTATTCCGGAGAGTGAAACTGCTTCTGTTTATGCACCTCCCGCTCCGAATGAGAATTTCAAACCTTCAGAACCAATTTCTATTGCAGATAGTGGTTATCGAATCATAGGGAGTGCGAATGATGACCTGCCGTCGTCAACGACAGGAATCACAGTCAGAAGGGCAGACTCTCAAGAAGTTGTTACTGATTGGAGCTTTAAAGGAACTGAGTTTCACGATACGATTATTGGAAACTCTGGCCGAGACATTATCAACGCCAATGGCGGTAATGATCAAGTTCAAGGAAATACTGGTGATGACACCCTTGAAGGAGCTGCTGGTAACGACACCCTTATCGGTGGAACTGAGAACGATTCCATTCAAGGCGGCATAGGAGAAGACAGTCTCGAGGGTGGAAGGAATAATGACATCCTCGAAGGTGGTTCAGGTGAGGACACCTTGGATGGCGAGGGAGGAAATGATCTTTTGTTTGGTGGTTCCGGCGACGGAGCTCTCGATGGGGAATCAGACACTTTTTTGATTAATGAAGGTAATGACACTATCGTTGGTTTTGAATACGGCCTTGATCGGCTAATATTGGATGGGAAAATTGATGAACAGCAGTTTATCGATAGTATCAAAATTGCAAACGCTGAAGGTTCTGGTTTTGCGTATCAATACTCATTCAAATATCAACTAGGCGAGGCTGAGCAAGAGCATGCTCTCGTGGTGCTCACGGATTATGAAGCTACAGAACTTGATTGGGAAGGTGATTTTGCCGAACAAAATAAGGAAGAAGCAAAATCTCATCCTTATTTAGTCTACCAAGGCGATAATGCAGAGTACAAATTTAAGTGGGATGCGAGCGAAGCTGAATTCAGTCAAGATGTCAGTCTGCAGTCATTGAATGACTTTGCACTGACTTGGCTGGCTTTTGATGAACGCTCCGCAGGTGATGGTTCGGTTCAACAGGGAACCAAATATCAGGTAAGTGAAGGCATTGATTTATCTGCTCGCCCCAGTCTGATCACTTCTGCAGATCCTCTACATATAGTCACCAATCGAGTTAGTGGTGGTGATGTAGCCAATGGATCTTTATCTGATGATCTATTCGAGGTTGCTGGAAAAGCAGGAGTTACTCTTTTCTCAAGCTCTGGTAATGATGTATTTGACATTCGTGGGGGTGGCAATAACAACGTTAACGCTGGCCCTGGAGACAATCAAATTACTCTTCAAGGTACTGGTGGTAATACCCTTGTTTCAGGTGAAGGTAGTGATCACGTTATAGTAAGTAACATTGGTAGCGTAAATGATATTGCCCTTGGTGATGGCGATAATGTAGTCGAACTTCAAGGCGGTCAATATCATACTATTGTTGCCGGGGCAGGAGACGATCAATTCAAATTAAGTAATTCTGGCCACAATTCCATTGCCTCCGGAAACGGCAATGATTACCTCGATCTCGAAGGGATTGGCCAAAAAAATGTTATCAATGCTGGAAATGGCAACAATATAATTGTGATCGAGGCGGCCGGATCTGGTACTGATATCAATGCTGGTAGCGGCGCAGATGTAATTGAAGCGAATAAATTGGGTAGTGATAATACTTTTGACTTAGGTGATGGTGACAATGAAATTAGCATCAGCAATTCTGGCCAGCAATCTATATTTTCTGGTGTTGGAAATGATAAAATTAGCGTATCAAAGAGTGGCAATGGTATCTTTGATTCAGGTGACGGAGAAGATCAAATTACATTAATTAAATGTGGTGGTACTATTTATGGGGGCAAGGGTGATGATGTCATTCATCTTGAGAACGTTAACCCTAGCAAAGTATATGCAGGAGAGGGTTCTGATAACATTAGCCTTGCCATTGGTTCTGTTGAGGTTTGGGGTGGCGATGAAAGTAGCCCTACGGATCGTGCAGTTGATACTTACAAAATCGCAGGGGGAAATCATACGATCGTCGGTTTTGAATACGGCCTTGACCTGCTAATATTGGATGAGAAAATCGATGAACAGCAGTTTATAGATAGTGTCAAAATTAAAAACGCTGAAGATTCCGATTTTGCGTATCAATACTCATTTAAATATCAACTAAGCGATTCTGAGGAAGAGCATACTCTCGTGGTGCTCACGGATTATGAAGCTACAGAACTTGAGTGGGGTGGTGATCTTGCCGAACAAAACAAGGAAGATGCAAAATCTCATCCTTATTTAGTTTACCAAGGCGATAATGCAGAGTACAAATTTAAGTGGGATGCGAGCAACGCTGAATTCAGTCAAGATGTCAGCCTACAGTTATTGAACGACTTTGCACTGAATTGGCTGGCCTTTGATGAGCGCTACGCAGGTGATAGTTCGGTTGAACAGGGATCCAAATATCAGGTAAGTGAAGGCATAGATTTATCTGCTCGCCCCAGTCTGATCACTTCTGCAGATCCTCTACATATCGTTACTAGTCCATATAGTGATGTAATTATTGCATCTGAAAAAAATGATTGGATACAAGGTGGTGCTGGTGATTTTATAAATGGTGGGCCTGGTAAAGATATAATTAACGCTTATGGTGGAAGTATGTCTGGGTCAAATATTTCTGGGGGATCGGGTGATGATCTTCTTGATTTTGGTGCAGTAAGTACTTTTGAAAACAATGAAATCGATGGTGGTGCAGGCAACGACGTTGTATTAACGCAAGCGAATAGCGGTGGAAATATTTATGCTTTAAGTGAGGGAATTGATTTTATTCAGCACTATGTTGCAGGTGTAGACAAGATTACTGCTAAAGGCATTGATGACAATTCTATAGGGTTCACGCAAGGCGGAGAAGCCCCTAACAACTTACCGGAGTTATTGGAAGGCCAATGGAGCGAGACATCAGTAAAATTTGTTTACTCGTTGAATGGTGCAAATCATAATACCTATCTTGTTAATTACGATGGCCCAGCTGGTGAAACACCTCAGCTTGAATTTTTAGATATTTATATTGGAACAGAAAAAGGTAATGATAAGAATGCTGATCAAGTGTGGACTGTTCCAACTACTGATGGCCTTGCTGCCGACCAAACAGTTGCATTCCCTGGGTCTGCTGCAGATGAAAGTGTTGAAGGTCTTGGAGGTAATGACACGATTGAAGGTGGAGGAGGTGATGACACGATTGATGGCGGAATGGGTGCTGACAAATTAAATGGCGGCGACGGTGATGATGTATTATTTGGTGATAAAGGTCATGATAAATTAAATGGCGGCAAAGGCAATGACACGATTAATGGCGGCGACGGTGATGATACATTAAATGGCGGTGATAATGACGATGAATTATATGGTGGTGGTGGTGTTGATGAATTAAATGGCGGCGACAATGATGATAAATTATATGGCAATAATGGTAATGATACATTAAATGGCAGCGACGGTAATGATACATTAAATGGCGGCGATAATGATGACAAATTATATGGTAATAATGGTGATGACAAATTATATGGTGGTGAAGGTGATGATCAATTATATGGCCAAAGGGGTGATGATATATTAAATGGTGACAATGGTAATGATACCTTAAATGCTGGAAGTGGAAATGATGAATTAAATGGTGGAGGAGGTAGTGATGAATTGGTTTTCAACCCAAATGAAGCTCCTGGCACGAAAGTTGCTTTGAATGGTGGCGCGGGTGAAGATGAAATTACGATTAAACAGAATTTTGTTGGTGAGATTAATGGTGGTGATGATGACGATAGTATTGCTATTGATTCTCCCCGTGACAGTTCAGTAAAACTTACTAATTCGATAATCTCTGGAGGATCGGGTGATGATCTTCTTGATTTCAGTGCAGCAAGTACCTTTGAAAACAATGAAATCGACGGTGGTGCAGGCAACGACGTTGTATTAACGCAAGCGAATAGTGGTGGAAATGTTTATGCTTTGAGTGAGGGGATTGATTTTATTCAGCACTACATTTCTGGCGTAGACAAGACTAATCGTGAAGGCATTGGAGACGAAGATATTGAGTTAATCCAAGGCGGAGAAGCCCCTAATCTTCCGGAATCATTGGAAGGTCAATGGAGTAGTGAGACATCCGTCACAATTAATTTCTCGTCGAACGGTAGTAATCACACGACCTATCTTATTAATTACGAAGGTCTGGCAGGAGAAGGCCCCCCTCAAATTGATTTTTTAGATATTTATGCCGGAACAGAAGATAATGATCGAAATAAAGATGCAGTTTGGACTGTTCCAACTACTGATGGCCTTGCTGCCGACCAAACAGTTGCATTCCCTGGGTCTGATACAAATGAGAGTGTTGAAGGCCTTGGAGGCAATGACACGATTGATGGTGGTGGTGGAGATGACACGATTGATGGCGGTAGAGGAGATGATTTCCTTAAGGGGGGATTCGGTGATGACACATTAATAGGAGGCGATGATAATGATAGTTTGAAGGGTTTCGAGGGAGATGATCAACTGTTTGGAGGTGAGGGAGATGACACTCTAAAAGGCAACCAGGGTGATGATACTCTTTATGGCAATGCTGGAAATGATTCGATCTATGGAAGACGAGGTAACGACAAACTATTTGGTGATGAAGGAAATGATTACCTCAATGGTGAGGAAGGCGATGACTTCCTCGATGGCGGCGATGGTGCCAATCACTACGTATTGAGTGAGGGAACTGATGTGATTGCCAGCTTTGTTGGCGGTAAAGATAGCTTTGAACTACCTGATGGAGCAATCGATCCTGATATTCAACAAGGTGGTGAAAAGCCCGATGATTTAGCAAGTGAATATCAGTGGAATGAATCATCACTGACTGTTTCATTCACTCTGAATGGAAACGATCACACCACCTATGTGATTGATTATGTTGATCCAGATCTTGGTGGAGAAGACGGTGCTGGAGGGCCTCCCGCACTTCTGAATGTCTATAAAGGGTCGGACGGTAATGACAGCAATACTGACCCTGTTTGGAGTGTTGCCACATCAGATGGCGAACAGCTGGACGGCGAAACCTTCCCAGGATCAGATGCTGCAGAAGTGGTGTTTGCAGAAGGAGGCAATGACACCGTTGATGCTGGTGGTGGCGATGACAAGATCGATGCTGGAGCCGGCGCTGATGAGATCAAAGCCGGTGATGGTGATGATTTGGTGTACGGCGGCGAGGGCAACGACCTGCTGCAGGGTGGTCAAGGTGGTGATCAACTGATTGGAGAAGCTGGCAACGACACGCTGGATGGCGGCAGAGGAGATGATTTCCTCAATGGTGGTGAAGGTGCCAACCACTATGTATTGAGTGAGGGAACTGATGTGATTGCCAACTTTGTTGGCGGTAGGGATAGCGTTGATCTGCCTGATGGAGCAATCAATCCTGATATTCAACAAGG
>PBTA01000075.1 GCA_002726395.1 Methanobacteriota archaeon | reverse complement strand
GACTTAGTGCAGACTGTTTATGCGGTCTCTCGTGACGATTTAGAAGGATATCAAAACCCCGTTGATGCTCGCTCACCGGCGGTTAAATCAATGATTCGCGATATTGTCAGAAAATTCAATGCCCAAGGTTTGGAAATCGGGATTTGTGGACAAGCACCATCTGATTTCCCAGATGAATTCCCACCGTTTTTAATCGACTGTGGAATTACCAGTATCTCAGTAACTCCTGATACGGCAATTGCAGTCAGGGCAACGGTTGCTCAAGCAGAAGCTGCAGCAAGAAAGTAGTCACAATCAAGCCATGAATTTGACTTCACATTCACCATGTCTAACGTAAAAATGTGCTTGATTATTTGTGGATTAAAATGAACAATTGAAATAGGTCTAGGACACACCGTGCACTGTTTTTTTTCCTATTCATTCATCGATAAATTGACTCAACATTCTATGAAAATGATGCACACCTTGCTCTTTGGTCGGTGAATATCTTCCTCGGTCATAGACACTTGATGCCATTCCTTTCTGCACTTCTTCAATCACCCACTGGTCCTGGTCTTCAACGGTATCGAGCACTGAACCGGCACCTTGACTCGCTAATTCCGCATCACTGACATAGCCGCGGTAAAGCACTCTGCATGTGTTATGAGAGACTGGGATAATGATGTTGAGCGACAATCCCCACGGATAGAAATTGAACATCATGTTGGGGAAAAGCCACAGATAGTAGGCTGCAATATCTTGGCCTTCATCAGGGTGACCTGCGGGCAAATCGAACTTGACATCACCCTTCATCGCTTTACCGATTTGCATGACGCCGCCATCAAACGTTTCGGTGATGTAGCCTGAATAATCGAGTGCTTGATTGAGTTCAGGATGGACATAAGGAATGTGAAATCCTTCTAAGAAATTATCAACATAGAGCAACCAATTGGCATCTACGCTGTGGTCTCGATCCCGGCTTGCATCGTGCGTGAACGATTCTGGTTTGAGGAACCCCAAACGCTGTTCAAGCATATCCCAGGGCAAGTCCATGCTCTCGCTCTGAGCCGTGAAGAACAGCCCCATCCATTGCTTGAGTGGAAATTGAGGAAGATTGTCATCTTCACTCGGAAAGTCAACTGCTTGTTCAAATTCAGCCATGTGTCGAAAGCTTCCATCGAGATTGAACGTTCGGCCATGATAGCGGCATTGCAGGGATTTCTTGGTGCACGCCTCAAGTGCTAAGCGCATACCTCGATGGGTACAGACGTTTGACATGCATCGAGTTTCATCACCTTGAACCAAGACCATCGATTCGCCATTGATGGCTTCAATATGTTCGAGTGGTTGAATGGTATGTGCCTCTAATTCCGAGCGATGTGCTGCAAATTGCCACCCAGAAAAGACGCTTTTCAAACGATTAAATTGTTCAGGTTCAGTGTAGAACCGAGAGGGGAGCGTTCTTGCTTTTCGAATGTCTTCATCGATCAGCGTCTCGCTCATAACCTCACACCCAGACGTCGTTTTCTGCAGTCAGTTCGCCTTCTTGCTCTCCGGTATTGATGACGCTTCGTGGCTCGACCAACATCACGTGGCACTCGTTTTCTGCAAACGGTTTGTGAGTTACACCCTTTGGAACAACATACATTTCACCCTCGTGAAGGGTGATGGTTTCGTGCTCCATCTCAATGTTCATCGAACCTTTGACGACGATGAAGACTTCATCGGTATCAGCATGGTTGTGCCAGACAAATTCACCTTCAATTTTGACCAACTTGAATTGATAATCGTTCATTTCAGCAATGACTCGCGGCGACCAGTGGTCTGAAAATTTGGTTAACTTTTCATCAAAATTAATTTTCGCCATGTCCAAAGGACACTGCCTCCCTTATTTTGGCTTAACTCATGTGGTAAAAGTGAGGTAATATCAAGAAGACGACCCCTCTCCTCAGCCTGTGGAGAAAGGAATGTTCGGCTCAATCCCAGTATGGGAAATGCTGGTTCTCGTGGTTGTCGTACTTGCCACTCTATCGCTTGCCACTCCAGAGAGCGAATCGAATCAACAGGTTTTGGAAGTGTCTGAGATTACAGGGGAGATGAGGCTTACTTCTCGCGCATCGATGGATGCATTGGGATTGCAAGATTTTCAAATCGGTCCTTTAGCAACGATTGCTCTTGATGTCCATCCTATCCAATCACAAGGATGCACAGAATGCCAGACGATCCCTACAGGGTTTCACATCAGTGGTGAAGTTACCATCACTGAATTGATTGATAGCGCTGGACGAAACGGTCGGGTAGAAGGCACGCTCAACATTACCTATCTGCGTGAATCCACGGATACACACACTCTACGAGAATGGTTTAACGTTGATTGGAATGCTGGATCTGCTTCTTCCCACTGGGTTGGTATGCTTCACCACACGCCTGCAAAATGGACACCCAGCGAGGAGTTTTCCAGCACATTCCTTGAAACTGCTCAAGGTTTTGAAAGTCGGACTGGGCCATTTGTTTCCTTCCATTCTGTTGGTGAAACCTCTCGAGAAATTGAAGGCTGCTTGCCTGGTGGTTTTAGTTGCTCAAAGGCATCACAAAGCGATTACACAATGATTGCTAATTTCACTGAGCCTCGCACGCCAAGTCTCATCGCTCATCCAGAAAATTGGCACATGAGTTCATCCAACCAATCTGCGCTTGACCAACCTGAAGGGATGGATGGCATTCATAGTATTCTGTCTCTTGACGATACAGTTGCCAGCTCTGAGGTATGGTCTCCGGATTCAAACGCAACTCCAACTGCAATGCAAACATGGTCAATCAATACCTCAAATTCTCCAAACTTCTCACCCATGACGCCTTTTTTCCAAGCATTAGGTCTTCCGAGCATTTCCTATGACGTGCCGGATGGGACTTGGACAGAGGCTGATTTTTCACACTACAGCACCGGTGTAATTACCAATGAACAGGGAGAATTGGTGCTGTCTCTTGTCCGTCTTGATACATGAAAAACTTGAATTTTAGAGTTTTTATCGATGAATGCGTTGGCGATACAAATAAAACCTATTCCCAAATGGTCATACCATGAAGCAAAGAGCACTCTTTCTCATTTTACTCATGGCCTGCATGTCAATCTCCCCTGCATTGGCGAGTATTGCCACGCCAAATGCTACCGAAGAATCTCAAGGTACAACCTCTCACTTGAGCGTTGATGGATTTGTCACAACCAAACTTGCAAGCACAGGTTCACAGGTTGATATCTTTGCTCATACTCGTGGTCATTCAAGCGAAACCGTCGTCAATGTTGACATACTACGATACGATATTTCTCCGCTTGAAATGATTGTTAATACCGCTCTTCCAGGCACAGGACAATCCGTTGGTGTTGTTGTCATGGAGCCTCAAGGTGCGCATGAAGATGATGCAACAACCATGGTTTGGCACGGCGTTTATACAATCCCAGCCTCTTCTATTGGTGGTGTATACGGTGCAACGATTACCGCCGAGGATTCAGGCATGGTTGTTGTCGATGACCCTACCCAACTGTCGAATCTTTTGGTTGAGCAAATCGAGACTGTCCTTCAGGCAATCGACAATGCTTGGGACACTGCCAACCCACTTGGCACCATCAACAATGAATTCACAAGTCTTGAATCGACAGCGACTCAAAACGGCGACTGGACATATTTTGTTGACACTGCGTCACGAGGCCAAGGAACGGGTGGAAGTGCACAAGCATGGAATGCAATGCTTGATGCAGGTCGAAACCAATACAGCATGGCGGAAGGAGCGAACTTCCTTGAAGCACTGATGGAGTTCCTTGACTCTGACGATGTTGATGCAGGTTTGTCCTTTGTTTCCGGACTCTTGACCTTTGGCGATGAATTCCCGATTCCGCAAACGTTCGATGATTTCGGAACGACTGCAGATTACATTCAAACCTTCAATGCCATTGAAAACTTCACTCGTTTTGAAGGAACCGGCGACTTTGAAGCGGCATACGATGCGCTTACTGGAAGCGGTGAATGGACTGCTATGCAAGAAGCGATTGACAATATCGCAAACAACATCAAACCCCTTGAAAGTGGCCAAACAGTGATGCGCAACATCGCACTTCTTGCTGTTTCAAACCATCCTCAAGCCATCATTGACGGTCTTACTGCATATGTTCAACCACTTATCGATGAAGACATTGACAACATGACACCGTTCCAAAAACTCATCGTTCGATGGGCAGAAATGGGCGAACCAACCATTAACGATCTTGACGGTGACGATATTCCCGATGAAATCATCTGGCAGTATGAATTGCTTCTTGAAACCGCAGAAGGTCAAGCATGGACTGCAAAGATGGCAAGCGAATCCAGTTGGGTAAATGACGCATTTAACGAATTCAATACCCTCCCAGAAGACATTATTCAAATTCTTGCTGAATCTTTTGAAGACCCCGTTTGGGAACAAACCGGTCAAGTCCTCGCCGACTTTGGCGACTGGCTCGAAAACTCATCAGGAATTAACCGTGAGCACCATTGGCCAAACTACGAGGACGATGAAGGAGAGTCCGATGACGATGAGGGTGATGATGGCCAGAATGACGATGATTCCGACTCGGAATCAGATACACCTTCGTTCGACTTTTACCCTGTTCGAACCAGCCTGTACGACCCGCACGTGCTTGAACTTGGAATCGATCTTGATGTTTGGGGTGGAGATTCTTCTCAAGACCCTGAGACATTGCCAATGACCATGACCAATTCTGATGGTTTTACTGTGAATACCGTTCTTTCAAAAACCTGTGAATGGTGCCCATACAAGGGTATTCTTACTGCTGAAAACATCGAGGACACTGAATGGACTTTCTCTCAACCCCTTGACAACTGGGCAGGCGGCTCAATAGAGGGAGCAGAGATACATTTCGAACAGCTCCGCCCTTCTATTCTTGAAGCAATGTTGTACGAAGGTATCGATGAAACATTCATCGTGTCTGCAATCGGTGTTCTTGTCGACCAAGATGAAATTGTCTCGAAAGACGCTGCATTTGATATCGACACGGTTACTTACGACTCTTCAGGAGTCGTACAAGGTGCGGATGTCGACATTGCAGTACTCCGGATTTCTCCGCAAAATGCCCTCTCAGCATTCTCTTCTCTCTCACCAGAAGGTAATTTCATGGTCTCTACTATGGAGCCAACTGAATCATCAAACGGAGAAATGATGGGCATGTATGATGGTAATGATGTTGATGGAGTATTGGAAGTAGAAATCAATCCAGCAAGTGGTCAAAATTATGAATTGGATGACCGAGATATCTTTTTCGATTCCTATTCGACGAGTGGAGATGCAACTGGATGGGATTTGACTTCTTATCTTAGCAATCTTCCATTAGACGATCGTGGCCTTGTCGAGGTCAAAACCTCTGGAACGACAACCTCCGGTTTAGAATTTGAATACGTCCAAGAGATGCCACTACCGGGTTCACCTTCTTGTGTTCAAAGCAGTTTTTCTTCCTGGGACACCTCGAATAATGAAGTTAATTTTGAACATTGGACGGAAAATTCTTGGTATTACTATGGTGACGAGGGTGATTCGCAATACGAACATGCTAACCTCAATCAAGTCGATATTGACTGGGGCGATGGAAACATGGATTCAGACATACAAGAATGGAACAGCATCAACCATCAGTACGATTCAATGGATGGACAAGACACGCACTCAATCACCGTAACCTTCCATTTCGGAAGCGATGATGAATCCAGCACGCAAGATGTGTTCACCTACGAACACCACTACACCTACAAGGAATACCATGGCTTCGAATATACAGATGAAGAGGACAACCCGTACCATGAAAATTACGCAAGTATCCCTGACGATGGTGAAAGTTACTGCGAATTAGGAGAACCTCAACAATCTTCGACGCCTTCACCAGACATCATTAACACCTTTATTTCCGAAGGACCGTTTGAAGTTCATTCTGAAGATATTTTCATCAGCAATGCGAATGGTGAAGCAAGCACATCAGTAACACCGAGCTTCGCTGGCGCCTATGTGACGCTTGCTCAGTCAACCTACACAACTGCTGACGGTATCGAAATGACCGGCCTCGGCCTCAACTTTGGAGCTGCTACTGCTGGTAGTCTTGCCCTCAGTGGTCTTGAACAAGTGTCTTCTTTTGCTGGTTTACCTGTCTACAGCGCTACGACCAGTGCAAGCGGCCTCACTACGATTACCGTATCTCCATCAGGGATTTCTCAATCAGAATATTCCGTCATTGTGGGCGTTACCCCAATTGACTTGGGTGAAGTCCCGTTCCCTGATATCGATGAAGAAGCATGGGGAGAACCGGAAACTTTCACGCTTGAATTTGAAGCAGGTGATACATCACGAACTCAAGAGATTCGATTGAAAGCACCATTGAGTGGAATTGGAATGGCAGTTCTTCATGAAGGTGAATTGTTCCCTGAAGCAATGCACACAGGTTTGATTCTCTCAAACCCAACTGACCTTGAGATGACCGGCACTCTTGGGCCAGGTCAAACGACCAACATTGCATTGGATGGTCAAAATGCTTCACGCATACTCGCAGTCGCAGCACCGACCGATGGCTTTGACCCTGCTTCGATTGATTTCTCGTCGTTCACAGATTTCATCTATGCAGAAGGCGTTCGTAACGAAATAGGTTGGGTTGCAGTCGACCAAAGAATGGAACAAGTCTGTGAAGAACTTGACATTTGGACTGATTGGGGCTGGGATGATTCAACTGGTCAAGGCAATGAAGTACTCTCCATCGGTGTTTACAATCAACGTAACTATGATGACTACATGTCCGCCCCCGAACCGGTCGTGAGTAATGCTGTTCTCTACAATTCAGAAACTGGAGATGTAGTGGAACCATCAAGCGATTGGGAAGAAGATGGAGACAGCAGAATGAGCGCTTCATTCCCATACGATGAATCGATAGAATATACCTTTGAAACGCGCTCAAGTTTCAATTCAACCGCACAAATTTGGTTTGAAGAAGAGACGGATGATGATGGCTATACATACATGTCTATGAATATGGACGATACGATTCTGTGCACTGGAGAAGGCCAACAAACCGAGGAAGAAATCTATGACGAGTTTGAAGATTTCTTCGGAGGCCTAAACTCAATTTCTTGGGGACTTGGTTCAAGCGCTGACCTCACCCTCCCATTACTGTCTTCACCTGTAGACAACTACACCGTTTTGGCTATTGCTCAAATCGGAGAAGGAGACGATGCTGTGCTCACTGCTGGAATTGGAAGCAAGGTTGCTGAAGTCAACCCTGAGCCTCCACAAATGGAGAATCTCACGATGATTTTCAATCCACCAAATCCAGTTGCTGGCGATACGGTATTGATTACGATTACCGACCCAGCAGGACAACCTGTTGGCGGCCTATCCGTACTTGTAAGCCACGACAACTCAACGTTGTTTAGCATCGTTCTCAACGAAAACGGTCAAACCTCGTTCTTACTCATCGAAGGAGATTTACTCGTTCAAATTTCAGGTGGACTGTACAATCCGATTGAATTCACAATCACCGTAGGTCCGGATGGCACCGTAACTGATGATGGTGGAACTTTGCCTGGTGATGCTGATGGTGATGGTATTGGTGATGAAATCGATCAATTCCCAGATGATGGTGACGAATCCATGGATTCAGATGGTGACGGAGTCGGTGATAATGATGACGCGTTCCCATTTGACGCAAATGAAACACTCGACACAGATGGAGACGGCATTGGTGATAACGCAGACACAGATTCAGCCTCCTCCTCTTCCTCCACTACGACAACCAACATCTTGATCGGTGCGGTCGCACTCGTCGTCGTTGGACTTATCGCTACTGTCTTCGTTCTGCGAAGAGGCAAAGGCAATGAGGATTGGTCTGATGCAGATTATACCGACAATAAATGGGATGCTTTTGAAGATCAATTTGGCTCGCAAACTACGGCAGCAGCAGTCTCAACTGCGCCTATTTCTGCGCCACCATCTGCTGCTCCATCCCGACCTCCTCAAAACCATACAGGTCAAATGCAGGACGGATACGAGATATGTGAATTCCCGCCTTCTTCTGGAAAGTGGTGGTATAGAGACCAAACCACTGGCCAATGGACAAAGTGGGAATAGGTACATTTCTACACTTTGCGCTCAAGTTGTGAAGCAACTTCATGACTGAGGGCCAGAGAGTGATGCTCATGGAGGCAAACAGAGTCCGTCAGATTCTGATTGCTGGTCTTCTGCTTGGTACGTTGTTGCTTGCTTTTTTTCCAGTCGAACCCCAGATGTCGACTGAAGTCATCTTTGATGACGAGGTCACTGTTCAGCGCAAATCTGATGGAATAGGTACTGAATCAAGTGAGTCGCTTGTCTTGCGAGTCACGCATGATGATGGCGCTGGTTTGATGCACCCTGTCAATCGAGTGCAGGAGCTTTTGAGTATTGAAAAAGAGGCTTTTGCCGGCGAGAATCCAGACACTGCATGGCATACTGATGTTACGGAATTGAACCGCATTCAGTCCCCATTTATGTTGTGGGAAGAAGCGTTTAGTTCTCGAAATCGTTCTTTAACTGACGCAGAAGGTTGGAGTGATGTTCTTCAACCAATGCTTGAGGAGGGCTGGTGTGGAAAAAATGCCACAAATGAGGAGTCATTTGCTTTTGAAGCAACACTTCTCTTGCTACCCAATGATGCCGACCTTGGGGTAGCCTGCCCATCAATGCCTGGCCAATACGCGCATCAGCCACCTACGTCAAACGAGTTACTTTGGATGGTTTGGATTGGTAATAACCAGTCCAATACCAACTGGTCGGAACTTGGAGTGTGGGCAGATCAGTTGTCTGAATCAACCAACTTTACCTTCGAAGCAGTCGGCGCCAATATGTTGTTTGCTAAATCAAAAACGTTGGCAGAAAGTGAGTTGAAAAGCGTCATGATACCTCTTGCCATATTGTTGGTATCTGCGCTCTGTATCGGGTTGCGAGACCCGCTTGTAGCCGTTGTGACCTTAGGCAGCGCCACGCTTGTTGTGGGAGCGGAAATGGGTATTATGTCGATGTTTGGATATACGTTTTCAGTTATCGATGGGATTGCTGTTCCAATCATAATGGGGGTAGCAGTTGATGGCGCATTTTGGTATTGTCGCTCTTCACACGATGTTGAAAAGGTTCGAAAGATGTTGTTCGTTGCAATGCTGACAACCATTGCAGCAGTCTCACTTGCATTGTTTTCTCCTCTGCGAGCTCAACGCTCTTTGGCACTGGTAATGGTGATTGGGATATTCCTTGATTGGCTGATTACCAGGTATGTGCTTGAAGACTTCTACATGTCACGAAAAAAGGTCGATATTTCGCCTTCACCATCAAGAAATGTGCTGTCTAGGCCTGCTTTCACGGCCTTGTGGCCTGCTTTACTTTTGCTCCTTGCAGGGGTTGCTTTAGTATCTCCAGGTGGCGTGGAGGTGTTGGATATTCATCAATTCCTTCCAGAAGATGACCCTGATTCGGCAGAGTTGCGTCAAATGCAAGATGAATACATCCTTGCCTCGAGTACCGATGCATGGATTTTAGTGAATGTCAAGGGGGATTCGGTTGAAGAGTATCGCCACCTGTTAGCGTTCCAAGAGCAGTTGAGAAATCATCCGAGCATCATTTCACTTGACACGGGTCTTTCGCAATCGAAACTGATGATTGGCATACCTGATTCGAATGATGCAAATGCAACGCTTGACCAAGTCCTCAGTACTTCCAGTCTTGATTCACTGATGGTCAAAGATCCAAGGTTGCAATCGGATGGCGAAACCTATGCGGTTGTTCTTGTCGTTTATTTGGATGGACTCGATACCGATGCTGCTCTTGCTTTCATCGACGATGTTCGAGCATTGTTATCGGACATGGAGGTCTCTGGTAATATTGGAGGAAATTTCGTCGTTGGTGCAGAAGCAGCTCACTCCTTTGATGAATCACGAATGACCCAAATTTTTGGAGCAGGAATTGCAGTCTTTTTTGTTGCCTTTGGTGTTCTACGTTCACCTGAAAAAGCGCTTCGAATTGCAGTAGGAACCGTAGTTGTTGGTGCTGCAGTTGACGGAATGGCAAGCCTGCTTGGTGGAAGAGGAGTAGGTTCAGCCCCCGCAGTTTTACTGGGAATGGGCTTTGCTGCAGACTATCTTTCACATTCAAGCAGTTCTGACCATGCTCCGACCTCAAATGACCATGCAGCACGTTGGTGGGCGGCCTTCACTTCGATGTGCGTGTTCATTCTCATCGCTTTCACGACGTTCCCACCATCCAGCGAAACGGGACGTTTGCTCACCTTGAGCATCTTCTTTTCAGTACTCCTCGCGACTGCTCTGTCACTGTATCAAACTCAAAGCGATGAAGAGGAATAAGACCGTTCAATCTTCCAGTTGTTCTTTGTTAAACAGAGAAGAAGCAGCCCCAAATGTAGTTCGAAGCATGCCAATAAACAGTACAATTCCAATGAGTGGGAACGGTAGAATGCAGCAAACAGTAAAATCGACTCCTGAAAAACCAGTTTCAAGGACAGCATCATATGGATTATCTGGATTGATATAAACTGTAATTTCCTTGCCTGCAGGATAGTCTTCATCAGCATTTTCCGACCAAGAATTACACGAATTATCCTTGCTGAAACTGACGATATCTCCGTCAAAAGTCTCATTATCGTATGTATACTGATAGTTAACCCACAAACAGTACGTAGTTCCACCATCGCCATCAGAGGAAGAGTCAACTCCGCTCTCAAGAATCACTCCGTCCGTAGCATTCCATTCCGAGGTACCGATATCCGCCAGAACTGGCCCGCCTACAAAATAGAGTGCAATAAATGAGGCCATGCACCAGATTCCAGCAAAAGTCCATCCTCCAAGGAGCCCACCCAATCCGATATTGGGGCGTATTCCTATTGCTTGTTGCGGATGATTCCATACAGTACAACCTTCTTGCTCGAGAGTATGAATTGTAAAATCGAGTAACTTTTGAGCCTGTGAGCGAGAATAAATCGCTTTCACACCGCTGCCTGATTTGAAGAATTCAAGGGTTTTCTCATCCTCAGCCATTCGATTGTTATTATACCAATAAACGATCTCTTGACCGTCATTATCGCTGTTCCAATTGTTAACCGGAAAGTCATCAAGAGTGACATCAATTTTCACGTTACGTTCGGATGAATCGATTCTCTTGCGAGATGATTTATCAGCCTCATCTTTTGAGTCATCACCTGAGAGTTGTTCTTCCCAAAAATTGTTTGACATCGAGTCACCCTGTGGCTGCTGTCTTTTGTTACTTTACCCGTCAAAACCCATTCGGCTTAGAACTCAAGGCTCTGTAGTCGGGTCCCAGCCTGAAACATAGTTTTCATCAAGTGCCAGAATAGCGTCCATTTCACCGGAAATATCAATGTCGAGCGATGCGATGTTCTCAATAATTCGCGAAGGATTGCTTGACTTTGGTATCGTTATACATCCTTGGTCATAACAGAATTTGATTGCTACTTGAGCAGGAGTACAACCAAGGCGTTCAGCAATTGCTCCAAGTTCAGGGTCGTCAACTCTGTGGCCGCGAGCAAGTGGGGAATAGGCCATTATTTTGGCGCCAGAATCTTCTGTTGCTTTTTTGAGGTGAGGCCGTTGAAGCCAAGGATTGTACTCGACTTGGTTGACACTTGGCATGTAGTTGGCATACTTCTTCATCGCATCCAAATGTGCTTCTCCATAATTAGAAACTCCGATAGATTTGACCCATCCTTGCTCAAGGCAGTGCTCCATTGCCCTCCATACCGGCGCACGATGTGCAGGGTCAAGAGGTGGTGCATGGACCAAATAGAGGTCAATGTATTCAGTATCAAGAAGTTCGAGTGATTTCTTACATTGCTCAATGGTTTCTTCATAACCAACAGCATCCCCACGCCGAAGTTTTGTCGTGATGAAAACTGAAGAACGCTCCACGCCCGTTTCTTTGAGTGCTCGACCTACGTCACGTTCATTCTGATACATACTCGCCGTATCGATGTGCGTGTAGCCCGCTTTAAGCGCGGCCAAGACAGATGATTTGCATTCACCACCGTCTGACATCAAAAAGACGCCAAGACCAAATTGTGGGATTTCTGTAGGATAGGCTTTGTTGCCTTCAGGTGTTTGATGACTGATGTGCATAACTCCGACCAGAGGGCGGAGATTGATGAATCCGTCGCTCACTCAGCAGGTGCTTCATCGTCCATGTTCCAGCCCAACACTCCGGTAAGAGCAGTCATGCCCCAGAACACGAGCGGTGGAACGATTTCGCCAGACAACTCAAACGTGTAATCCGTTGTTGCGTAGGTAATTTGGAGACCGAGGAGTGCGCACAATACGAACCACACAAAGATCGGTCCAGCGATCACGGCCGCCAAACGGGCCTGCGCTCGACCTTCGTTCATGAAGGCGGCGTAGAGCATGTAGATGGGGATGATGAGCATGATTCCTGCAACCATCAATTCGTTGTCGTTGTCCGGGTCCAATTCCATGAGCACACCCACAACGGTGTGAATCAAGGCTGTGATG
>PBTA01000074.1 GCA_002726395.1 Methanobacteriota archaeon | reverse complement strand
GATGCGGTTGCTTCTGCAGAGCAGATCAACAAAGTTGAAAACTACCGTGATCCAGACTCATTTGCAGACATTGTACGTGGTATGCATCTATATGGAAGGAAAATCCTCCGTCCACAAGCATTAGTATCAGCTATCTACAACGCTGCTTAATACTAAATATACTGTTGGGCTGGCTTTGTCAATAGCTGGCCCTTCAGCTTATCTAACAGTAGGATAACTTTATGGCTACGTATGTAAATCTTGTAAACGAAGTACTTCGGAGAGTAAATGAAGTACAGCTAGACACAGGCGGCAATGGCTTCTCTGATGTACGTAACCTCCAAGCGTTAGCTAAAGATGCTGTAAACGCTAGTATACGTGAGATATTACAAACATCTCAAGAGTGGCCTTTTACTATAATTACTTATGTACAGACTCTTGTTGCAGGTACAGGTACTTATAGCTTTCCTAATGACTTCTCTAAAGTTGATTGGGATACATTTTATATTAAACAGTTAACAAGCAAAGGTAATGATCCTGAGAGATTACCTGTAATTAACTTCAATGATTATATTAGGATGTATCGTAGTTCCGAAGATACTGGCGGTACAAGTGGTAGATCCACTCCTTCTATAGTTTACCAAACGCAAGAAACCAAGTTTGGCGTTACTCCATTACCAGATGATGCATATGAGATAGAATATCGCTACTGGTATTTTCCTAATGACTTAGTTAACTTTAATGACACAAGTATCATACCTGATAGATTTAACAATGTTATTATAGATGGTGCAGTAATGTACCTTATGAGATTTAGAGCCAATGAGCAAAGTGCATCTATACATCAAAAGAAGTTTGAAGACGGTATAGACTCAATGAGAAGAATATTACTAGACTCACCTATGTATGTATCATCTACAGTTCTTTCAGGAAAGTATTTCAATACTAATACAGGCACTAAGTAATGGCAGATAATCTGCGTACATTTGCAGCCGCCTGTCAGGGTGGCCTAGTACTAAACCTAGATCCGTTATCGCAAGGAAGTGAAGGTTCTGGTAGTGCTATAAGAATGATAAACTACGAACCTGCTTTACAAGGTGGGTATAGAAGAATAAGTGGTTTCTCTAATTCTTATGGTGAACTTACAGGTTTAGCTAACTCACCTGTACTAGGCGTACACGTAGCAGCAGATATAAACCAAGGAATATTTGGATGTAGAAGACCTACTACAGGTAACAACTACTTTCATTGGTATAATCATTATTACACAGTAGCAGTTACTTCAGGAACAGGGTCTAACTTTACTGTAGGAGAAACAATCACTGCAGTAGTAAGTGGATCAGACAATACTGTAGTACCAATCTCTGCTACTGTTATATCAAAGACTGCTAACGCAATAGTTTTGAACTTTGGCAAACTACCCAGCGCAGTATTTAGTGTAGGTAATGTCATAACTGGTGGAACATCAACCACTGTTTCCACAATAACAAGTGCTCCTGTCGTGTTAGGTTGGCAGGAAGTAACTACTTCAGGTTCACCCAATACCACTACAGTAACTAAGATACGCTTTGAGAACTTTAATTGGGGTGCTCCAAAGTTTGTACTGGTTGATGGTGTTAATCCTGCAGCTACCTGGGATGGAACAACATATACACAACTAACTACAGGTAATGTACCAACAAAGCCCAGTTTAGCTGCAGCATTTAACAATCATTTATTTTTAGCAGGAGATAGCACAGAGCCTTTCAACTTATACTTTAGCGCACCTGTTGCTGAAACAGATTGGACACCTGCTAGTGGTGCTGGTGTTATCAATGTAGGTTTTAAGATTATACAGATTAAAGCCTTTCGTGATCAACTATTTGTCTTTGGTTCTAATAACATAAAAAGATTAGTTGGTACTAACATAGCTAACTTTGAACTACAGACAGTCACATCTAACTTAGGTTGTGTAGCTCCAGATACAGTAATAGAGTTTAACGGTGATGTACTTTTCTTAGCTCCAGACGGTGTGCGTCCTATTACTGGTACAGATCGTATTGGCGATATTGAGCTTGCAACTTTATCTAAGCCTATTCAGTCTATCTTTGAGACATACACTGCACAAGAAGACTTAGCTACTCTCACAGCAGTAGTAGTAAAAAAGAAGTCTCAGTTTAGAATGTTCTTTGCAGACCAAGAATCATTAGGAATACTAGGAGCAGTACGTAGAAGCGGTGCAGGTGGTGCAGGTTTCGAGTATAGCCAACTTGTAGGTGTGGATGTAAAGACTGCATCAAGTGGTTACTTAGGAGACGAAGAGTTTGTTATACATGGTGACTCAGAGGGTTTAGTGTATAGACAAGAATCAGGTACAGACTTTAATGGTAGTAACATTTTTAGTTTGATGCAAACGCCATTTTACTATATGGATGATCCTGGGTTAAGAAAAACTTTCTACGATGTAGATACATACATGCGGTCTGAAGGTGAGGTTACAGTTGTCATGGCAGTAGAATATGACTACAGTAATCCAGACACTAAAGTATCTTCGGACTATACACTGTCAACAAAAGGTGCTGCTTCTTTTTACGACACTGCCAAGTTTGACGCAACAGACATTTATGATGGAAACCCTTCACCAGTAGAGTCTAGTAGTATCGTAGGTTCTGCTAAATCAATATCAATTAGGTACGTTACTAATAGTAAAAGTCCAAGCCATACTATCCAAGCTGTGACTATTACGTATGGACTTGGAGACAGGAGATAAAATATGTCAGGTTACACACGCCAATCCGTAGCTGATATTGTACCCACAGCCGTTGTTAGGGCAGCGCCCATAAATGCTGAGTATGATAAGTTACGTGACGCATTTGCACACAGCACTACAGGTACAACAGGCCACAAGCATGATGGTACTTCGGATGAAGGTTCTTACGTACCTCTGATTGCTGATCTAGATGCAAAGAATAAAATACAAGTAGATACAGTTAATAATCGCTTTGGTGTATTTGTCGAGGTATCAAGTACAGCAACTGAGCAAGTCAGATTTGAAGACGGTATAGTCAAACCCATAACAGACAATGATATTGACTTAGGTACATCTACGCAAGAGTTTAAGAATGCACACTTTGACGGTACAGTATTTGTTGATACATTAAGTGTAGGAGATAATGACTACACTACTATCACTAATAATGATTATGCTGTTTCAGCAGGAAACCTGACATTTGATGTAGCAGCAAACATCATACTAGATGCTGACGGTGGTGATGTAACCCTCAAGGATGCAGGTACTACCTACGCTGTACTAAACAATAACTCTGGTAACTTAGTAATTAAGAGTGGTACAACTACAGCCGTATCTTTTACAGGTGCTAACGCTGACTTCGCAGGTACACTAGACGTAACTGGTAACGCTAAGTTTGACAGTAATGTTACAATAGACGGTAACACAATAATAGGTGATGCTAATACTGACACTGTAGCTGTCAACGCTAAGATCAATACAGCACTTATACCTACAGCAGATAGTTCGTTTGACTTAGGTAGCGGATCAGCCTACTGGAAAGATGCTTACCTAGATAGTGTAACAACTACAGGTAACGTTACTATTGGTGGTGACCTAACAGTTAACGGTGGCGCAGACTTTACTAACACTACACTGAATAACGTTACTGATCCTTCTAGCGCACAACAAGCTGCCACGAAAAATTATGTGGACACTGCTATAAATAACCTTATCGCTGGTGCACCTGCTACTCTAGATACTCTGGATGAGATTGCTGCAGCTATCAATGATGACAACAATGTATATACAACTTTAACAACTAGCATTGCAACCAGGTTACCACTTTCAGGTGGTACAATGACAGGTCCAATAGCTATGGGTGGCAGCAAGATTACAGGTGCTGCTGCACCCACAACAGGTTCTGACCTCACTACAAAAACTTATGTGGATGGTATCCTTGGGTCAGCGACAGCAGCATCAAGTAGTGCAGCAGATGCACAGAAGCTTGCTATTAATGCATTAGACAGTCAGTTTACACTTGCTGATGGATCTACTACTGGCTTTTCTGCGTTACACTATGCAACAAAAGCTGCCTCGACATTTTCATCTTTACAATCGTTAGCAAGTGTTGTTAGTGCTACGGTAGGTGATTATGGCTTTATTAACTCTTCACCTACGTCAACAGCAGATTACGGAGCTATATAATGACTACTCAAATACAAAGACGTAGAGGTACTACATCTGAGCATTCCTCGTTTACTGGTGCTGGTGGCGAATTAACCGTTGACACAACTAAGAACACAGTAGTTGTACATGATGGTTCTACACAAGGCGGTATACCTCTAGCTAAAGAAAGCGCAGTACCTACTACAATAAATACATTAACTAATGTATACACAGCAATGAACCCATCAGACGGTCAAGTACTTACATTTGACACAACTAATGGATGGCAAGCTGAGTCTATACCTACCATCACTACACTAAATGATATTTCAAATGTGACTATATCAAATGCTCAAACAGGTCAGTTCCTAAAGTGGAGTGGATCAGCTTGGGTAAATGATACTGTACCTATCATAAGCACACTAAATGATATTGCTAATGTGACTATTTCAAGTGCTAATACAGGTGACTTCTTGAAGTGGAGTGGCTCTGCTTGGGTAAATGCTTCTGTGCCTAACCCAACAACACTAAACTCACTTGGTAACGTTACTATCTCTAGCGTAGCATCAGGACAGTTTCTACAGTGGAATGGCTCTGCATGGGTTAACGCTGTAGTAGAAGCATTCAATACACAGACGCATACAACTACAGCTACTGCTCAAGTATCTATTGCTGAGTATGCACACGCAAGCTTTGATGGCATCAAGGCAGTAATTACAGCAGACGATGGTACTAACCGTAGTATCTCAGAGATTGTAATTACACATAACGGTAGCACAGCAGTGTCTACAGAATACGCACAAGTAAATACAGCATCAGCACTAGCCACGTTTGATGTAGATATATCAGGAAATGATATTCGTATTCTAGCTACACCTGCAGCAACAACAAGCACAGGGTTTACCGTAAAAGCAATCACCTTATAATATAGCGCCAAGTGGAGAGTGAAGCATGGCTAATGATAAAGACTTTAAAGTAAAGAATGGTGTACAGCCTACACGTTACGTGGAAGGTTTGGGTACTGTTGTGGCTAGTACTGAAGGTTACAACTTTAGTGGTGCATCCTACGATTCTGTAAGTTTTAGTGTATCAGGACAAGACGCAGATCCATATGGTCTTTTCTTTCGTTCAGATGGCGCAAAGATGTACGTTGCAGGAGATGCAGGAAACGACATAAACGAGTACAATCTTAGCACACCTTGGACTGTTAGTTCAGCCTCTTACAGCCAAAACTTTAGCGTAGCTTCTCAAGAATCTGCTCCTAATGGAGTGTTTTTCAAAACTGATGGAACTAAAATGTTTGTAGTAGGAACAGCTACGGACACTGTTTATGAGTATGCATTAAGTTCCGCTTGGGACATTAGTTCTGCAAGCTACAGCTCTGTAAGTTTTAGTGTAGGAAGCCAAGACACTGTTCCAACTGATATTTCGTTTAATACTGATGGAACTAAAATGTTTATTGTAGGTAATACTGGAAACAATGTTTATGAGTATGCATTAAGTTCCGCTTGGGTTGTGTCCTCTGCCTCGTATACTAGGAGCTTTAGTGTTGCCTCTCAGACAACAGGGCCGCAGGGTCTGTTTTTCTCTTCGGATGGACTTAATATGGTGGTAGCAGGTGGAGCAAATGTAAACAAGTATGTTTTAAGCTCTGCTTTTGATATTAGTAGTGCATCTTACTCACAAGCATTTACTGTTTCATCTCAAGAAGGCGATCCACAGGCTTTGTTTTTTAAATCTGATGGTACTAAGATGTATGTGTTAGGATCATCATCAGACACAGTTTATCAATATTCAACAGCTAAAGCGATAGACACCCTAGACTTATCTACTGGCTCAGTGTTTAACTACTCACCAACTGCAAGCAAGACATTGAAGTTAAGCAACCCAGCAGCAACAGGTACAAACTCTGGTGCTACGTTGTTGGTTAGCGGTAATGATACAGCAGGTATAGCAGGTAATTTCAGCACTAGGTTATGGACAGGTACAGGAAGTGATGTTATTGTTCAGTCAGGTGTTGATCTGACAGGCCAAGGCTCTATGGTATGGGTAAAAAACAGAAGTAGGGCATCTACTGACCACACTATCTGGACAAGAAACGATCAAACAGGTTGGTTAAAACCAAATACAACTGCTGCGATTACAAACCAAAACTGGGTACGTGATTGGACAACTACAACTTACACTGCTGCTGGTAACTCAACTAGTTACGCTTCTTATAGTGGTGATACTTATGTTGGGTGGGCTTTCAAAAAGACAGCTAACTTTTTTGACGTTGTAACTTACACTGGAAACTCAACAAATAGAACTATAGCCCATGATTTAGGCCAAGTACCTGGAATGATTATAGTAAAGAACACATCAACAGCAGGGTATAGTTGGCAAGTATATCATAGAAGTTTAGCTAACACTGAAAGAATAGAGTTAGACGGTACAGGAGCAAAAACTACAGGTGCTACAACTTATTGGAATAGCACTACTGCAACTAGTTCTGTGTTTAGTATTGGAACACATGACCAAGTTAATAAAACTGGCGAATCATACGTAGCCTACCTATTTGGTCACGACACATCTAGTGGCCCTATTCAATGTGGTAGTTATGTAGGTAATGCAAGCTCTCCTCCACAAATAAATCTAGGTTTTGAGCCTCAATGGGTGCTGATAAAAAGAGCTACGGCTGTAGAAAGTTGGGCTATTTTTGACAATAAACGTGGTGTGGCTACTGGTGGTAATGACGCTATGATAACGGTTGACGCATTTGCTGAATACAATTCTGCCAATCAGATAGAATTTACTTCTACAGGATTTAATCTAACCACAGCAGGTCTAAATGTAACTAATACAACAGGAACCTACATCTACATGGCTATTGCCGCTGAAGAAGGAGCCTCAACAACATACGACAGCAGCATCAAGTGGTCAGGCGGTACAGCACCAACAAGCCCTGCTATAGGTGAGACAGATGTAATCACG
>PBTA01000073.1 GCA_002726395.1 Methanobacteriota archaeon | reverse complement strand
TTCTCATACAATTATAAGTTCAGTAATTAATTGTAAACAGTTATCAATGTCCAGCCCTTGGGTTTTATCGAGATACCATGTCTGATATGAGCAAGATATCAATCCAAGTGGGAGAATTCGAATTTGAATATGAAGGTTCTCAGATTGAAGTCGATGAAAAATTTGCCCAGTTTAAAGAAGAAGGCTTTTGGAATATCATGACTGAAATGCTGCAAGAGGCTAAGGACGCTAACCTGGATACAAATGCGGTTGTTTCAAGGGAGCAGGCAGTATCTGACAGAGGCCTTAAGTTTCGTAATTTGGTTGAGAATTGCAGCTTAGAAGGGAAACCTGACCGTGTGCTTGGCGCACTTCACTTTCTAAGAGATGTTGAAGGAGTCAAAGATTGTCCCCCTAGAGTAATCAATGACTTATTTGAGGAAGCAAACATTGAGCCACCCGGTAATCTCTCGCTTTACATCAATCGATTAAAGGAAAAACAGTTCCTCAATATTGCCAATAAACACGATGATAAAAATCGTTTTGCTGAATTAACAGACCTAGGAAGAAAACATCTAGAAGACAAAGCCGGAAATTGAGGATTACAAATGGTAATGTCTGGTAACCCCGATGATCCTCGAGATAATACTGGGGAGGAAGGCGTAGTTCTTGATTGGTCATATCAGAATAAAGCTGAAGCATTATTACGGAAAGGGCGTCATCCAGGATCGAATTTCAAACGAGCCATACTTGACAGAGCTGATTTGACAGAAGGAGATTTTTCTAATTGCAATTTTAACAAAGCATCTATGGTAGAGGCTGATTTAATGAAATCGGCATTCGATAATACTGACTTCCGCGGAGCAGATTTACGTAAAGCAAGATTAAACCTGTCCAATTTTAATAATTGTAAATTCAAGGGAGCAGACCTTAGAGGCATTAGAGGAAAATACGCAATTTGGCGTGGCAGTGACTGGTGGAATGCTACTGTAGACGATAGTTTGGCAAAGGCTCTAAAAAAGAAATGGCCAAGACCAAGTGATGAGTGATTCATTCCTCACTTTCGTTGACTTCATTTGGATTAATCAATTCAACTGTTTCCCAGAAGTTACCTTTCATGGCTTTACGTGCTCGAGCATTAATCATTGGTAAAGCGGCAAATGCACCACATACAAACATACATACTCCGCATAAGTAGACAAAAATTTCATAGGTCAACAACAGAGCACCGCTAAGGTTTTCATCTGATGCAAGCCTGATTAATTGGCTGCCATATACTCCCGAAATCAGACCGATTGTTGCTCCTGTAGTGGCAATTACCGGGCCTGTTTGCTTTAATCTAAACGTATTTATTGAGCCAACAAGAACCATTGTCCCGGCAATACCTAGACCGATTGCTCTGATGATAAACCCGTTCGAGTCTCTTGCATCATCATGGAATTGTTGATATTGCTCTTCTGTGATTTGGACGTCTGATTGGCTATTTGGCGTCTCCAACAATGTTTCTACTTCTTTATCAGAGATATCCTCACTTGAGTGAAGCAGAAAGTCCTGATAAGATTGGAATAAAATCATAATCGCACCAAAAAACAGTACCATTGCAATGGTCTTTGGGCCCTTTTTATCTTCCTTTATTGGAATCCCACCCCATACATCTTTAGGAACAGAAGATGAAGGGCTTTCATCTTCCATAATTATTGAGAAATCAAATTGTTTTTCGGTCATATAGTCACCTCAAATTAAATGATCAGCCAGGCCTTTTGCTAGCCAATCAGGGATTTTCGTAGATTCCAAACTATCCATGTCTACACACACAGTTACCTGTTTCGAGGACCAAAGATGAGTTTTTTCTTGATTGTAGAAATCATATTGCCAAGTACATGATTTGACGCCAACCTTCACAACAGATATCTCAGCAGTAACTACATCGCCATATCTAAGAGGATGGATAAAATTAGTTTCTACATTCACTACTGGGAAACCAAGCCTATGTTGTTCAATGATTTTATGATATGATGTACCGCACATTGCTTCCCAACACTCTTCAAAAAAGCGGTGTGCTAAATCGTATATTCGCGGATAATATGCAATGTTTGCATTATCAATCATAGGGTAGTCAACCCTTCTTTGCAAAGTGACGGCCATATCTAGGCCACAAGGCGCGTCGTCATGAATCCTTGTATGTTGATTTTTTTTAACCCGTTGCGCTTATATTACCCGTTCCAGTCGCATGGTTTACGGCCCCATAGTGTAGCTTGGATATCACCCTGGTTTGCGGAACCAGTAACCCGTGTTCGAATCGCGGCGGGGCCGCCAATTAATGGCATTCATATCTTCCAAGATTTGATTTCCCAACCGTACTTATTGGCCATATCGGTCATCTTCGCTCCAGGATTTACGGCAATTGGGTTACCGGTGATTTGCATAAACCAAGTGTCAGCCATAGTGTTTCCATAACCAAAACATTGAGTAAGATCGTGTCCATTTTTATCAGCATCTTGCTGAACAATTGGGACTTTACCTTTCCTTCTAGGCACGCTCCAACCTCTTTCTGAACCAGATAATATGCCACTTCGGTTGGCTGGGCCACATCCGTAGACTGCATCCATACCCAGTACGGCAGCCATTGCTTCTGCCATAGGAGCAATCGTCGCAGTGACCAGGACCAATCGATGGCCTTGATTTCGGTGCCATGTTAAGCAATCCCACGCTTCTTGAGGAATTTTTTGTTTAAGTTGATTTTCTGCGATTGGTGTCGAATAATTTTCTAGCACCGTCCAAGATGCGAGAGAGAAATGCCCTCGGTTTCTCGCTGCATCATACAATGACCGGCCGCGCAATAAATTGCCGACTAGTCCAAGAGTCCACATCACTGTTCCTATCGGAATTCTCCACGGCCGCTTTTTGGCTAGATGAGCAGTCAGGGTTTTTTCACTGGATGAATCTAATAAGGTCCCATCAAGGTCAAAATATGCCGCTATTTGACCACTCATGAAGCCTGCGTCATGACTATCATACATGAGTGAAACGGCTGGTTTTGGTTTTAATTAGCCTTTTCTTCAGTAAATCTAGTGCGGTCGCCATAGACTCTTCGACCAGCACGATGGTCTTGCCACCATGCTAATTTTTCCCCTAAATTTCTCGAGATAAAGAATCCGACTTTCCTTGGAGTCAACCCATGATTACGCATTGACTTTTCGTGCGACAAATTAGCTACAATGGATTGGGCCGAACATCCGTGGTTAGCGGTAACAAACCTGATTATCTCCTGTTTCAATCTTTCAAATCTAGCTTTTTTCTGGGTGCCGATGCCACCCCTGTTATGTTTCATATCAAGACAAAACCAAGTGAACCCATATCAAAGATATGGTGGCAATCCCAACCAGATATCTCAATCAAAATTTACTGGTTGTAGCGTCTTCCAACTTGCAGTGGCAAGTTTCTTTGCCTTTCCATCGGCAATAATTGGGTTGATTGTTTGAAGTTTGCCATGCATACCATGGACTTGGAATTTAACTTTTAATTCTGCAACTCTATCACGTTGCAAAGTTTCCACCTGCTCATCAGATAATTCAACAGAGGCAAGGTGCTTGCCACTACTGATATCAGAAATAGTGAATTGGTTTTCAGATAACGATAGAGAAGGTCTAAATTCCCAATCATCAGGATGATTCATCCATACTGATACATCAACAACCACTGTGTTTTTGATGTTTATTTTGCTAATCTCTACGGTATCGACCATGCTGTTCAAACCTCCGAGTTGATTGTTGTTGATTATTGTTTCATCCTAAGTTGATTCAAACTGCAACCTCAGTAAGAACTGGAATTTGGACTTCGATTACTACTTGTAAGGTCCAGTCATTTCCAGGGTCTGGATCTGGAAAGCCTTCTATTAGCGGGTCTGGATCGGCTTGTTGAGCAAAAATTGTCCATTCCCATTCACCTTGTGCGGTTCTAAACCCTGGTTTTTCCAACAATAAAGCCAATACTTCTTCTGCAGAATCGGCGGTGTAAGTGCCATCTTCGCCCGCCGGGTTAATTCCGTCACGCTCCATCTCCGCTTTGGTAGTCTCGTTAGCGGTAATATTGCCACCTTGGGTTTTTGCAGATTTTGAGTATCCGTCATTTGGAATTGATAATTCCAAGGTGAAATTATCTTGAGGGCCTAGTTCTTGGTCCAGTTCTAAAATTGCATAGAATGCGATAATTCGCCCTTCAACACCGGGGTTGATGCTTTCTTCCCAAGAGGAACCTTGGTCAAGATAGCCATCCCAATCCATGGTGATTTCTTCCGTCTTCCATTCAACTTCAAAGATTCGAGTGGATATTTCAATCTCAAAAGATTGGTAATCTGTCGCTCCGTCACCGTCAGATATTGTTACGCTGCCTCGCTTTGTGCCGGAATTATTGGTTGGTAGTAAAACAGAGGAAGTAATGGCATCTGCATCATTTCGGTTATCACCGTCTCTGTCAGTATCAACGGACCAATCCAAATCCCAAGAGTACATCAGTTCTTTACCCTCTGGATCAAAACTGCCTGAAGCGTCAAGTAGGGCAGATTCGCCGGCTTTAATGCTGTCTGGAATTGTTAAATTTAGCACTGGAGCACCATTTACTACAATGGTAGAAGTGACTTGGTCCTCACCACCAACGCTATTTTTTACTGTCAGAGTAACAGTATAAACTCCGAATCGCTCATAGGTGAAAGAGGTAAATCCAACCACCGTTTCAGAGGTTTGTCCATTACCAAAATCCCACTCAAAATCAGTGATTACTCCTTCCACTGCATCAGAGTCTCTTGCATCCAGAGTGATTGTTTCACCTTCTTGGATGAACAATGGATAGGCTTGAAGTTCCGCACGTGGGTTGACTGCCGATTCTAAATCTATGCAGCCTGCTAGTAGAGTAGAACATAGCATCAAGGCAGACATTGCTAATGACTTCATCGTTAGACCACCCCTCATAGGGGTTGAGAAAGACTTCCCCCTTCTAATAGTATGCATTAATCCAGCGATTTGTGCATCAAAAGTAATGGGTTGACAAATTGCCGTTAGAATTCAACTTCTACTGGAATATCGCCAATTATTTGCGCATCTGCAAGATGTTCTACAATCTCATCTAAAGTCTCATGCTGCACCACATTAACATCGCTGTGACTAACTAATTTTTCATCATCAGTTAATTGATCATGGTCAACATCACCAACATCATACTCTGATACTAGGATTGTTTCTGGAGCCACGTAAACCTCGTCATCATCATTGAGTTGGTTTAACAAATCATCTGTAATCTCTTCTGCCATAGCAAGAAATTTTTGTTGGTCTTCATGAGATTCTTCAGCAGATTCTACGACCTGCTCGGTCATGTCATCGTCTGATTCAAACAAAGCGCGCACCTTGTCTTTGAGGCTCATAAGTGAGGTGATGGACAAGTAGCATTTTAGTTTTGTATTGAAATGGTCATCGCGAGGTTCAATAGGTAGCGGCTATTGCTCAGTCCTATGGGTCATGAATTCCTCGCTGGAGAAACTGTGTTGGCCTTCGATTTAGAAACCACCGGAATTTCCACAAATAACGATCGAATTGTTCAAATCGCCCTAGTGGGTTCAGATTCATCCGGTGAGCCGGTAAATTATGAACATCTAATCAATCCGCGGCGGGCGATTCCTAGCGGCGCTAGTGGTGTTCATGGGATTTTTGACAGCGATGTCAGAGGCCTTCCTGATTTCTCAACGTACGCTGATGAGATTCACCAAATGGTAGAGGATGCGGTAATAGTTGGGCATAATGTTCGAAAATTCGATATGCCAATGCTTGACAATGAATTTCGACGAATTGGCAAGCTTCCACCGCGTCCAAAAGCAATAATGGATACACTGGAAATTGTTCGAAGAGTAAAACTGCCTCGCCCACACAACTTGGGAAGTCTATGCCGTAAACACGGTATTTCTCTAGAAAATGCGCACACTGCTGCTGCTGATGCCGCTGCATCTTTGCTGCTGTTTTGGCGGCTAACTGTTGACCATTCACCAATGTTTAGAAACACGTTAAAAGAAGTCGAAAGATGGTTAATTCATGGTAAAACGGCAAATGATGACTCGGCTCTAGGAAGAGGCATGAATGACCTAGAAATGTTGGATTCATTAGGTAAAATACGCATCGATGATGGGCACTATATCATCGCATTTGGGCGCCATCGTGGCAGTCACCTTTTGGAAGTAAAGCAGGTTGATCCGCGATATATAAATTGGTTATTATCACCGTCCGGCATAGAAGATGAGGACGCGAGAAATATACTGAAAGAATACTTATCTTGAAGACGGTCTAGTGTATTCAACCCCATCCGGTATAGGACTCCAAGGTAGTACATCACACCAGTGACCTACCCGCCAAGAATGGCGATTTGTCATTACGGAACCCAAGAATATTGGCCCTTGGTGGCCTGTTTCTAGTAATTCTTCTAACGCTTCTTTGCCACGATTATCGAAATTTACTCCCATTCTAATACCAGTTGGAATGACCCCCCCAGAGTCATCTCTTGGCTCACACAACTCAACAATTGCTGAGCCAGATGACTTGTCATAATTATGTAACAACACCACAGAATCAGAAAAATCTCCTTTGTGGAGGGTTTTGGTTTCGTGTCGCCAATTCCACCAGTGTGGACACCAAGCTTTCCAATCACAAAAACCGCCACATGATTCATCACCGATGTTTGCCTCAAGCGGGATTTTTGTTGGCGTTGTTGCATCCCATGCCGCATATGCATCTTCAAGAACATCCTCGCCAACTGCAACCCATTTCGATGAATTAGCGGTATACCAGCCTTCAGTTCTGATTGGTGGGCCGTTGGGGTTATTGTCTCTTATTATGTCCCTGTATAAGCGTAATTGCCTATTTACTTCGGTTTTTAACTCATCCTTTGGAGCTTTGCCCGTTTTTAGATCAGCGACTAACCAACCAACCATTTTGCCAGATGAATCTACATCGGCCATCAATAAATCTAGCCTGCCCATCAACTTGCCATTCTCTGTTTTCAATTCACCCTCGACTGCAATAGCCATCGATTGAATCTTACGCCATAGCGCCCCTGTGATCTTTTCATGGTCTAGGCCGTTTATTCCGACATGGTCAAGCAACATTCGAATCGCCCCTTTTTGGTGCTTTATTGCCTCTTTCCACTTCTCTTCTTTCCATTGTGGGCGCCTTGGTGTTGCATGGAATACGGCTTTTTCTTCTTCCCATCGAGCTTTTAGCAATCTCAACCCTTCTGTGGGTAACCATCCGTCTTCTGAATTACCAATCTGAGTATAATCTTCCTGTAATAAATCCTCCACTGAAGCATGTACTGCAGTACCTAAAGACGCAGCCATTCCGGCTTTTCTAGGCAGCCTTTGCTTACTCAGCCAAAACATACGGGGGCAGGTTTCGAAACGATTCCATGAGGAAGGAGAAATCATGTGGGAAATTTCCGTACTCTCACCTGCCATGGACTACCGTGACCATCAAACAACATCAAACCACCGACAACAACACACAAGGGAAGCGTTCATACATCGAGAACCAATAGGTATCTCCATGGAAGGACCTAGTGTAAGGATAAATGCAGAGGTGTCAACTGAAAATGCACTAGTTGTTGCTTGTTTCCCAAGTGTCGGGATGGTATCAAGCGTCGTGGCTCATTTTCTGATAGAGCATCTTGAATTGGAATTCATTGGCGGAGTGATTGATGCAAGACTACCTGCCCTAACATTGGTTGACAAAGGCGTTCCATTACCACCGATTAGAGCTTATGCCGGTAAACCGAAATGCACCATTGAAGGGTGCGACCAGGTAATCCTATTGATGAGTGAACTGGTAGTTCCTGAAGCATTAGCACATGACATCGTGTGGGCTATGTTTGAATGGTCAAAAGAGCAAAATATTGTTGCTGGAGTTGTTATCGATGCCTTTGCCAAGTCTGGCATGAAGGGTAATCTAAATGGTTCTGAACCAGTAGTAGATTACGAAGATACAGACGGTATTGACGTAGTTGGAATCGGCGCTAATGAGAAAAGCAGAAAGCGCTTAGAAGACATGAAAGTTCCATTGTTGCAACAAGGAGTAATCAAGGGCATTAATGCCTCAATACTTGGAGAGGCTAGACGCAGAGGGCTAGACTTGATGTCATTAATGGTCGAGGCTGACCCGCGCTTCCCAGATGCCAGAGCCGCTGCAACACTGATTGAAAATCTAAACAATTTATTACCTTCAATCGATTTACCTCATCAACCACTTATCGAAGAAGCTGAATTCCTTGAAGCCCAGTTACAATCAATGATGGATGGGGCAAACATTGCCAATGAACCTAAAGCTGGTAATTCAATGCTCTATGGATGATGATTTTTTAAGATTCATCACGGCGATTATCGCCGATGCTAACCCTGCTAAAATGATGATTGCGCTTGTCCAAGTTGGCATCAAAAATATTGTATCATAAGGTAAATTTAAGAAATCCAGAACCGATTCGCCGCGAGAAAATTTACCACCTGCTGATGCGGTCATAAGCATGAAACCACTTGCTGCTAAACCTGCTGCCGATTGTATTAATGAACTTGATTTATTAGCCCATAGTTGATTGCCAACCTTAGTTCTAGTGAACAGAACCGCTACAGCCAATCCAGTAGCAATCATTGAAAGAAACATCTTGTTAACCAGTAGTGGAGATGATAAATCTGATGTCGGTGATGAAGATATACCAGAAAAGATGGCAAAGGGTGTTGCTAATAGGCCAAAACCTAATGCGAAATGTCCGGCATAATCCGTTACTAGTGAGGCTTTTTCCGATTCAAACAGGCCGAAAGATTGGATTGCTAAAACAAGAAAACAAATCCCCGCCATAGCAAATGATCCAACTACTAACTCGGTAGTGATAACATGGAACGTGGCTGAAGAGATCATTTCTCATCCTCCAAATATTCATGACCGTACCATTTCCATTGTTCCATTGTCCAACCATTAGGCAACCCCCCTTCGGGTAAAGGTGGCGTACTGCCAACTGAATCTTCTTGTTTAGGCAGAAGGTTGGTTTGATCGATTTCCTTTGACAGGTCTTCTTGATCGTTCCAATAACGAGATTGTAGTGTTAATACTAAGGTAAGGAAGAATATGCAAAAGGCGAAGGATTGGAGATAAACCTGCAATTGATTAACCGCTAATGCGGGCTCTTGAGCCGCGATTCTAAACCATGGAGTGATCTGGGTTGGCCCGTCTCCATTCATCACCGCTCGCCATTCAATAATCGATGGCTGAAGTGCTGGAGGTAACTCAAATTCCCACGAGTTGTTGTCAACTAAAGTCGCGTTTATGCTATTGGAAGGCTGGTCGACTAATCGCCATTCTATTGCCAATTGTTCAACATCGCTAGTGGAAACCACTATTGTTGTTTGCTGACCTAAGTCACGACTAATAATTGGAGAATATTCGCTTGAGAGTCTGGGAAGATTATCGGGAACTGGTAAGACATCTATGTCAAGTCCTGAACTAATCGCGAAATATGGGGTATTTTGCCCTCCATGGTGGATTGATAAATAAAATGTGGTAGATTCAAGAACTGTTGGTTTTACTGTCCATGAAATGGTATAGACTTCATCAAACGAAGACCCTTCAATTTCCACGTAATTGTTGTCACCACCATTGACGTCCGAGATTACTTCCCAGCCGCCGTCTTCAGGTAAGTCGCTATGCCCAGTAACATCGGTTAGTAAAAACAAACCAATAGCATCAGAAGAGGAGAACGAAATACCACTAACTGAGGCAGTAATTGATACTGGTAAACCAAGATAAGCATCTCCGTCTAGACTCAGCTCTAGGAGGGCTGGAGAGGTTTGGTTTTGTGAGGCATCTCCGTGACAAGCCCCTCCGCACTGCATGTCAAAATCACCATCCCCAACTCCGCCAG
>PBTA01000067.1 GCA_002726395.1 Methanobacteriota archaeon | reverse complement strand
GCAATATCACTCATTACTACTACTGATAAATCAACAGATTCCTTTTTTTCTGTAAACTCTAATTTAATGTACATAGGGATGGGCTCAATATCTAGCATATTGATAGCCGGTTTAATTGTATTTATGTTGAGAAACAAAAATCAAAAAGAGTCAATAAATACGTTAACTCAACCGAAAAAGGAGATAGTTGAAAATGATAATTTTGCAGATGAATCAAAAGTATCAATAAAAGAATTACTACCCGAAGATGAATTTGATTTTCTCTAAAATAAAATTCAGTCTCTAGACTGGAAGCCTTTGGTTTGATATGCAACGACGGTAAAGGAGATAATATGCGGCAAAGGGTATTGCTACCGTCTTCTATTGTCGCCCTACTCTTGATTTCAATAGTACCATTGACAGTATCATCATCTGACATGGTGGTTTCAAACGACATTATCTGGGCAGAAAATCAAACCTTAATGGGTAATGTAACTATTGCAGACGGGGCTTCACTTACGATTTTACCCGGAGTTATAGTTGATGGAAGCGAAGGCCACACAATCGAAGTTGCCGGTACTTTAATCGCGCAAGGAGTTCATTTCTTTTCTAGTGCAGCACCCCAATCACCAACTTCTCATGGCGTAGGTCTGTGGCAAGGGCTTGTCATAACTTCCACGGGTACAGCGATTCTTGAAGATGTAATTATCGAAAATTCAAATGCTGGCATCCGTTCTAATGGTGATTTAACGATTGAAAATCTTACAGTAATTGACTCCTATATCGGCATAAAAAATATGGGAACATGCCATATCAATCTATTTACCACAGAGGCGATCGATAATGAGGCGATATTGAATAGTGGTTCAATAACCCTCAATAATGGTTCGATAAATAATTCAGCAATCGGGGTAAGTTCAACAGGCTCTGCCATTATAGAAGACAGTCAATTTTCCAATATCGGCGTTGCTGTAGCTGCTAGTTTGGGAGATTTAACGGCTAAAAATCTCACTTTGGTATCTGCCTCAGTAGGCTTGGCAACAAATTACGGCGTGCATTTCCAAGCTAGTGAAATTCAATCAAGCAGTGTATCTTTACTTGCTGATCTGTCTAATGCTGACGATTTTTCCCTTACAGACGTGCAAGCAGAAGGTAATCAATTGATTAAATCAACTAGCGCTACAGGGGTTCAAATTAGTAACATAGAGTTCACAGGTACTATCGACATAAACCTCCCGGTAATCGAACAAGATTGCGATGGCAATTGTAGTATCCAGAACCTTACCATTACTAATGCTAAATATGGGATTTTATTGACAGGTCTAGGTACCCACCAGATAATTTCGTCTTCAGTTTTTGGACAGCAATATGCTTTACGTTCTTCAGAAGAAGGACATTTAACAATCAGTAATTCTTCTTTTACATCAGATGAAGCGGGAATAATAACCAGGGATACTAATACCGTAATACTTGGTGATGTTGTTTCTACAACCACAAGTCGTCAATCAATTGCAGTTGATATTATTGGCGGTATCCACATATGGGATAATTTGAGCACTTCAAAGTCTTATGATTCAGGAGATTTCCATTCCATTGGCTGCAAGGCATGGTACACTACGATAACCGCTTCAAGTCTCCAAGCGAGTAATTTTTCAACTGGTATATTGGTTCAGGAAAGTGACTTGACGGCAGAAGACATTACTTCAAAAGGCGGTCAAAATAATGGTATTGAACTACTTAATGGACATTTGATGGCAAATCATCTAGAAACAAAATTTCAATCAACTGGAATGGTAGTGACCCAGACCTCGCAGGCGACAATTTACCAATGGATTGCTGAATTACATGACATACCACTTCAGGTTGACAGTTTTTCTGCAGCCTATATCTTAGATTTGGCGACAATTAATTCTAATCCGGCTTACAGTGATGCTTCTGGGCAAGGTGCTCTTTACTATGGGTCTACAGATAACTTGGTAATTACCACGGCAACTAGCCAAGAATTCTTACTAACTACAATACAAATTACTGATATGTCAGGTAATCCAATCGAGGCGGAAGTTATTGTAAATACCTTTCAAATGAAAAGTGATGAAAACGGTGAAGTTTTACTTCCTCTCTTCTCTGACGGCTCTCTAGTAACAGCGAGTATCTATGGAACCGGAGTTAGTAAATTATTGAACGGAGCAGTCCAAGGCCAATCAATCCAAGTTCCTGTAATACCTTCTGGTGACTGGATAATCTCTTCCAATTCTTCGATTACCATTCAATCTGATACAGGATTACAAGAACTCGCTGGTGATCTAATTTTAGAAGATAATGCAGTGCTTTCCATTGACAATACAATGCTTGTTTTGCAAACAGGGGCAACCATAACCATCAGTGATAATGCCAGTATAATTGGCACAAATGCAGTAATTACTGCCGATACCATTACCATTACCGACGCTGGCTACATTTCTGCATTAGACAGCCAATTTTCAACAACGATCAATGCTAATGTGTCTTGGTCTTGTGATGGAGATTTGGCGGTAGAGCGTATTATCCTCAAACTTGATCTATCATTATCTCCAAACTGCAACTTACAAATCAATAACGGTGAGTTTAATGGTCAATCAACTATTCCTGCTTCTTCATCACTAAACGTCACATCGTCTCTTCACATATCGGTAATCGACCGCGGCAATCCGTTGCAAGGCGCATTGATTGAATACCAGGGAGTGTCTTATTCAACCGATCTATCAGGGGAAGTGGTAATCCAAGCAACAGCGCGCCAAGTAAACAATCAACAAGACTACATAGGTTCAGTTGAGACAGTATTATTATCCTATAATAGCTATAATGAGATTATTTCTTGGGACACAAGTAAGCCAAAATCTCACCAGTTTATCGTATCTAATATTGATGTTAATGAGATTAATTTAGGTAATGCTATACTCGATTCAGTTTGGAGCCCATATTATCTTGATAGTGATTGGGTAGTTCCGCAAGGTCACTCACTAACCATTTCTAGTAATGTTGTACTAAGAGTTGCGGACGGTGTTAGTATAACTGTTGATGGGGTGCTGAAGACCCATCAAGCGACTATCTCCTCTACAGGCTTAGGCGACCGCTGGGCAGGAGTTGTTCTTGGTGCTTCAGAATTCTCAGCAATCGAGTTATTCAGTACCAATATTTTAGAAGCATCTCCAGCCCTTTCAATATCTGAATCTGGGACTTTTATCGGCCACGACATGGTATTTGCACGTTCACTTTCAACAGACCCATTGATTAGTTTTTCATCCACCTCGAATGCATCATTTAGTCTGACTAATTCACGACTTAGTGATGCAGGTAGTGGCTGTATCGATGCAGATCAAACCTCAATCACCTTAACCATTGTAGATGTTATATTAGAGCGGTGTGGCGGTCCTGCAATTAGAGCTGGACAAACAAATCTTGCCATCAGTAATATCACCATAGGCAGTGGTTCTTCTGCTGGCTTGGTGTTAACTAGTGTGACTGGTGACTTAACTGGATTATTTGGTACCGATTTTGATGGCGCTGGAAGTTTGTTAAAATTAGACTACATTAACGATGAATTTATTGTCAAAAATATTACTGGCAAAGTCGGTGCGTCACCTGGAATAGCAGGTTCAAATAATCGTGCACTAAATCTCCAAGGTGTCGAATTAACCGGCGCTCCAGCAATAGATTTTGATTACAGCTCAGGAACATTATCTGATATCACTCTATACGGGCAAGGAACCGGCACTGGATTGATTAGTCATCATGGGAGATTTTCGGACAATCTTGCTTTGTCTAACATTGAAATTACCGGTTATAATGTCGGAATTGACCTGCATGCAGATGGCGTCGATACAGTATCTAGAATGTCTATTGAGAATTCAGTAATCGATTGTTCAACGGCGATTTCAGTAGAAAATTATCCACTCTCATTATCCCAAACTTCAGTAATTGGTTTAATAGATTATAGCGGAGCCACAAGTTTACAAATTTATGATAGCACATTTAGTATTAAAGAAAACATTTCTCTTTGGGATGGCGCGATAGTGGAGGTCTTTGTAACAGTTAACTTAGTCTCACAATTTGATAACACTGTGAAACAAGGTGATTATTCTGTAGTGAGTGATTATTCCGACGGCTCTAAAATCTCATCATCAGTAAGCGGTCAATCTCCCTCGCTGGATATTTTGACATTTACCGCAGATACAGCAGGAAATGAAAAATCACTTGTCTCAATAACAGCTGAAGCAGCCTCAGCCGGGCATCCAATTCAAACCCAAACTCTAGAGTTGAATACTTATGATGAGCTATCCCAAAGCATAATCTTTGAATTACAAACTAATACTGCTCCACTATTTACCATAGACTCACCAAATTCCACCAGCATTATTATGCAACAAACAGAGTTTTTCTCAATAATTTCTGCAATAGATGACTTAGATTCGTCTACAGAATTGAGTTATACGTGGACAATATTGGATGCTGGGGGGGCTCAGATTTACAGTTTCACCTCTAATAATTCTACCCATTTTATGACCATCAATGCACCAGGTAGCCACATACTACAGATTAGAGTAGTTGATACATTAGGCGCTGAAACTGAACAATTCGTTCCTCTTGATGTAAAATTACTTGATTCAGATCGAGATCTAGTTTCATCATGTGATGAAAATAATTGGTTTGACTTAGCCAACAGCCGATCTTGTGGTCCCGATGTTTACGATGACGATGATGACAATGACGGCTTCATTGACACGCGTGATAAATGGCCACTTGATCCATGTGTTTGGCAGGATACAGATAATGATGGGGCTCCAGATGATATCAATTGTCCAGATGGTCAAACCACTGATTTATTCGAAGACCAAGATGATGATGGTGATGGAGTGCCAGATATTCTGGAAGGTAAATCTGACAATGATGGCGGTTTTGACTCAGTGACTCTAATCTTGTTAGTGTTAAGCGCAGTAGGTATTTTGCTATTTATAGGTCGAATGAGAAAAGGCATGCAGGAATGATTTAGATGGCAGCAATAGATCTTCCTCCATCAGATACATTCGCTACTTTTGTGATTGTCATATTGGCGGCTATTGTTCTATGGGATGCCTTTTGGTTAACCAAACAAACCCGCGATATACCAAAATTAGGCGAATTACCGAATGGCGGCTTTGCTTGGGCCAGTGAAGGTCCCCAAGAAGTAATTCGTCAATGGGGCAATCTGTTTTCCATGGCCGCGATGATGAGTTTACCTTGGCCGTTGATATCCATATCAAACACCCCGATTATTTATGCCATAATTTGGGATATACTGCTATCCTTACACATCATTTATTTGCTAATTCCAAAACGTTATGCAGTTACATCTACTCATTTATTTGCCGATGGTCAAAGATATGAATGGAAAAAATTACGCTTATCTAAGCGACAACCGAAGCGCCGGATTATGCTACTTCGTAAAGGGTGGGGGATTTTTGGCCCACTTCCAGTGGGCGGTAAATATCACGATTTAGCCCAAGCCAAGCAGTTTATGGCGACGGTTTATCAAAAAAGTCTAGAACAAGAATGACCGTTATGACCAATAGGCGAATTCTATTGGGAAAACCATGGAATGGACTAGAAGCGATGAAGACTTGTTGGTAAGGATTGATCCGGGAGAGGAAATACACGCCTCTTTGCAGAAGCTGGCACAGGAGGTTGGCTTCAATGCCGCAGCAATTACCAGTGGTATAGGACGGACACGCGATAATATCTATGGTTACATGAACAATGAAGGCATCTACATCAAAAGACAACTTGACAATCCTTCAGAATTAGTCAGTCTATCGGGTAATATCGCTCGAACACAAGATGGAAAACCCTTCACTCACATCCATTGTTGTTGGTCAGATGACGACAATACAGTTCACGCCGGGCACATGTTTTCCTCAACTATTGCAGTAGTTGCTGAAATACACTTAAGGATAATGTCAAACGCCGTAATGACTCGTTGTCCATTGGCAGATGTACAACTGCTTGGGTTACAATTTTCGTGATATTCAAAGCCTATGACTAAGGTGCGTAACCATGGCCGACAAGCAGAGAATCGAGGAACTCTCTGCGGCAGTTCGCTATCATCGAGAATTGTACTATAATCATTCAGCGCCGGAGATTTCAGATGCAGATTTTGATAAGTTGTGGGACGAACTAAAATCACTAGACCCTAACCATTCAGTGTTACATGAAGTTGGCCCGGAACCACTGCCGGGCACTGAAAAGGTAGACCACATGTTCCCAATGCGGTCTCTAGATAAGGGTACTACAGATGAAGACATAACTCACTTTGTAACTCAATCTACATTTGGCGGCAAGCGATACCTCGCCCAACCAAAATTAGATGGCTCAGCGCTGTCGCTAGAATACGTCGCTGGTAACCTGCACCGCGCTGCAACAAGAGGGAGCGGAGAAAGAGGCGAAGATGTCACACTAAATGCTAAGTTAGTTACCAACATTCCACTTCGACTTAACGTTGCTGCGGATTGTCATGTGCGCGGTGAAGTAGTCATGCCATTGGCAACATTTGAGCAGAAATATCGCGATGTTTCACCAAATCCGCGTAATCTTTGCTCGGGCGCTCTGCGTCAAAAACACGGTGATGGTAAGGCAGATGCTGCTGATTTGGTGTTTTGTGCCTATGATGTAAAGTTCGTCAATGAGTCGCCAACTGCAAATCATGATAGTGAATTACTGGCCTGGTTGCAAAAAGCGGGTATAGAGCCAGCACCTTGGACAATCTTCGAAACAGATTCACCACAAAAAGCAATGATTGAACATACTAGAGAATGGTCTAGCAAGCGGAGTGACTTTGAGTTTGAAATAGACGGCATTGTCTTCAAACTCGATGATTTACGGCAACGCAACAACCTCGGTATGACTGCCCATCATCCACGTTGGGCACTGGCATGGAAATTTCCACCAGAGGAAGCAACCTCCGTACTGCTCAGCGTAGATTGGCAAACCGGCAGAACCGGCAATGTAACCCCAGTGGCAAGAATTGCTCCACAGAGTGTTGGCGGAGTGACCGTGGAAAACACAACTCTACACAACCCAGGTGAAGTCGCAAGGCTTGGAGTGAAAATAGGTGATAAGATTCTTATCGTTCGACGTGGGGATGTAATCCCTAAAATTGAACACAGCCTCGGTAGAGCCAAACAAGAAGACTTAGCGGATCGTTATCATGCAGATGGCACGCAATTTCAGCACGAGCTTCCCGATGAGTGTGAAATCATCATTCCTCAAATTTGCCCTTCCTGCGATTCAACCCTGATTGCTGAAGGAGCCTTTCTAAAATGTCACAATATGTTGTGTGAGGCACGAACTAGCCGGTCAATCCTCTATTGGTGTCGAGCTTTAGAGATGGATGGTATTGGTGAGAAATTGGTTGAACAATTACTCGATGCAAATCTGCTTTCATCTATTTCAGGGCTGTATGGATTAACCATTCAAGATTTGACTAGTCTTGAGCGGATGGGGCAGAAGTCTGCACAGAATGTTTTGTCCGAATTAACTCGAACTAAACAAATGACTCTAGGTAAATTCATCCATGCACTTGGCCTTCCAGGTATCGGGCCAGAACTCGCATCCCTATTCGCTAGCCATGTCAAGACGCTTGAGGGAATGTTTGACTGGTTAAGGGGAACTCATGCAGAAATGGGTGACGAGGCTTACGGCCCAGAACTTGATGAAAGCGGCAAACCACACAAATCAAATTTTGCCATTCGAGGCCTTTGTGAACATGATGGTATTGGCGAAAAAGTTGCCATACAAGTTCGTGATGGTTTGGAACTGCGACGAGTTCTAATTCTTGAGTTGTCAAATCACTTAGTACTGGACGAGGAGCCAGCCACAGTTTCCAGCGGCAAGTTTGAGGGCATGACATTCTGTATTACTGGTACGTTAACTCAGCCACGTAAAGTTATACAATTAATGGTGAAAGCCGCGGGCGGCAAGGTTGTAGGCTCGATTTCTGCTAAACTTGATGTTTTGATTGCCGGCGAAAATGCCGGTACTAAACTAACAAAAGCGGAGAGCCTGGGACTTACTGTTTGGGATGAAGCCTCACTGAATCAAGCACTCAATGACTCTGCCCAGTTAAGAGAATCAGATGAAGCCCCACAAACATCTTCGCCCAAGCAACCTCAAAAGTCGTTGCTTGACTTCTAACTGGTATTTCCTTATGCAATCATCCGTAAATGTTCAATAGTGCGACGAAATAGTCACCTTATGGGTCAGCGTAGGGTAATCGTTGCCATTCTGATGGTCTCAATTCTGTTACTGGTCCCAGCAATCCAAGGTTATGAGGGAGGAGTTTACAACCAAGCATCGGGTTGTAATTGTCATTCTCAATCTGGAACTAGCCCTGCTAGTGTATCGATTTCCGGCTTACCGGCCTCTTATGATGTAAACAAATTGTATCAGGTAACGGTCTCGGTTAGTGGAGGTGTTTCTGGTTCGAATGGTGGATTCTCACTAGAAGTTGACAAGGGCACTCTAAGCACTGGATTTGGATTAATGTTGGTCAATGTAAATAGCCAAGGTAATAGTGCGACTCACAGCATTACGGGTAGTAGTTACCGTTCTTGGAGTTTTGAATGGACTTCACCTGCCGCAGGTGCGGGTACTGTCAATTTTGAGATGGCGGGAATGACCACTAACGGTAATAGCCAAAATAGTGGTGATCGTTGGGTTACTGATGTAGTTCAAGTCCCTGAAAATATACCAGTCAATAACCCTCCATCAGCGTCAAACGTTATGCTATCTCCAACTGATGCAAAAACTGCAGAGTCTCTGACGCTTAGTTACACATATAGCGATCCTGACAATGATCCTGAGTCAGGTAGTGAAATAACTTGGTACCGTGATTCTCAAGCACTACCTTCTGGTACAATCACAGGGTTGACTGTACCGCCAAGTCAAACAACAAAAGGTCAAGATTGGTATGCTACAGTTCGACCTAGTGACGGGGCTGATTATGGCACATTACAAACCAGTAATACAGTAACAATTCAAAATACTCCACCTACTCTAAATGCACCAGAAATAACACCATCCACACCAGATGACTCTGAAGATTTAGCAGTCTCGTACAGTGTATCAGATGATGACCAAGATAGCTTGACAATTGAGATTCACTGGTACCTAGATGGAGTACTTGTTACAGAGTTCAATAATGATACAATTGTGCCATCAATTGCCACCCGTGAAGGTGATGAGTGGCGAGTAGAAGTCACGGCATCTGATGGTGAGGATATTGAATCTAGGTCATCACAAATCATAACAATTGGGCAAGTAATACAGCCTAACAACCCTCCAGAAGTGACATTTCCAGTAATTTCACCATCTCTGCCAACAACATTGAGTGACCTGTTTTTGACATATAATACTCAAGATTTAGATGGTGACCAGATTATTGCTACTGAGATAGAATGGCGTGTGGATGATACCATGACTGAGCAATCTTCGACAATTATACAATCATCATCAACCGAAAAAAATCAGATTTGGTCGGCTAAAATTAGAGTCAGCGATGGAATTGATTGGTCAACTTGGTCTTCTGTTGATGTTACGATAATGAATTCAGCACCGGACATTGGTGATCTCCAATTAGTACCAGCTATTTCATACACTAATGATTCACTGAGTTTCACCTACACTTACAGTGACTTGGATGATGATGCAATGGCGCCTGCAACAATTATTTGGCACAAGGACGGCGTCGAGCAAACCGATTTGGCAAATCAAAATACTATACCTGCCTCGCTTACCACTAAAGGAGAAAATTGGACCGTATCAGTTTACGGAAACGATGGTACACAACTCAGTATTGAGTCATTAGAATCGTCCATAATAATTCAAAATTCTATGCCGTCGGTAACAATTGAAGAAATGCCTGCGAATATTTCCTTTGTTGATAATCAAGCGTCAGGCCTAACAATTCTTCCAGAATTCACCGATGCAGATAATGATCAGATAAATTTTCAAATTTCGTGGTTAAGAAATGGCTTTAGAGAGGGTTCATTAGATAATTCTACATTTGTTGCTGCTCAATATTTTGGTGCTGGGCAATCATGGACTTGTCAGATAACCTTCGACGATGGCGAGGTATCACCACAAGTTGAAACATGGCAAATTAATGTTGATAATGTTGAGCCAGTAGCGAATATAAACATAGAATCTGCTAACCTTTGGTCTGGAGAATTAATCGTAATTAATGCAACACAATCATATGATTTAGACGGAATTATTGCAAACTATTATTGGCAATGGTACGATAATATCGGTAACCCAATGTCAAGTGAGGGAGAGATTATTTCTATTATTACCACTGGCACAACTAGCATATCTCTTACCGTTGAAGATGATTTAGGAAGTACTGCCACTACTACACAGTCGATACAAACGACACAAGGGCCCACTATATCGGCCCTAGTCGCCCAAAATGATGCTGGTGAAGTTGACCTTACTTGGCAATGGGACGGGGAGTCAGCTACATTTTTGATCATGCGCAACAATTTCCAAATCGATGAGACTGATCAATTCAAATTTAGTGATAGTCCAATTGTTGCAGGTTCAACAAATTACACTGTAATTCCGGTAATTGGTGGTCAGCAATTAGTTGCAGGTTCTATGACGCTTTCCAATTTCGAGGTTGACACGACTACTGAATCTGCTAGCGGATTATCAGAAACCGGCGGCCTCTATCTTGGACTGTTATTCTTGGCAGTCAGTATCTTAATCACTGCCTTAGGCTTGCTACAAAGGAGGGACTAAAACTGAATAGAATCAGTATTGTTCTATCTCTAGTAATATTGCTGAGCCTAACTTCCCTTGGAGGAGCTAACCCTGGCGGAGTTGGGGATGGTGATTTTGACATGCAGTGCGGAGGGGCTTGTCACGGAGATGCCTCACAAAACCAAACCTCTCCAGCCCTCCTAGAGCTGAATCTAGACGGAGATGCTTATCTTGGTTTACCGGTATCAATTACCGCCTCAGTTAGCGGTATTTCGTTCTCCTCTTCAGATGCTATTGGCTTGTTTTTACTAACCGACGTCACTGGTCACAGCGACTTACCAGAAGACGGGGGTTGGCAGGTAATTTCTGACGTCAATGGTGGAGACAACAATTACGTGGAAATAGCCGGATCTTCCTTCAATGAAGTCTACACAATTTCATGGACAGTAAAACCAACAGTTCTTGAATCTACCACATTTTATTTATCAATCCATCATGGTGGACAAAATACTCCATATTTCGCGATTAGTTCAGGACTTGACATAGATGTCTTACCAGTTCCCGATAATCTTCCCAGACTCTCAAGCGAATATTCTCCAATTATTAGTCGAGATTTAGGTCAGCAAACAACAGTGCCAGTCGCTACTAGCGATGTTGAACAATTGGCAATAGAATGGCGATTAGTCGACCAGCCTTCCAATAGCATAAACGCGACTCTAGTTGACAACAACTCGTGGGAATTTGAGTTACCTCCAGCACTTCAGCCATCGATTATTGAATGGCGAGCGGTGATGAATGGAGACGGGCCAACCCAGATCACTCCATGGTTTAGAATCGCGGCTCAAGAGCCCGCATTAGCGGTTAATCAATTGCAGGTTTATCTCCAATCCTTCGCCTTTTGCATATTCTTCCTTACCTTAGTATTAACACTACAATCTCGTTATTGGAACGATCAAGAAGACCTGTCAAAGGAAATCGATCAAACAAACCTTCTGCCTAAACAAGAAGATTCAGTTGGCAGTACGCCACCTTTACCCGAAGGGGGGTTGCCTAATGGTTGGACAATGGAACAATGGAAATGGTACGGTCATGAATATTTGGAGGATGAGAAATGATCTCTTCAGCCACGTTCCATGTTATCACTACCGAGTTAGTAGTTGGATCATTTGCTTTATTAATTTTGTCCTTTTGTCTTTTACCTACTATTTCTATATTTTTCATTATAATAAATATTATAAAAAATAATTATGATGTTACATTATTTAATATCTCTGGTGGATTCCATTTTTTTGGATACATTAATCTATTATTTTTATTTATTTTTGGTGGCCATTCTTCAATAAACCAATTGATATAATTTT
>PBTA01000072.1 GCA_002726395.1 Methanobacteriota archaeon | reverse complement strand
TCATCATCCCAATCTTCGTCTTCATCATCGTCATCATCATAATCAAAATCGTCGTTTCGTCGTCGAATCACGATGACCGTCACAACAAGTAAGGCTACTATTCCTGCAATAATAGCGATGATTGTTGAAGAACCAAATCCGGAGGAAGCGCCATCATTAGAGTCAGAATTTCTCAAAGGACAACCATCAGCATATCCATCTTCACCTTTCGGTTCATTGAGACATTGGTCCAAATTATCGAAGACACCGTCATTATCTGAATCAAGTTGAGAAGTCAGACAACCATTTTCATCGACTGAAGATGCCAAACTTACAGGTGTTCCAAGGCACAAATCTGGAGAGGTTCCATTTGGATTATCACCAAATCCATCGTAATCATCATCAAACCATTGTGTTGCATCCCCAGCAAGATAGGGGGGCTCAGTAAAGTCCGCATATCCGTCCCCGTCATCCAAACAGCCGTAAATATTTTCAAGATACGATGTTCCAAATTCAGTCGGACAGAAGTCGAAGAAACTTCCGTTTGTATTGTCACCCCAACCGTCTCCATCTTGGTCAAACCATTGTGAACCGTTTGTAGGGAAGGCATCACCTGATTGGTTTTCTCGTAAACCACTGGATTCATTGAGAGTGAAAGCGTACTCACCCAGATAGCCATCACCGTCTAAATCTTGGTCAAAGGCAGAATCGTCTGTACAACCGTCGGCAAGAACCGGATATCCTGCAGGCGTTTCGGGGCATGCATCAACATCGTCTTTCACGCCATCATTATCTGAATCACGTTGGGATTCTGAACATCCGTTGGCATCGACTTCTTCCCGTTGGCTGTAAAGCGTATCCGGACAGAGATCAGAAGGTCCGCTAACCCCATCCAAGTCATCATCGGTAAGAAGTTGCGCCTCACTGCATCCTGTAGTATCTACTAAAACTCCCAACGGAGTCTGAGGACAGAGGTCGAGGTCGTTGAATATCGAGTCGCCGTCATCATCGATTTGATTGTCTGCACAACCAAATTGATTCACCGATAGACCTGCATCGGTATTTGAACAATTATCTTCGAAGTTGGGGACAAAGTCTCCATCATCGTCTGTATCATCAATAAATCTGCACCCGATTCCAGTACCGTCCTCAAACGGACTTGTCCCCTCAAGGACACCGGCAACGGTAGGACATTCATCAGCCTGATACCCTGCTGGGTTATCTCCGAATCCATCTTCATCGAAATCGAGCCATTGCGTCGCCTCAAGTGGGAAAGCGTCTTCAGAATTCATCCAACCGTCGCCATCAGTATCGGGACAACCAGGGTAAGGATTCGTAGAATTGCCGAATACGCCTGGGCAGGCGTCAAGAATCAACCCGCCACCGTCGTTTTCAGTACTTTCATCGGAGAGATTGTAAAATGAAGTCCATCTATCCGGATAGCCGTCTGAATCGTTATCTTCAGCAGCAGCAATGTTTGCGGGGAAACTGTCGGGATTGGTCGCCTCTTGTGAACTGTTATCGCCATAGCCATCACCATCTGTATCAGCCCACTGTGAGCCGTCAAACGGCCATACATCAGCTCCATCCTCAACAGTCCATGGAATCCCAGCATAATTACCTGGGTCTGAAGAACCATCTAAATCGGAATCAAGACAACCGTTACGGTCACGCCATGACGCGCCCCAATCGAACTTACAATTATCACCTTCAACAAGGTCTGAAGAATTGTCACCCCAACCATCGCCGTCTTGGTCTTTGTATTGTGATGGATTGAATGGGAACAAATCGCCATCTGGTTGAGTTGAATCGTATTCAGTGATACAGCAATCTTGACCTGAATTATCTCCGTATCCGTCGCCGTCACTGTCGAGAGCGAGTTTCCAATTAAAGATGAAAACGTCACCATCAAGATAGTTGAATTTATTGTTCGACCATCCGTCTTGGTCGTAATCATCGCATCCCTTACGGTCGATCCATGATTCTCCAACGTCGTCATTGCAAGCATCATCTACATCGGCGTAACCGTCGTTATCGTAGTCCGGACATCCATAGGTATAGTATGCCGAAGGTGCGTTAGTCGATTCACAAGAGTCGTACAAGGGCCCAAGGGCGTTGTCTCCATAGCCGTCACCATCGCTGTCAGCCCATTGATTTCCAAGAAGGGGCAAGTCATCTACAAGATCGAAAATGAGGTCCCTATCTGCATCTGGATACAATCGCAACACCTCTACATCCCAAAGGACGCTGTCTTGAATTGCTAGGTGAAGGGTTTCATTTGAATCGGTATAAAGACCAACAGTACCGGTTGCAGTGACATCGCCAAAGGAGAGACTGCTCCAAAGATATTCAGGAGTAATTGGAGATGCTGAACTGGTGTGTGTGTTGAGACTGTTCCAAGTGAGAAGATTGTTTGTGCCAACACTGGTCATCAAAATGTAAGTACCATCTTCTGAAGAGAGGTCCCATGCACCATCAATCGTCGATTCTGGTTGTGAGCCAAAGGAATGCCAATCAAGTGAGGCATTTCGGGTATACAAGACGTCACTGGTTGAATCTGCACGAACGGCCATTGCAGGATAAGTGCCGCCTGTAAGGTCAAGATTGAAGGTGTTTATTCCACCGTTTGGTTGAGCCAAATTCGTCGAATTCCATGTTGAGTTTTCCGCCCAAGTTGACTGGTTAAACTGACGCTCATAGAGATTCAAAACTCCAGTCGAAGTGAGTGTTGCCACCATCATTGTTCCATCGTCAGCCATTGCAATTTGAATATGGCTTGAAAGGTCTGTAAGGCCGGCGACTGTACTTGATTCCAAAGTTGTCCCGTCATACATCCATACACTGAGGTTGTGGTTTTGGCCATCATCGGAAATCAAAGCCATAACCATTTCACCATTTGGAAGATACATTGCAGGGAAATCGCTGGAAACCACTTCTCCTTGCGATCCAATCATTGTCGCTGTCCAACTGCCATCATAGTGCGACATCATCAGCTGATTCGCAGTTGAATCACGGTAGAGAATACGCGTATCATCACTTGGGTCAGTCAAGACAACCAACGGGTCTGCAAGGTCAAGGTTTGTAGCGACTTGCGTGGTTGACCAGCCTGAATCATCTTCAATCGAGGCAAAAATTTGGTATCCACCGACCGCTGAAGTTGCATGGGCAAGGTGTTGGTGGCCGTCAGAATCCAGTGCAGAACCAAGCAAGTCGCCCATGGTACCCGATGTTAGGATGCTCTGTTCAACTGCGGTATAACTCGAAGTCGTCTGCATCTTTAGGGCATGGCCACCCTCTGTCGAGAGAACGATTGGACGGCCTGAACTTGTGCCGGCGAAGGCAAAGTTCGTCGAATTAAGAAGGGAGTTTGAAAGAACATTATCGGCCCAGATACCGGTTGCAGTACCATCATCGACATGTTCGAGGAAGTGAAGTGAGTCCCAGTTTTGGAAAGACAAAAGCATGCTTGCTTCACCTCGGCTTGAGGTAGAAACGTCAAGGAATTCAAGTTCATCAGTATCGAAAGTGAAGGTGGTTGATTCCCAATCGCGCTCAGAATAGAAATCATAGACGACTCGGAATGATGAACTCGAAGCGGTTTGTCGAGAACTGAGACATATTTCGTTTAATCCATCACCATCAAGATCGCCGAGTGTTGCCATTGACAACCCACGATATTGTTGGGCAGAGCCAGTAGCAATCAGCTCCGATTCACTGCTCAGTCCGTCGGATGAACCAAGAATCAAATCGACCTTACCGTTACGTGTAGCGCCCTGTTCCATAAGCAAAATATCGTCATATCCATCTTCATTAACGTCACCTGCACCCATGAACATCCTTCCGAGCATTACATTGCTTGAATCACCCATTTTAGTCCAATTAGGAACGACTGAGTAAATTCCGGAAGCGGACCCATGATACATCCAGACCTTTCCAGCTTGATAGCCTCCAGTCCCGTTGTAAACTTCTGAAAACATCATATCGTCGTAGCCGTCGGAATTGATATCACCAATGAAATCGATGGTGTGTCCGAACATTTTTCCTTGAACGGTTGAGAGAATTTTTTGGTCAGCGGTTCCGTTGAAACCAAAGGTAGTCCCAAAGTATATCTCGACTGAAGGAAAACCACTGAATGAGTCAAAGCCTGCTGCATTCGAAATAAGTAAATCATCAAATCCATCGCCGTTCAAGTCACCTGAACCACTCAACGAGCGACCGAGTAAAGTCGATTCTTGGGTTTGTGTGATGTTGCGAACGTGTTCCATTGAAGAGGCAGTCCCCTTGTAGATTGCAATCTTTCCTTTGTGAACAATTTCGTTCGGAATGGTAGCAACAATAACTGAATGATTAGCGGCTACAGCGGCTAAGTCTGCGAATCCATCACCGTTCATTCCCGCTATTGCTTCAAGTTTCCAACCAAGCGCTTCACCCGAATTTCCTGTAACGGCCCACCACGGATTCAAACAATCGAACCCAGAGGTTGAATTTCCGAGAAGAATCTCGATTTTTCCATTATCTCCACTTTCGTTACCCTGCGAAGCGTTCCATCCAGACGAACCAACAGCGATATCATACAGACCATCTCCATTGTAATCCGCAATAGCAAGGCCTGAGCCGTAGCGTTGACCTGCTTGAGAACCGTTACACGATGACAGTGTACCTTGCTCCGAGAGTCCGCTCACAGAGCCAAAAGAGACGGACACTCGACCTGTTTCTTGGTTGGCGTTTGAGTAATCGGGTTCAGAATAAATGAAGTCGTCAAACCCATCACCGTTGATATCAGCTATCGCAGAAACGCCTTCTTCAAGATCGAGGGAAGCGGTTTGTTGTGTCACGTCTCTGTTGACATCCGAATGGATAGGAACAGGGTCAATGCGTCCTTCGTCTTGTCCTGAAAGACTGCGTAGTAATTGCACATTGGTGATGAGATTTCCGGAACCATCGTCCACAATAGACGTGGTAGCAATTTGTTCAACTGCATTCGAATCTAACCCCATGCCGAGTTGTACGCCAAGGTTGGAGTCTCGAACGAGAACACGTCGGTCATAGGTCGAGCCGTCATAACGAATTAAACGAACTTCTTCACCCGCAGTATAGAGTAAGTGTGCAACACCGTTATCATCCATTTCTAATTCAATTGAATGGCCAATTGGACCTGCATCGAGCAGATTATCATACCATAAGTTCCCACTGTAATTGAGTTGCCAAAGAGAACCGTTTACGTCTCTGAACACAGCAAACTCCAGTTGACTTGGAAGAAGAACCATTTGAATATCCGTTGGCTGAACGTTGTATCGAATCGTTATTTTTTGCCATGAGAGTTCCGAGAACACAGAATTTGGATAAGCGATGTGAGCTGATTTAATGTTGTCACCGTCTGCATACAGAACATATTGGCGTCCATCTTCATTTACGGCAAGAGCACAATCCACGAGCGGTGTGCTCACATTCGACGGAGTTACTGAATCCACGAGATACATGTTCCAACTTGGTGTAACGGATGTATAGGAAGAGCTGCCACCCTCAAGAGAGCCAACATACACGCCTCCTTCTTCTGTAGTCCAACATGCATCAAATCCTTCATCGTGACGAAGTTGAATATCCGGAGTCCCCATCGTTTCATTTGGCATCACTGCAAGCATTTCCGTCATCCAAATATCGAGAGCGGATTCTTCACGAACTGTGGCATCATCCAATCCATCGAAGGCGAGGTTGGAACCTGCAAAGTCATGGCTGTATGAGTCACTGAGAGGCACATATTCGCTTGAAGAGTGTACAAAAACCTCGTCCAACTCATTGTCTGATTCTACCGGATATTCAACCAAAGGAGAGAAGAGGTGGACGACAAATAACAGAGTAAGCAGTATTGAAACTGTTGGAAAAGGTCTGCTGCTCGCCGCCGCCATGCCACCTTGTCGGCCGCCTCCCTTGAAAACGCTTCTTGAAGTTTGCATCCATTGACCCCCGTAGGGGGTCAGTCACATAATTCTCAAATTCATCTTTCATTCAACCTGATGGATGGGTTTGACAAGATGGAACCCTTCGCCTAAACATGACCGAGCATTCCTATCTCATCGTAGCGAATGGTCACTGGCCTGATGAAGAGATTTGGAGACCGTTAGTAAAAAGCGCAAACCATGTTGTAGCGTGTGATGGTGCCGCTCATCAGTGCCTAGAAAATCACGTCATAATGCAGACTGTCATCGGTGATATGGACAGCCTTTCAAAAGAAACTCAAACCCAAATTCAAACAGATTCAAAAGTCGAATTCCTTCGAAAAGAAGGCCAAGATGAGAATGATTTACTCAAAGCACTCAGATGGTCAATCGATAACGGCGCTTCCTCAATCGACATTTTCGGGATCGAAGGCGGAGATTTAGCCCACCAATTCGCGGCGATTTTAGCATTGTGCGAAGCACCTTCAAACGCACGATTGCACACTTCCAAATGCACAATTGAACTCGTTCCAAAAAGCGGTTACAAAAATTGTTCTATAGAAAAAAATACGGTGTTTTCTTTGTTTTCAATTGGAGATGTTAACGGTCTGGAAATCACTGGAGCCAAATGGAATTTGAAAAATGAAACATTACGAGCAGGTACGCAAGGCCTCCACAATCAAACGAAAGATGAATGCCTTGAAATCAGTTTTTCTTCAGGGCAACTGTTACTTTTCTTGGATCGTTGAATCAGGTAAATGCTCTCGAAGCATTGCAGAGTAATCACCCTCTCCATCCCATTTCCGGGCCACTTGATCAATCCGTGCTTTCTCAAGCGTACCTTCAAGGCCGCCCCAATCTTCTATCAAACCAAGTTTTAGTGCAGCCCGTGGCGTATACCCCGGAAGGAAATTACGCCACAAAAAGGGTACCCGTCCTGGCGTTACTCGATTTACCATACGAACAATAGAGGTATTACAAGTTGTCAAAAACGAGTGATACCATTCTGGATGTTCAGCCAACTGATTGGCTTTGTTCGCCAAACGACGGAGCATGTCTTTGTCTTTGCCTGGGGGAGTAATTGCTCTAAACATGTAATCCTTATTTCCTCGAGCATTGGTGCGTAAGCCTGTAAGATCTCGCTCAAACCCAACTAAAAGATATAATTCAAAATTGCGCCACAGGCCTGCCCAAGGGTGATATCGTTGTTTCACTCTTCGTCGCGCTTCAAAGGAGAAGGAGAGGCAAGTTCCATCGTTGAATTCGAAGGTCAAGTATGTGTGAGCCATTCCATGAATCGAATGGAAATGGTCGACCATAAACCAGATGTCTTTCAATTCTTCAACGTCGACAACCACCTCGTCTTCCCATGCTTCATCACGGTCTCGTGTTGTTCGCCAAAAGAAATCACGAACATTACGGAATGTGATTGTATTGCCTTCTGCTGTAGTAGTGGTTAAAAATTCACAATCTGAATTCCATTCTGCATCGTTTTGCGGTGTACGAGGTCGAACCTTTACCAACCAAATGAGAATGCAAATAGCAACCACTGAGGCAAGTGAAATCAATACAATATCCAACACGCCTAGCACCTCACCATTTGTGCCAAATTCGAAGCTGAGTATCCCACCAATCGGTTGCTCCGTCTGGATGTTGACGCCAAAGAACACCTTCAGCGTCGGTCATTGTTGGAAGGCCCTGTGCGTCAGGTGAGCCATCGGAGAGAATCATCGGCATAGGCCCAAGGTCTCGTAGAGATGAGGCCCCAGCGTCTTCCTTCACTCGGACAAGAAGCATGAAGACAACAAAACAAACGATGAGACCAAGAATCCCGATTGAGAACCAACCCACAGATTCTGTAGGTGTTTCATCTCCAAATGAACGACTTGGAAGGGTTGCCGCTTCTTCATCCGAAAGATTGAGTCCAGGAAGTCGAACGAGGTTGACGCCATGAACAGTTCGAATCTGTTCATTATTGATGACTTCTAAAGTAATCAGATGAACACCTGCTGGTAACACGGAACAATCGTAAGTCGTGCTTCGATTACCAGTTAATTCAATTCCTTGAACAGTCCAAATTTTGTCAAATGAAGAAAAGTCAACACCAATCATATTTGGCACCATGGTAAGTTCACACGGATTATCTGTAACGTTTTCATTCCCAATGACCGACATCGAAAAAGCAGGTGCAGGACGATTATGAATCGTAAGGTTCACCCAATACTCCGCAGTTTGACCCAAGTCGTTACGGTAGGCTTCTTTGAGCATATATTCGCCCGCTGGCCAGTGTGAGCAATCCAAAATCGTTTGATTGTCAAGAACGGTAAAAGGAGCACCTGAGAAGGTTCGAGTTCCCGAAGCATCGTATCGAGGGCCGGTTTCATCAGCAAAGATTCGGTTAATCGAGCAAGAATCTCCCGTTTCAATTCGTGTGGGTGCGTCCAAATCGAGCATCAACTGTGGAGTTTTCAAAGCTGGAGTGAGAACATATGTCGGCAGTTGAATTGAGGTGATTTTATCACCGTCTTGATTGACAAACTCAAGGCGGAGTGAGTGCTCGCCTTGAGACCAAGCATCGTAAACTAAACTTGCATTGGATTGACCGGTAAAAGCCATGTATTTGTCTTCTTGAACTTCCTTGTCTTTGTGAAGTCCATACAACCGTAATTCAATTTCAGTCCAATCAGAACTCGAATTGAGAATGACGACCACTCGAATTGCATCAGGCTCACCATCTTGATTCATGTCCATGGTGTCGTTGCGTAGAGCAACTAAAGTCAACCCCTCTGCAGAGAGAGCGTCTTCAACAGCAGAAGTTTCTGCCTGAACCTCTTGAACGATACCGAGGGGTAAGACAATGCAACCGACCAAGAGAGTTACGAGAAGCAACGGAAGGAAAAGTTTCGACTCACTCATTGACTTCACCTCCTTCTTCTGGTGCAGGTAGCGCAGGTGGAGGCATCTCCATTCCCTCTGGAATTGGAAGCGGGGGGAGGTTTTCCAAAGGTATCATTGGAGCTGGCATAGATTCCAATGTCAGAGCATCGAGTTCAGCGGTTTCTTTCGACTCAAACAATTCATCTTGAATCAGGTCATTGTCTCTGCCCTTGCGAACAATGAGGGCTAAAGTCGCCCCGAGAATGAACCCAAATCCAATCACGAGATACGTCAACCATGATGCTGCTGGGTCTTCTCCCAAGATAGCGACTGCGGCAGAGAACTCTCCATACGAATCGGACCAACCGTCACCATTGGAATCAACGCAGCCTTGGGTATCACGCATTGAGATTCCAGCAACATCCGGACAATCATCTCGGAGTGCTCCCAACGGAACATCGCCAAAACCGTCACCGTCTGAATCTCGCCATTGGAGCGATTCTGTCGGGAATGAGTCCGCTGAACCGTAGGGATGAGCTTGCCAAGAATCAGTAGGGTCTGACCACCCATCGCCATCGGTGTCTCGACAGCCTAAACGATCAAGAAGTGAAGTTCCTCGAACTTCAGGACAGGCATCGCCTTGGTTGCCGTCCTTTGAATCTCCAAAACCATCACCATCGGTATCACGGGATTGAGTTGGCTCATGGATGAATGCATCTCCTAAATCCGACCATCCGTCTCCATCTGTATCAGGACAACCCCAACGGTCACCACCAGAAGATGGACCTACAGACGTCCCAGCCTGTGTCGGACAGACATCGGCAGTCGTTCCAAGAGGATTGTCGCCACGTCCATCGCCGTCAATATCGTGCCATTGAGTGACATCCATCGGCCAAGCATCGCCCTTTCCGCCAGGACTTGCTAACCAAGAACTGGTTGGGTCGGACCATCCGTCTTCATCACTGTCTGGACATCCCCAGCGGTCAAAAGTTGAGGAGCCTTCTGTCGTTCTGCAACCATCACCACGATAAGCAACCCTCAGGGTTTGACCATCGAAATATTCGAGGTTGTCACCATAGCCGTCATCATCGGTATCATACCACTGACTTTCGTCATCTGGGAAAGCATCTGCGAACCCATTCGGGTGGGCAATCCAATCGCTACTCGGGTCGGAATATCCATCGGAATCTACATCCCGACATCCAAGACGGTCGTAGCGTGATATCCAGCCAGATTCGACTTCTTCAGCAGAAGAAAATACGCAAACGTCGCCTTCAAAGCCGCCAAGGTTATCGCCATATCCGTCGCCATCAGTGTCTCGATATTGAGATTCAATGAACGGGAAATCATCGACTTGTGTCGCTCCGTATGATTGATTATCACCCCAACCATCTTCATCGGTATCGGCCCATTGAGTTGGATTATCTGGGAAGTCATCGACTTGAAGAGCACCTTCTGATTGATTATCACCCCAACCGTCAAAATCACGGTCTTGCCATTGTGATGGTTCCAATGGGAATGCATCTGAACCGTTGGACTTGGTCCAATTGAGATCACCGTCTGAAAATCCATCGCCATCGGTATCGGTGCAACCGAACCTGTCACCAGTTGAAGTGCCGGTAATGAAAGGACATGCGTCTGGAGTTGAGGCATTAAACAGCCATGAACCAATACCCCATCCTGCTCGAGAAAGGTTCCAATCTCCATCTTCCCAATTATCACCATAACCATCACCATCGGTATCGTTCCATTGGGTCGCATCAAGCGGGAAGGCATCACCAAAGCCAACTGGATGAGCAAACCATGCAGTGACGCCGTCCAAAGCACCGGGGTCTTCGTTTGAGTAACCATCGCCATCGGAATCCAAGCAACCGTAGCGGTCAAGAACCGAATAGCCTCTACGGAATGGGCAATGGTCGCCTTCAAATCCGTCTAAATTGTCGCCATAACCGTCGTTATCACTGTCAAGCCATTGTGAGTTTTCATTGACAAAAGCGTCAGCTCCATTTTGTGGCCCCCATCCTGAATCAGGGTCTGACCAACCGTCTGAATCCGAATCAGTACAACCCTTTCGATCGTTCGTAGAAGTTCCTACAAGATCATCACAGTCATCGTCATTATCGATGAATCCGTCTTCATCGTAATCACGGTTTGCTTTGTCGATTGAAGGCGTGAGCGTATAATCAAAACCATCGTTACACCATGAGTCATCGGCCTTGACTTTGACATAGACATAACTCGCAGTGTTTACGGTCGTGGAAAGTACTTTGGAGGCGGCATTGTCATCTGCATAGGTATCAACAATGACGCCACCCTGAGCATCGAGCAACGAAAATCGACCCGTCCATCCATCACCAGGACACCACCATGCAGGACCGTTCATCGAACCGGAAAAAGAAACTTGGACAATATCTCCCTTGCGTGCTTCGACTTTCCAAAAATCGGCTTTGTCTTGTCCAGCATCGCAATCAGGGTCGCAGACATAACCGTTGGACGTAACGCCATCGGTAAGAGGATTCGCACTCTGGATGTCGTCATCTGCAGATACAGGGGGCAGCATAGAAAGCATCATCGCGGCGAGGCAGATGGCCATCAACCGCTTCGCGAGCATGGTTATCCAATAGGTGGTGTGCCTATGAACACCGCGCCTTCTCGCTGACACCCGTAGGGTGTCATTGAGATTTACTCGAAACGTGAATGAAAAATCAATTCATTGACAGAATTCATCGGCATTATCGCCAAAGAGGAATTGAACGTGGACCACGCTGTATGATGGGGATAATACTAATCATTCAAGAAGCGGTTACGAGGTTTTGATAGATCTGTTCGTAATCTTCTGCATTGTGTTCATAGGTATAGGTGTCAAGGACTCGTTCTCGACCTCTGAGTGCTTGGGCAGTTCGACCTTCAGGGTCATCCAGAGAACGGCAGACTGCATTCGCTAAATCAGCCGGATTACCCGTTTCAAACAATTCTCCAACCGTTGAATCAATCATTTCTGTGAGAGGAGCTTGGTCGACTGTAACGACGGGCGTCCCGCTTGCCAATGCCTCTAATGGAATCAATCCTTGACCCTCATAGTATGAAGGATAAACGACCAAATCCGCACTACGGAAGTGCTGTGCTAAGTCTTCAAAAGACATGCCTGGGCGAATGAAGACCGCATGACCCACGCCGAGTTTCTTAGCTTGCTTGAGGAGGGTTTTCCCCATGTGACCTCGCCCAATTATGCACAAACGCGCACCTGGATATCGGCGTAGAATCTCAGGCATGGCTCGTAACAAAGTTCTGTGACCTTTTCGGGCCACAAGTCGTCCAACTGCGAGCAAGAGAGGAGTCGCTTTGGAAGCACGTCCGCACAAAGCATCTTCATCGGCTGCGTCGTACTTCTTTCGAATTGCTTCATGCTCAAGTTGTTCCTCTTCATTATCGGTGTTAAGCGGTCGAAATACCAAATGGTCCACGCCATACAAAACCGTTTCACAATTCCAGTGCTCGGGAGGAGAATACCATCGCTGGAACTCTTGCTTGGTCGATTCACTGATGGCTACACACATCGACGATTCAGTTACCCCCGCTTGCTCGTATTTTGCATACCATTTTGCAGTGGTCAATATCGCAAGGTCGTTTGGGTTTTTCCAGGTTGCAGATTCACGATGCTTGGCTGCCAGACGCATACCTTCACGCTCACCAATCCAACTTCCGTTAAGTGCTGAAACGACTGGAGCAATTGTATCTTCGACCATCCTAAATTCTTTTTTTGTCCAACTCACTAAAGGCAAGAGGGTGTGAACAACATCGATTGGCTCTCGTTGATGGAGAACTTTGAGCGCACTCAATGCATGTTTTCCGTATGAACGAGTAAAAGCCATTGGCGCTTTGAGCCAAGGAACTTCAATTACCGACACACCCTGTTGTGGAGGAGCACGTCCTTTGTGTGCACGAGTGATGATACTAATGTTATGACCTCGCTGTGCTAAATGCCCAGCCAAATGGTAGACCACAGAACCGATACCGCCCCATCGAGGGGGGTATTCACCGGATACCATGGCAATGTGCATGTGTGCGGCAGAGGCCGTGGTGGTTTCAAAGTCACCGATAACAACCTCAAAAATACCGACTTTTCAACCCAATGCCTTCAAGGGGGTGAGGAAAGTGGGCGTTACATGGGCGATAAACTCCCTGTAACGGTTACCGTAATTCTTCCGACAAGAAATGAGGAGGAGGCACTCGGACCTACTATTGATGCAATTCCTCGTGGGTGGTGTAAAGACCTCGAAATCATGATCGTTGACGGCAACTCAACCGACCGAACACGTGAAATCGCTTTGGAAAAGAAAATCCGAGTCCATCTTGAAACACGAAAAGGATACGGCCGAGCCTACCGAACTGGATTTGATGTCGCGAAAAACGACATTATCGTGACGATGGATGCTGACTGCACATATCCTGCTGAATTGGTTCCAACCTTAGTGAAGCGTTTAATCGATGATGACCTTGATTTCATTACCTGTGACCGACTTTCACTGGCAGAAGATGGCTCAATGTCTGGAATCCATGGCTTTGGAAATTGGGCACTTTCATTCACTGCTCGAATGCTGTTTGGCTACGGTATCAAAGATTCTCAATCTGGAATGTGGGTATTCCGTAAATCCATTTTCGACAACGATGCTATGCGGCCAACCAACGATGGGATGCCTCTTTCAGAAGAAATGAAAATCCTTGCACGTCGAGTCCTTGGCAAGAAAAAGGCTGTTGAAATCTCTGTTCCCTATCGCCCAAGAGTTGGTGAAGCAGAAATCCATACATGGGGTGATGGCTGGAAGAATTTCAAGTTCCTTTTTGCCCGACGGGTCGGTTTGCATCGAACCGTATCACCTTGGGGAAGCCGTGAATCAAATCCTGATTCACTGAACAAGGATTTGCCTGAGCAAAAGAAGTGATTCTTCACTCGATTCGAATATTTTCAAGACCTTCAGCAGGTTTTGGCCATTGCATATTGAGGTCTTCTAATGTTTCAACAATAATTGAAGAAATAATTTCATTCCTGTATTTTTTATTGTTGGCAGGTACGACGTACCATGGTGCAACTTCTGTAGAAGTCTCTTGAATCATCGTCTCAAAGACCTGTTGATATTGGTCCCAATACGATCTTTCCTTGATGTCACCCATCTCAAACTTCCAATTCTTTTCCGGTTGATTTAATCGGTCTTCAAGACGTCTTTTCTGTTCATCTTTTGAGATGTGAAGAAATATTTTGATGACGGTTGTACCTTCATCTGCAAGCATTTGTTCAAAATTAAGAATATGCTGATAGCGTTTCTCAATAACTTCCAACGGCGCATATTCGTGAACTTTGACGACTAAGACATCTTCGTAATGACTTCGATTGAATACGACAATTTCGCCATTTCCAGGAACATGCGGATGCACTCTCCACAGATAATCGTGAGACAACTCTTCTTCGGTAGGGCGTTTGAACGATTTAACTTTGACTCCTTGTGGATTTGTTCTACCAAAAACTGCTCGAATCGTTCCATCTTTTCCACCTGTGTCAATTGCCTGTAAAACAACCAGAAGACGCTGTTTATGTTCCGCCCACATCAATTCTTGAAGTGCTTGAATACGCTTTGTGAGCTTTTTTACGCTCTTTTTAGAGACTTCTTTATCAAAATCCTCGGGGGCTGTCGTAGGCATCTGTGCCAAAGAGAACGAATTTGGCTGATTGAGCCGGAAGCAAGAAGTGTCCATAGCAGTTGGTTTCTCTCTTAGATTAAAGAATTTTTGAGGTTAAAACTTAGACGTCATCCCAATCTAAATCGATGCCTGTAACTGGCTTAGATTCACCGGTTTCTTGCGAATCTGATGCGTCCGGCTGTTCGAGGATTTCTTCTTCTGCAAGAACTTCTTGTGCACCGTCAATTGCACCACCTTCAAGTTTCTCAGATGTTTCTTGACTGGTTGGCGATGAAGAGAAACTGCCGAATGAATCCCAAGTATCAATCATAGCGAGTTCTGCCTTCTTTTGGCGACGCAATGCAATGATTGCAATGATGACCAGAACTCCGACGAAACTTGAAGTTGCTGCAATAAACATAGCAACTCTACTGTCGGCTTCTGCTTCCTCGACATAGAGCGTAACACTGATGATGTCAACCATCGCATCATCCCCTAATCCATCGGTTGCAATCACTTTCAGGTTTGGACGACCTGCAGATTCAGGGTTCATTTCGATACTGCCTTCCCAATAGCCATCGCCGTCTTCATCGCTAAGATTGAACGCCCAATTCTGGACATTGAACACTACGGTTGCTCGAACACTTTGCGTGGTTCCATCCGGATCATTCATCATCACTCGAACGGTGAAGGTGTTTTTCTCTTGAGCAATCAAAGCATCAGGTGTGAAGGTGAGGTTGGAGAGTTGAGGCAAGCTCGATTGGACAGTTATGTTGACATGTACTTCATGAGAGGCACCTCTGCTGTCTTTGACATACAAAGAAAGGTGGTGCTGGCCTGGAGAGAGTTGAACAGAATCAGTACTCATGGTTGAGAGAACCTCGTAGCCGCCCGTAAGAAGCCAACGACGCCATTCACGAACCTCCATATCACCGTCAGCATCAGTCGATTGTTCTTCTAAAACAACAGATTCTCCTGGGGCAATGGAAAGTAGGTTCACGGGTTGTAAGAGAACTGCAACTGGGTTTGATTGCCCGATTGTAAGGCTAATAAACGAAATTTGCTCCATTCCAGTCTCATCGGTGAGGGTTATTTTGATGGTGTGTTCTCCTGCTGGAAGTGAAGAGGTATGAACCTGAGAAGAGGACACATCAGAGAACAAGGGCTCGTCGAGCAAGTCACTTCGGATGGACATGGTAAAATTATCACCGTCATAGTCAACCGATTCTCGCGCATCCCATTGTATTTGGAAACTTGAGGAATAAGCATCTCCATCAAGCGGAGAGAGAAGATCTAATTGAGGTGCTGAAGGAAGAACTTCAACGGTTCGAGATACGAGAACAGGGTCGTGAATCCCATCATCAAGACTCAATGTGATGGTATGCGTTCCGGCACTCAAACGTCCTTCAAAGATGAGCCAATCTTCGCTTTCGGGAATAAGACGTCCGTCTAAGTCACTGCTCCAATCCACAACAAGATATTCTGAACCGCTGAAGGGTTCTGCCTCAGCACAATGCCAATCCCCTTCAACAGGGAACGTTGAACACGCAGCATCGTAATCTCCTGAACCGTTTGCAGAGAACCAGATGAGTTCCGCAGACGTATATGTTTGAGTTGAGGCGGGTGTTTCAATCACTGCTTGAGGGAGTGAGTTTTCAACATCGACGAGCATCGAAGTTACACGCGTTGCATTGATGTGTTCAGGCCGGTCATCGACAACTCTCATTTCTATAGAGTGGACTCCTCGTGAAAGATAACCAGTCCAAACTTTACCTGCCTCGGTATTATTCCATGACAGTTGTCCGTCAAGGCTCGACCAGTATTCGATTTCGAGGGTGTCACCTTCTGGGTCGATGGTAGCAGTACCGTCAAGTGTAACTTCATCTTCACTGGCATTTCCAAGACGAGTTAATGTGAACTCAGGTTCTGGAACTTCATTGTACAATTCTACTGGAATTATGTATACAGATGCTGGGTGGTTAATGCCATCAGAGGCGTAGATTTCTA
>PBTA01000071.1 GCA_002726395.1 Methanobacteriota archaeon | reverse complement strand
TCGCTCAGTAACCATGCTCTTCAATTGGACCATCGGTCGCATTGACTTGAACTCTCGCCCATGTCATTCCCGATTTTGCTTTTTTTACGCATTCGAACGCTAATGGTGAATCCTTCACACAAGCGAAGGGTTTTGAGTAGCGGCTCTTTCATTCACACATGGCCCTTAGTATCGGAGACCTCGCCCCGACATTTGAACTTCAAAATTCGAACCCGAACAAGGGTACAAAAATGATAACTCTTGAGCAAGCGAGTGGTAAGAATGGACTCATAGTCGTCTTTGAATGCAACCACTGCCCCTATGTGATTGCGAGTATTTCACGTCTTGAAGCAATGTCCATGAAAGCTGAAAATCTCGAAATAGGATTTATCGGCATCAACTCCAACGACCCTCTGGTATACCCAAATGATTCATTTGAACACATGGAAACCAGGGCTCAAAGCATGTCATATCCTTATCTTCACGACGCAACTCAAGATGTTGCGCATGCTTACGATGCGAAAAGAACGCCGGAGTTTTTCCTTTTTGATAGTGAACTGAAGTTAATTTACAGAGGCCGTATGGACGACTCTCCTCGAGATCCTACTCTTGTTCAAACCAAGGAACTTGATGATGCGGTTCAAGCGATGCTTGAAGGCAACGCTCCATCAGTGAGTATTACCGAATCTATCGGTTGTTCGGTCAAGTGGAAAAGGTGAGTGTAGGCCTATGACTGGATGCCGCAGGCAATGTGATTGGGACGAAAACATGGTTTGCAGAAGTTGCGGCATCGATTACGGAATCGTTGACGATTCAACCAAGGAAGAAATTCCTTCTCCACCAAAAGAAGAAGAGTAATCAATACTGTTCAAGCACCAATTCGGTGGTTGTTGACGCGATTTCATTCGGGGCAGCAAGCCACATTTTATCGAGTAATGTTCGCAGAGCCATTGTGTCATCAACGTGAACCAAGGCTACCAAATCAGCGCTTCCTGAGACTTCGTAAATAATCTCGATCCCATCCCATCCCGTCACTTCAGAAGCAAACGAACCGATTTCTGCACCTGGTGAAACTTTGATTCGAACAAGAGCAGTAAGTCCTACTCCTCCTTCTCGGACAGTATAGCCTCGGATGGTTCCATCTTCTTCCATTTTACGAACATGTGTCCGTACTGTTCGCTCAGATGCACCGACTTCTTTCGCCAATTCGACATAGGACATTCTTCCGTTTGTGCGGAGTTGGGCAAGAATTGCGCGGTCTATTTCGGAAACACGAGGCATGTTCGGCCCTACCGTTTAGAGTATATCAATTCACCTTCGTGCCTTTTTACGACATTAAGGGGCACTTACATGCCGGAAAAGGGAATATCTTTGGAAAAACGCCTATTTTCACAACCGGGTCTCGTTTGTCCGTTTGATTCAAAGGTCGCCGACGGTTGGAGCGAATTGGGGAAGTTCATGTCTGGTCACATCACCGGTCTCGATGCTCGAATGATTCTCGACAGTCGTGGGAATCCAACTGTCGAAGTTGATTGCTATGTAGATGGAAATTTACTAGGGCGAGCCGCTGTACCTTCAGGAGCTTCTACTGGAGCATATGAATCACTTGAGATGCGGGATGGAGATGCCTCAAAATATCTTGGAAAAGGAGTCACACAGGCGGTTCAAAATGTCACCGATCGTATTGAAGAGGTACTTCTCGGCATGCCAGTTGATGAACAACGAATTCTCGATGAATTGATGATTGAACTTGATGGGACTCCAAACAAAGCCGAACTTGGTGCTAACGCTATGCTTGGAGCGTCACTTGCATGCCTTCATTCTGGTGCTGCCTATCACGAATTGCCTCTTTGGAAATACATCGGCGGTGTCGCAGGCGGATTAATGCCTGTCCCCATGCTCAATATTCTGAACGGTGGCGCTCATGCTGCCAGCAATGTAGATGTTCAGGAATTTATGGTAATGCCTCATGGTTTTGACACCTTTGAAGAGGGATTGCGTGCAGGTGTTGAGACATATCATGCTCTGAAAAAGGAACTCAAAGCAGATGGCTTACTCGGCGGAGTTGGCGATGAAGGGGGTTTTGCGCCGAATTTGCCGGCAAATGAAGACGGCCTCAAATACATGGTTCGTGCAATCGAGGCCGCAGGTTACTCGGTTGAAGAAATGGGAATTGCTATGGATGTCGCAGCCACAGAATTTCACAAAGAAGACGGTTACCACATGGATGGAAAAGTCCTGACCAGTGAACAATTAGCCGATGTGTACTCGGCCTGGCTTGATGAATACCCTATTCTGTCTATTGAAGACGGCTTCGGAGAAGATGATTGGCGCGGCTGGACCGATTTCACCAAACGCGAAGGCCACCGAGTTCAGTCAGTCGGTGATGATCTGTTTGTTACGCAGTCTGAACGACTCGCTCAAGGTATCGAATTGGGTGCTGCGAATGCAATGCTCGTCAAGCTCAATCAAGTGGGTACGGTAACTGAAACTCTCGAAGCAATGGACATGGCGACTTCAAACGGATTCAATAACGTCATTTCTCATCGCAGTGGTGAAACTGAAGACGTAACCATCGCTGACCTTGCAGTCGGCACCCGTGCTGGACAAATTAAGACCGGAGCACCTGCTCGCAGTGATAGAGTGGCAAAATACAACCAACTCCTCAGAATCTCTGCAGATGTTGATGAATATCGTTCTCCTTTTTGACAGAGTTCGTTAACAGTTGTTTAAGTAGGGGTAGTGAAGGCTTCTACAATATGAAGAGAAGTTTAACAACCTTGATTTTAGCAAGCCTTTTGATTTCAACACTGCCATTAAGCGTGTCAGCAGATGCTACCGAAGACATTCCAACTAACGCAGCCGCTACAGGAGTCCACGACTCTCTGGTTGCTGCACTAACCCATGCAAATCTGGTCACAACCCTCCAAGGTGATGGGCCGTTCACGGTCTTCGCTCCAACAGACCAAGCGTTCATCGACGCAGGTATCGATCTGTCAACATTTGACACCGATGCAGAGAACGCAACCCTTGCCGATATTCTCACCTACCACGTTGTAGCAGGCAAAGTGATGTCAACTGACTTGGCTGACAGCACAGCAGCAGATGCGCTCAATGGGGACAAGTTGTCTTTCACTGTCAGCACAAGCGAAGTCAAGGTCAACGGTGCAGTTGTTACCGGCGCAGATGTCGAAACCTCAAACGGTGTCATCCATGTCATCGACAAGGTTTTGATGCCTCCTGTTGATGTATTCGTTAGCGATGGTTCAATGACATCTCCTTACTATCAATTCTACACTGATTCAGCAGGTTATTACCCTCTGAACGAGATTGATATCACACAAAGTTACAAGTTCCAAAGACTCAACAATCCATCTACCCACCCATTCTACATTGGTGACAGTGGATACGAAGCCGATTCAAGTGCAGAAGTTTTCATCGTAGGAGACGGAACCAGCACGACCGGAATTTCGAACGATGAGTCCTTTACTGCCTTCTTCAAAGACGGATTTACAGTCGAAGACACACTCAGTTACTTCTGCACCGTCCATTCAGGTATGTTCGCAGACTTCACCCTCACTCAACCAGTCACTCTTGTAGACATTCCTACCATCGCAACCGGCACAGGAGTCCACGATTCACTCGTTGCTGCACTGTCCAAAGCAGACCTTGTGACAACTTTGCAAGGTGACGGTCCATTCACCGTGTTTGCTCCAACAGATCAAGCATTTACAGATGCAGGAATCGACCTCTCGACCTTCGTAACCGATGAAGAGATTGCAGCGCTCGCTGACATACTCACCTACCACGTTGTCTCTGGCAGCGTTCTTTCAACTGCATTGACAGACGGATTGACCGCTACTGCGGTTAACGGTGACGATGTGACATTCACAGTCAACGAAGCTGGCGTCATGGTTAACGATGCCAATGTAGTGACTGCAGATGTTGTAGCCTCCAATGGCGTAGTCCACGTTATTGACAAGGTTTTGATGCCACCAGCAGATTTGGTTGACATTCCTACCATCGCAACCGGCACAGGAGTTCACGATTCACTTGTTGCAGCATTGTCGCAGGCAAATCTCGTTGCGACTCTACAAGGCGACGGTCCATTCACCGTGTTTGCACCAACCGATGAGGCATTCACAGCAGCAGGAATTGACCTTGCAAGTTTCGATACCGATGCTGAAAATGACACGCTTGTTGACATTCTCACTTACCACGTCGTTTCTGGAAGTGTATTGTCGTCTGCATTGACGGACGGCATGGTCGCTACTGCGCTCAATGGTGATGATGTGACATTCACAGTCAACGACGCAGGTGTCATGGTTAATGACGCAAATGTGGTGACTGCAGATGTTGTAGCCTCCAATGGCGTAGTTCACGTTATTGACAAGGTTTTGATGCCACCAGCAGATTTGGTTGACATTCCTACCATCGCAACCGGCACAGGAGTCCACGACTCGCTCGTAGCTGCATTGTCTAAAGCAGACCTTGTGACAACACTGCAAGGTGACGGTCCATTCACAGTGTTCGCACCAACCGATGAGGCCTTCGCAGCAGCAGGAATCGACCTCTCAACTTTTGAAACAGATGAAGAGATAGCAGCGCTTGCTGATATCCTCACCTACCACGTCGTTTCTGGTAGCGTTCTTTCAACTGCATTGACTGACGGTATGACCGCAACCGCACTCAACGGTGATGATGTAACATTCACAGTTAACGACGCAGGCGTCATGGTTAATGACGCAAATGTAGTAACTGCAGATGTTGTAGCTTCCAACGGTGTTGTTCACGTCATCGACAAAGTCTTGATGCCACCAGCAGACCCAGTAGATGAGCCAGAAGAACCGGTGCTCGCTACTTGTGATGCAGTCGTTCGAATCGCTCCAAGTGGAATGAAATACAGCCCTGCAGAAGTGACAATTTCAGTCGGTCAAACAGTTTGCTGGCAATGGGAGAACGAATCCATGGCTCACAATGTTCGTGAAGTCGATGGAGACCAATCAACAACATACACAGCGAACGGTGTAACCTCAGGGGTTGCAATGACAACAGTTGATTTCCGATATACATTTGATGTTGACAGCACCACTTTCTACTACGCATGTGAACCACATCTTGCTGCAGGAATGTTTGGAAAGGTCATTGTTGGAGACGGTGGAGTTGTTGCAACACCTCCAGCAGTCGACAACAGCATGGATGCTGATGAAGAAACAGTTCCAGGGTTCTTGGTGGCAATGACGACTATCGCTCTCGCAGGAGCAGTCATTGTCTCGTCACGTCGATCTGAGTAATACTCTCATCGGATTTGATGCTCGTAGCATCTTTGATGGTTTTTCCATTCAAAGTTGCGACATATCAAAGAACATGGTTAGAGTACAGAACATGAACATCATGGAAGACTCTCAACCGAAAACCCGCGATCTTGACCACCTGATGGAACAAAATTCGACAGAGTTGGACTTTCTCTCTGCTTATGGAGGGTCCTCGTCTGAAGGAGACGGTGCAGCGATATTTGCCGCATTGCGCCGTTTCCTCAAGGCTGGAGGAGTTCACACGACACTTAACAAGAAAGAAACCTCTCTGAGTTTTGATTTCGGAAAGGCGTCTGTTGAGGAGAATGGCTGCCTTATCTCATTCAAAGGCAAAAATTTGCCTTTGGTGACAAGCGATGTACAACAAGCAGGATTTGCTCAGGGGACGTTGACAAAAACCCGAACTTCGTGTAAGGTAACAATGGTCGAATGGGGTCTTGAGCAGAGACGCTTTATTGAACGCCTTGTTGAATATCTCAATCACGACGAATGAACGCTGCAGCCATCATTACACTTGAGCTTGCTAACAGCATGCCAAATCCGGGGACTGACTCACTCTCTGAATTCGTGTCACATTCACCGTCTTTGTAATCGACTCCACCCCATCCAGAATCTTGTTGATAATAGCACGATGACCATGTTTTGTACCAATCTCCGTTCGGATAAAGAGTATAATTTTCATCACTGTAAATGGCTTTGACTCTCCAGTTTACATAAGTGTGGTCCGAAGGGGGTGTAAGGGATACAGATTGTGTTTTTTCGTCAACGGTCGCCTCCATCAAGACTGGCGGATCGCATACACCGTTGTTGGTACATACCTGTGTAGTGATTTCGAATGTTGTGCCGTTTTCATAGGCATCATCGTCCATAACAAGGGCGAGTTCCCAACTGTTGCCATCAATGGACGGCGTTGTTCGGCTGACTATTGAAAACGGGACCTCTTCATCTGAGGGAGATACATCTTCTCCTGCAGTGACTTCACTTGCCATCGACGTCATTGGCATCAGCATGAGGACAGTGAAGAGACAAAGGATAACATTTCGCAGATTCATGCCGTTGCTAATGTGTGGTCGTATTTATGTGTAAGGTGTAGATATTTAATTCACAATTCCATATCCCAGAGTTCATCTCCAACCCAGTGCATGGTCTTGATACCCTTACCTTTCGTCATGTTCGTCAAATCTTCAGCGTCCATCGTTGCCCAACCGATGGCAAGAGGTCGCTTGTGCGTCATGTCACGAATCCATACGAGATCACCAACTTCGATAGTTGGATCTGCACCGTGAACGCCTGCAACCATACAATCAGCTCCCTTCATCAGAAAAGGAATTGCACCATGATCAACTTCAACCCATTTTGCAGCATCATCGTGTTCAAGGAAACCGCGAAGGGTTAGAAAAACAAATCGTACATTATCCTCGTTTTCAACCTCGATTGCTTTAGCGACTTTATCGACCAGCACCATGGTCCAAGGTCCATACTCAGCCATTTCCAAGAATGCCCCATCAACTTCAAGGTCAATGTTCAATGCTTGTTCCAAGGTGTTGAGTAGAGGTGTGATTTTTTTGCGGCGAACTGGACGTCGTTTTTTCATGTTCCAATCGCGGCTCATACTTCGACCAAGCACCTTCACTTTTTGACGCTTGGCTTGACCCAGTTCTTGATGAAGGAGAAACGCTTGGATTGGCCATGGCCCTGTGGTGTACGATTCGGACATTTGCTCAGCATGCAATTGAACTTGGTAATGAACAACCCGCAACTCCGGTATTTTTTGTCAAACCAAATAACTGCCTTCAAAGAGATGGACACATAATGGTCTCTGCTCACCCTGGTGAAGTTCATCATGAGGTTGAATGCGTTGTTCGATTGGACCAACATGCTCAACCAGAAGCAATTGCAGTGGGCCTTGACCTAACTGACCGCTTAACTCAGGGCGAATTAAGAAGTGAACAACTGCCTTGGACGAAAGGTAAATGCTTCAAAGGCAGCGCGTATGTAGGTCGTTTTGTAGAATGGGATAATTCACTTGAATCCCTCGTTGATGAACAAAACAACCTTTCTCTTCATCTCTGGGTCAATGACACCTTAGTACAATCAGCTCGTCTAAGTGAAATGACAATCACACCTGCAGCTCAACGAACTGAATTGCTTACTTGGGCACCGGTTTGTGCGGGGGATTATCTGTTCACGGGTACGCCCTCTGGCGT
>PBTA01000070.1 GCA_002726395.1 Methanobacteriota archaeon | reverse complement strand
GAGCCTGAGCCAGAGCCTGAGCCTGAGCCTGAACCTGAACCTGAACCTGAACCTGAACCTGAGGTTGCTGAAGAGCCTGAATTTGTCAGTGCTGCAGAGCATTTCCTCGCAGCAGATACAGACGGAAGTCAAGAACTTTCAATCGAAGAATTGGCAGTAGCTACGGGAACTTCAATAGAAGAGGCTGCAGTTTTACACGAACAAGCAGATACAGATGGTGATGGTACTGTTTCCCTTTCGGAGTTTATTTCTTCCCCAGCTGCTGAAAAAACTCAATCTCTTCCTCGGCCTGTTGCTCCAATCCGAAAACCTCTTTCTCAGCCCGCACAACCACAGCAACCGCAGCAACCGCAGCAACCACAGCAACCACAACAGCCACAACAGCCACAACAGCCACAACAACAAGGTTGGAATCAACAGCCACAACAAGGTTGGAATCAACAGCCACAACAACAAGGTTGGAATCAACCTCAACAACCTCTCCAAAACGTTCAACCAACAATTCGCTCGGGCGTTCTTTGTCGTGGTTGTGGTATTGGCCTTGATCCATATTGGCGATTTTGCCCGGTATGTGGGACTCAAAACGTTGTTCGCTGATTAATCCCAAAGAATAAACTCGCCATTTGAGATAAATTGAGTGTCATCAAGCCATACACTGGCATTTTTGAGGACTCCTGGAATGTGTATGCCAACTGCTGAGTTCCCTCCCAGCGTTGTGTTATCCCCTACAGAAAAATAGCATGTCCCAAGTCGCTTTTCGTCCTCAAGGACATTGCCGAAAAGTCGCGCTTGGGGGTTCATTCCAAAACCAAATTCTGCCATAGTCCAAACACTCTCTCTATCTTTAGAACGAAGACGTTTCGCCGCTTCTCCGAATTCTTGGCGAATCGCAGCTGCGATAGTTCCACCTTTCACGTCCATAACAATCCCATCTTCAACGATGAGTGAAATCGGTTCGTCAACTAAATTCGATTCCCATGACCCGTCAATCACGACAGTCCCGTTCATTGAACCTTCACGAGGCATGATGAATGCTTTTCCAGCAGGTAGATTGGTCAGCATCTTGGGACGATTGCATATTCCGTTGTCGTCCAATTTCCATTCACGCCAATTGACTTCGAACGTTACGTTCGTACCTTGTTCTGAGGTCACTTTGACAATTCTTCTTCTACGGAAGTAAGGCCCTAAATCGCTAATTCGCTGTTTGATGAGAGAAAAATCTGCAGACATTCCGCCACGGCTAAACATCTCGTTTGTCATTCCAGGCATCGTTGCAACTCGAGATCCCTCACGAAGTGATTGACGAATCGCACGGGTATGCGTTAATGAATAACGGGTAGGAGCGATTACAACTTGTTGTTGTCGCATAAGGTGAGCTACTGGAGAAGGCGGTTCTTCTCCATGATGTCTTGCTTTGGGCATGACGATGAGAAGTACATTGTCAGAGCGTTCATTGGCAGCCTCGTGTAAAGCCTGACCTATATCCCCAGTTGATGGGTCACATACAATGAGAACATTTTCTCCCCTCCGCACATCCATACAGGTTTTTATTACAGTCTGAGCGCTTATTTTCAGTTGTTCAGCCACTTCTTCTATAGAAAGTTCTTCGAACGGAATGACTTCATTTGATGGTGTGTCATTCGGTTGCCCCATCATGTCAACAGGCTCTTCACTCGTGTCTTTAATTTCGTCAACAACTTCGTCGATTTCTATGTCATCTGTATCAACAGGCGGCTTTTTCTTTGCCTTGCGGGAAAAAGGTCGCACCATATACTCGCGAGGAGGGCTTGTATCTTCAATGTGTGGCAGTTTTTATGGAAACAGTTTGTTCACCGCTTCAAAAATATTGACACGAGTCTTCTTGATGGTGGATGCTTTCGCAAGTATGATGCAAACATATGGTGTGTTCATTGAACGTGTAAAAGACATCCACCGACTTGGTGCCTTACAAGGCCACTTGGGGTGGGACCAAGAGACGATTATGCCCTCAAAGGGTTCTGATGCTCGCTCAGATATCCTCTCATGGCTTGCTGCTGAACGTCACGAACGCCTTACTGACCCGGTAATGGGTCAAATGCTCGATTCTTTAGAACAGGAGCAAGAATTGGATGCAGATCAGCAAGCGAATGTGAGAGAGATGCGTAGAGCATACGATAAAGCGATTAAACTTCCATCAGAGTTTGTTGCTGCTTTTGCAAAAGCAAAATCCGAAGCGCTTCTTTCTTGGCAAAAAGCCAGGCAGAATTCAGATTTTGAAGCATTTCAACCTCAATTAGAATCACTTATCGCAATGACAAAGGAAAAAATTGCCTATTATGGAGGTCAAGAAAATCCTTATGACGTTCTTCTTGATGAGTATGAAGTTGGAATGAAAGTGACAGATTACGACCCCTTATTCGAAGGCTTACGAGCTCGTCTTGTCCCCCTTCTTGACAAAATCACCCTTGCCCAAGAGACAAATCCTGACCCAGTTTTACCCGAAGGTCTTCAGTTTTCAATTGATGGTCAAACAGAATTTTGCACAAATGTTTCTCAAGCAATGGGATTTGATTTTGAAGCTGGAAGAATGGATGCTTCAACACACCCTTTCTCAGCCGGACTTTGGCCAGGCGACACACGTTTCACAACCCGATTTGATGAATTCGATCCATTTTCTTGCTTGTATGCAGTCATGCATGAAACCGGCCATGCCTTGTATGAACAAGGACTTTCCAAGCAATTTTCCTTAACACCTCGTGGAGCAGCAGTCTCTCTTGGTGTTCATGAGTCTCAGAGCCGATTTTGGGAAAATCAAATCGGAAGGACCTCTGCATTTTGGAGCGTTGCACTCCCCTGGTTTAGGGAACAGTTTCCAGACGCCCCAGATTGGAACCCGGCAACACTCAATCGAATTGCAAATACTGTTACAAAAGGCTTTATTCGCGTCGAGGCAGATGAAGTAACCTACAACTTACATGTCATGCTTCGATACGAAATCGAAAAGAAAATTTTCAATGAAGACCTTCCAATTTCGAAGTTACCTGAAACGTGGAATGCGATGTATAAGGAATGGTTTGGCATTGAAGTTCCGGAAGATCGAGTAGGATGTCTTCAGGACATTCATTGGTCAATGGGCGCTTTTGGATACTTTCCGACCTATACTTTGGGCAATCTTTACGCCGCACAATTACTCGAATCAATGAATGATGAACTTGGAGATATTGACCAAATCATTTCTTCTGGTGACTGGTCGAGCCTTCTTCAATGGCTACGCCCCAAAATCCACGAACAAGGCAGTAAATTAACGCCAGCTGAATTGATAGAATCTGCTACAGGCTCTCCGCCTTCCCCCGAACCATTTCTTCGTTATGTCGAAGAAAAGTATGGCTCTTTGTATGGCTTGTAATCACTCATCTTCGGACCCAAGCATAGCATTCATGCGTGCAGTTAGGTCGTTAATTGCGTTCATCAAGTCATCAGTTCTATCTTCTTCATTATCTGTTCCAAAGGATATTCCAAGCATAGTAACCATGGCACCTGACAGCATGATAACTGCAGGCATGTAGACTTCAGCTGCGGTCATTTCTCCGTTTGCTGCTTCCATCCAACCAAGTACTGCGCCAATGATAAAAACAGTAAATCCTACGATAACCTGCTGATATCCTTCTCCAATATTTTCTTCTAACCAATTCATATATTTCCCTAAATTGCAATTATTAAACTAAGTGTATAATAATATCTCAAAATCGAAGTATAGGTTTCTTACTTCCATGGGCCCATGAGAATTGGAGAGCCAGATGTTCCTTTTTCGACCAGAATACGGCCCTTTGGTCCAGTCGCTTCGGTTCGCTCAAAGACAGGCACTCCTGCAACGATGGTCACTTTTGCCCATCCTACCAGTTCGTGACCATTGAATGGATTCCAGCCAACACGAGCCCAAGAATTCTCATCTTTGACTTCTTGAACGGTTTCCATATCAACGAGAACCAAATCTGCATCAAGTCCGACTTCAATGCTTCCTTTGCCGATCATGTTGAAGCAATCTGCAACATTGGTTGACATCCATTGTGCAACTTGTTCTATTGTGCATCGCCCAGATTTTGCATGAGTGAGCATAACTGCAAGAGATGTTTCAACACCTGGCATTCCACTCGGTGCTTTTGGGAAGCCGAGTGCTTTTGCTTCCAAAGGATGTGGTGCGTGGTCAGTGGCTATGCATTGAATGGTTCCATCAAGCAAACGTCTCCAGAGAATGTCTTTGTCCTCTTGATACCGAATAGGTGGATTCATCTGAAGTCGAGTTCCTTGCTCTGCAACATCGACATCTGTGAGGGTAAGATGTTGCGGGAGTGTCTCTGTTGTGATAATAGCGCCCTCGCCTGCTTGGGAGGGTAGGGTGGTGATTCCATTGAGCCAATCGGCTTCAAGCCCAGATGTCAAATGCAAGACGTGTAAACGATGGTTATACATTTGTGCTAATTCAACAGAAAGTTGGGTTGCCAGTAATGCGGTAATATCGTCGCGCCATTCAGCGTGAGCCGCAACATCGGTACGATTCTCATAATCAGGATAACGTGAAACCAATCGCTTTTCATCTTCAGCGTGAACCGCAATAAGTCCCGCAGTCTTGGAAAATATGTTCTCTAAAGCATCTCTTTCGTTGACCAACAGTGTACCGGTTGAAGAGCCCATGAAGATCTTAATCCCACAGATTCCAGGAACTGCAAGTGGTGCTTCTGGGGTCCCAACAGCTTCTTGCAAATCCTCGACATTGTCAGGGGTTGCTCCAATAAAGAATCCGTAATTATTGACGCATTTAGCAGCAGCAGTATCGAGTTTCATCTGCATGCCCGCCATATTGGTAATGGATGGTTTGTTATTCGGCATATCGAGGAATGAAGTTACTCCACCACTTACTGCAGCCGCAGAGCCACTTCCCAAATCTTCTTTCTCTGGCTGGCCCGGGTCTCTGAAATGCACTTGCGGGTCAATTATTCCAGGCAGGAGGTGCAAACCCGAGCCGTCGATAAGAAGTTCATCATCAAGATGATTCAATTCGTTTGGAGCCGATACGGCATCAATGATACCATTCTTAACTCGAACATCTGCGAGGCGTGTAGAGTCTGGCAAGACGACGGTTGCACCGACGATAAGCATGTTTCCGGGGGTATGTGAAGTCTCCATGAGCACTAACAAAGGAATCAAGGCCATGAACTCTTTGTTCTAACTCTTAGCGGCGACGAGCTGCTTTCGGTCGAAAGGCTTCGCATATCTCATCGTAGGTATCGATGTATGGGCCACCGATGAGGTCGACACAGTAAGGCACTGCTTTCCAAATTTCATCAATTGTTTCACGGATTGATTTTGGCCTTCCAGGTAGGTTGAAAATAAGGCAAGAGCCTCGAATACCCCCAAGTTGTCGAGAAAGTATGGCGGTTGGTACATACTTCAATGAAATCGCTCTCATTTGCTCGCCAAATCCAGGAAGAACTTTGTCGCAAATGTTCTCAGTTGCTTCGGGGGTTACATCTCGTACAGCAGGCCCCGTCCCTCCAGTTGTAACAATCACATGACATCCAAGGTTGTCACAGAGTTCACGAAGTGTTTGTTCAATCACATCTTGGTCATCAGCGACGCATCTGTAGTGGACGGTGGAAGGACTTGACAAGCCTTCTTTGAAAAAAGCAAGAACGGCAGGACCGCCTTCATCTTGGTATGTTCCTGAACTTGCACGGTCACTAACCGTCACAATCCCGAGTATGGCGTGGTCACCAGAGTGAGTTTCTCGACCGGATAGGTTGTGGACCGAATCCATTGTTCCAACACCTCATCATTCACTGCCGTATTTGGCTTGGATGTTTGCGTGGAAATTATCAAGCAGTGTATCTTCAAACAATTCTGTTTGTCGACGCATCTTCGTTGAACGAATATGAAGGAAAGCAGCACCTACAAAGACAATAATAATCAAAGGAATTACAGCTTCTAACTTGTACTGGTGCATGAATTTGACAATACCTTCTGCTGTGTAAGCCCAAGTAACAGACGCAATGGTACCACCAATGGCTGTAGCGCTTAGAACGCGCATGAAGTTCATGCGCGATAATAAACCGAGCATTGCTCCGACCAAAACTCCCGATGCCATGAATGGAATCCAGACGAAGACAATCAATCCCCAGAAGCCCCATTTATTGATCATTTCACGCTTTTCATTGGCCATATATTCGACTGTAGAGAGCGTATCGCCGAGGAACTTTGTTTGCAGCATCTTACCGCCAAAACCGTCCTGCTTAGCAACAGCAACAATACGTTCGTCATCTTTCTGATCCTTTTCAACACGGCCTGCTCCAGAGCGTTCCGATAAGGTTGAAATTTGATTTCGCCCTTTAACGACTAATTCTTGAGAGCCTAGCAGGTCAGCATTTCGTTCCGCAATAAAGTGATGAAGTTCGGTTTGAACTTCGTCACGTGTCTTCTTGAATCTAAAGAATGCAAAGCGCTGGGTTGGACGATAAATGACGGAAACAAAGATGACTCGGTCATCGCTTGTGACCACCGCGCCTTCCATTTGGAGATTACTTCGTCGAGCGAAGAACAGTTCCAAACTTTCACGCACTTCATCTTCAACGCGAGAAAGTGTGTGTAATTCCGAAAAGAAATCAGAGTAGTTCTGTTCTTCATCAGTTTCCATTTCGCCCGAAGCGCCGACTCCAACGCCTGTGTCAAAGTCAATTGCTTCATTTATGCCAATTGTTCGTACGGTAAGTTGAACTGGTTTGAATACTCTAAAGATTGCAAATTCTTCAAGCACTTCACGTAGGACTTCAGCGCGTACGTCTTTACTGCCTGAAAGGGTTGCATCGGTGTTTTTGTAAGGTACCATAATGTCAATTGACAAATCCCTTGGTTCAAGTTTATACAGTTCCCAATCGATTTCAATGTTCAATCGTTGAGCGGTTTTATTGATGCAATCTTCAACCAGCCTTGCGATGTGAACTCGAGAGAGTATGTCGTCACTGTCTTGATGGTAGACCTTGTACATCAGTGGATAAATAATCAGTAATGTGATTGCTGAAAGTGAAAGTGAAGAGAATGCCATCCACCATGCAGGAATGCCAGCAGCACCACCGGCAAGCATTGCTGTTTCACGACCGCCGCCTAATTCTGCACCGATGAGGACATAACCCCAGTTGCCGAGATCTTGAACACCCCAGCAAGAGCGGGCGCCGGTTTCAGTAATACGAACTTGATGCTTTTTCTCTGAATCAACAAACGGCAAGAAAGCTAATGCCTGTCGAGAAATATCCAACTCGAATTCAACCTTTTTGTAAATTTCTTCACCGCCTTCGACAATTGATTCATTGCCATCAAGAATTGATTGGTTAAACACAGAGATGGTGTAATTCAATTCATAGTGACCCTCTTCAAGGTCGATAAATGGGGCGGAGTAATACATTCTTCCTGCATCTGTTTCACCCGCTGGTTCAATGAATTTAGTCGTGGAATTCACCCATGTTTGAGTTGCTCCAGTATCTTCATCGATGTACTCGATTGTGTATGTTCCAAGAGCGTATCCGGTTGGGAGATTATACCCATACATCGAAAATTTGTGTGCATCTTCGTTGGGGAAAATTAAGATCCAAGGCTCATCGGTAATCTCCTCACACTCATCCCCAATATCGAGGAAGGTTTTGGAAGCCGAATGGTCAAGAGCAGTAGAGTTGCCAAATGTCCCCGAAGTCATTCCAAAAATGAGTAAAACATACAACACGGTGTAGACAATTCCAGCCGCTAATACAAAGTTTTCTTTCTGAACCAGGAAGTTTTGCTTAAGGTCACCGGTTCGACGATTACGGATTTCAAGTAGCTCTTTTGTGACCTTGTTATGGGCTTTTGCCTCTAGGTCAATCTCGCCGTCAGAATCACTCTTACCTTCGGGCATATACAGAGCAGAAAGGCATAGCACATGAACCCAACGATTGAAATCCCTCTATCGGTATGTTCAGTCTTGATGTCGATTTATAATTCCAAAAGCAAAGTTGACACTTGTGATGTTGAGGTGGGTCAGGCCGGACTTGAACCAGCGACCTCGGCATCTTCAGTGCCGCGCTCTCCCAACTAAGCTACTGACCCGTGCAGTTCGGCGAGAACCCCTGCCATATCAAGGCTTTCGCCATTGAATGTTGATGCAATCGTCTGCGACGAGTTCACTCAATTCCATCGAGAATGACTTTTTGTGCCTCAAATAAAGCATCCAAACCGCCATCTGCTCGCCCGAGAAGTGCTATTAATTCCTCACTCGAGAAAGTGGCTTCTTCACCTGTGCCTTGAATCTCGACGTATTTTCCATCAGCGGTTTTGACAACATTCATGTCAACATCTGCATTTGAATCCAACACATAATCAAGGTCGAGATAGACTTCTCCGTCGATGAGTCCGACAGAAATTGCGGCTAGGTCGTGAGGTATGACTGCATTCTCGTGGTTTTCTTTTTCTTTATCCGAAAGTGATGGGGCAGTCCATCCTGATTTACGTTGATCTTCTGTTGGGCGCATATCAAGTGGAAGACACTTTCCTTGAGCGATTAAGCGTCGAACTGCTAACCGCAGTGCGAGATTGGCAGCAGTAATCGAAGCACATCGGGTACCTCCATCGGCATTGAGGACATCGCAATCGACGTTCAAAGCGACTGGGCCCAACGCTTCAAGATCAACTGCAGCACGAAGGGAACGAGCAATGAGGCGTTCAATTTCCTGAGTTCGACCTTTTGCTCCTCGTCGCTCTCTGCGGAAACGAGAATCGGTTGAACCCGGGAGTAAAGAGTACTCAGCATGCACCCAACCCTTTGTTGAGTCTCGAGGAAACCAGCCAGGTAAGCGTGCTTCCTTGGTACAACAAGCGAGGATGACTGTGTCACCTTGACGGTAAAGTATTGATGCAAGAGCATTTGGAGTAAAGTCGATTTCGACTTCGACATGTCGCATTTCGTTAGCTTCGCGTTCTGTGTTCATCTCGGTCTTGAATTTGGCCATGATACCGCCAGAACCTTCTGTTCATCAAGTCTTCTCCTTGCTTTCACCTGAAAGAAGTGCGCGCACATTGAAGAATACCATTCCATTCGGAGGTGTATGAGCCAACCCAAAGTAGCTATCTGTGGCGTGGCTCGCACACCTATTGGAAAGTTCATGGGAACGCTTTCGAGCATGACTGCTGTCGATTTAGGAATACTTGCCGTCAAAGAAGTATGTCAAAGAGTCGGTATTGAACCTTCAGAGGGTGGTGTTGATGAAGTTATCTTTGGTCAAGTTTTACAAGCAGGTTCAGGCCAAAACCCTGCTCGCCAAGTTGCCCTTGGTTCTGGACTTCCCGTGACAACTCCGTGTGTCACCATCAACAAGGTATGTGGAAGTTCTCTCAAAGCAGCAATGATGGCTGCGAACAGCATACGTGCTGGAGAATATAACGTCATAATCGCAGGTGGAATGGAGAGCATGTCAAACTCCCCTCACCTCGTGATGAACCATCGTAAAGGCTCTAAGATGGGAGATTCAAAACTGGTAGACTCAATGATTCACGATGGATTATGGGATGGATACAATGACCTACATATGGGGAATACGGGTGAAACAATTGCCAAGGAGTGTTCCATTTCTCGTGAGCAATCTGACGCATTTGCAGCGCGAAGTCACCATCGGGCGGCGCAGGCTCAGAGTAACGGCTGGTTTGATTGGGAGATATTCTCCTTGGAAGTACCTCAACGACGAGGGCCCAGTGTAGTCTTTTCTCACGATGAAGGAATTCGTGCTCAAACAAATGCCGAATCGCTTTCAAGCTTAAGGACGGTGTTTCAAAAAGACGGCCAAGTGACAGCCGGTAATGCAAGTACACTCAACGATGGTGCGAGTGCTGTTGTCGTTGCAAACGCAGATTATGCTCAACAACAAGGTTGGGAAATCATTGCTTACATCGAAGATTATTGCACCAGTGGAGTGGAACCAGGGCGGGTCATGAGCGCTCCGATTCCCGCAATTCAAATGCTTTTAGAACGCAACCAATTGAGTATTTTGGATGTCGATATCTATGAACACAATGAGGCATTTGCTTCTGCTTCATGCGCAGTAGCACAGGAATTGAATATTCCAGAAGATCGCTTTAACCTGCATGGTGGTGCAATCAGCCTAGGACATCCACTTGGTTCCAGCGGAACTCGATGCCTCATGACCATGCTCGGAGTCATGCGCAGATGCGACGCAAAATCGGGTATTGTAACTCTCTGTCTTGGCGGCGGTAATGCTGTTGCAATGCTTGTTCGGCGTTCCTAAAGCAACGGTTGAGCGTCCAAGAATTGCGTTTTTCCGACTGCGGGTATCAAATAGGGTAGGGCAACGGGCACCAAATGGGGTAGGCTGATGGTATCGTTTTCAGATTTGGGCATTGAGCCTATTTTGGTTGAGACCTTGAAAAAGCAAGGTATCCTCGAACCTTTTGAAGTTCAAAGAGAATCCATTCCAGACGGAATGCTGGGGCGCGATGTATGTTGTCGAGCACCGACGGGCTCTGGCAAGACACTTGCATTCGGCCTTCCTTTGTTGGCTCGAACCGAAGAAGCGGAACCTCGTCGACCAACGTCCCTTATTCTTACACCAACTCGGGAGTTGGCAGAACAGATTTTCAAAGTTCTTGACCCCCTTGCCTATGAACTTCAATTGTATGTTCTGGCAATGTATGGGGGCAGTTCATACAACAAACAATTCCGCGCTCTTGATCGAGGTGTTGACGTTCTTGTTGCCTGTCCAGGTCGATTGATTGACATGATGGATAGAGGTGCAGTTTCGTTGGATGATGTTGGCGTAGTCGTGCTAGATGAAGCAGACAGAATGGCAGATATGGGCTTCATGGAGCCGGTTTGTAAAATCCTTGACCGATGCAAGCCTGACCGTCAAACCATTTTGTTCAGCGCAACTTTAGATGATGAGGTCGCAGATTTGGTACGAGATTATCAGACTGACCCTGTTACCATTGAAGTTGGCCCGAAAGAAGTCACGATGGAAAGTATGACGCATTATTTTTGGCTAATGCCGAATTCTAAAAAATCAGCAATCTCTTCAGAAATTATCCGAAAATGTGGCCGAACCATCATTTTCTGTCGTACTCGAAACGGCGTGGATCGTGTTGGAGATGATATGCAATACGATGGAATGGCCATTGAAACACTGCACGGTGGATTGTCTCAACGCCAACGAGATGCAGCGATGTCACGTTTCCAACACGGAGAGTGTATGGCGCTCATAGCCACTGATGTTGCCGCTCGTGGAATTGACGTAGAAGGCGTCAATTGTGTTATTCATTACGACCCTCCTGAAAACGGTAAAGCGTACAAACATCGCAGTGGCCGAACTGCTCGCGGTGGAGCGACAGGCATCGTTATTTCATTGGTTCAAAAACCCCAGAAAAAGCAGTTTGGAAAGATTCAGCGTGACGTCGGAATCCGAGTTGATTTTGAACCGCCAGAGTTTTCAGTTTTACCGGAATTTGAGGTTGAATATATTGCCGCAGACCGTCGTCAACGTTCCAATCGAAACGATTCAGGTGGCGGCCGAGGTGGCGGTGGATACCGTGGCGGCGGTCGAGGAAATTCAGGCGGTGGCCGTGGTGGCGGTGGATACCGTGGCGGCGGTCGAGGAAATTCAGGCGGTGGCCGTGGTGGCGGTGGATACCGTGGCGGCGGTCGAGGAAACTCAGGTGGTGGCCGTGGTGGCGGTGGATACCGTGGCGGTGGCCGAGGAAACTCAGGTGGCGGCCGTGGTGGCGGTGGATACCGTGGTGGTGGCCGAGGAAACTCAGGCGGTGGCCGCAGTAATTCCGGCGGTGGAAACAGTGGCGGATACCGTGGTGAAGCACGAGGCCAGAATTACAAGCCAAGTAAAAATTCAAGCAAAGGCTACCAAGGTGGTAAATCACAACCTCGATCGGGAGACGGTGGTAAGAAAGGCCGTTACGGTGGGAAAAATAGAAAGTAAGTCTATTCTTCTTCTTTAATTTGGTTTTTTACAGCACTAAATATGCCGTAATCTTCGATTATTTCAGCTGCACCAGGTAAGACCGGTAACACATCATCGGTCATCAAACCGGTATTTTTGTAAATTCTATTCGCTAACTGCTCTTTTTTGACCAAACCAGGTCGAAGAATGGCGTATCTTTGACAAATTGAACGAATTGTTTCCGGTAGACCTCCCATGAGAAGAGGTACTCCATTGATAGCGACTATTCCTATTCCCATTTGGACATCGAGGTCTTTGAACCATTGACGCTGACCTCGAACAATAAACGCACCTTTACCAACATATTCTCCAGTTTGGGCAGTTTTAGACACTTGAGCAGGCTTTACCGCATATACAGTTCCATGAGCACCGCCACCTGCCCAGGCACGACTCCAGCACAGCGCTAATGTGGCCGCTTCTTCGAGTTTCTCAGGCGTAATGCGTTCATCTCCGAGTTTATCGACGAGGCGGAATGCAGGCACATCATCGGGGATGTGTGCTGGTTTGTGCTGGTCTGGGGCAAATCCTTGGGTGGCTCTCAGGCTGCAACTTGGTGCGCCATGAAGATCAGCGTGCAGATACATGTCGGCACCTGACAGGTGTTTTTTGACCACTGCATCGTTGCCTTTTGCATCTTTTCCACCAACCAGTAAATGGCCTCCGGTCAAGATACTCCAACGATGATTTTCAAACCACAAGCGTTTACTGCGTTTGACTTTGTTGAGTTTACCACTTGCTTGCTGTTTTTCTTCCTTCTTCTTCGCTCTTTGTAATTGGGTAATCGTTTCTTCCAGAGCTTCAACTGCACCCTTTGTTTTGTCTTTTTGTTTTCGGGCTGCTTCAAAATGACGCTGAGCATTTTGGTGGACTGTTTCGTCCAATGAAAGAGTGGCTTGCGGCCCATTCGGTTCACTGTTTTCATCAGGTAAGATTGTAACAAAACTTCGCTCAGCAGGGTTTAACGAAACAATCCATGGAATCTCCTTTGCATCTTTTTTCACTTGACTCCAACCTTTTCCATCGACTGCTTGCGAAACTTGAGTAAGCAGACTTTCAATATGAGTCCAATTGTTTTGAATCAGATGACCAAGCATCTGTTGTTTCTCAATTTTCACTGAAAATCCTTTCAATGCTTTTTCTTGTTGTACCTTGCGACGTTCCAACCGTTCAACATCGGTTGAATGGCCACGTCCTGGTGCTGCAATGTCCAATTTTTCTGCTTCACGCCGAGCAAGTGCCATAGCATCATGTGCTCCTTTCCAAGCATCGACCGCTTGGCAAAGTGTCGGAAATTGAACTTGAATTAATACTCCGTGACTGGGTAGCAGTGTTGGTGTTGCTTCACAAGCAAATTGTTCAAAGAAACGGTCTCTTTTTCCATTTGGTTCGTGAGTTGCCAATTGTTGCTCAAGGTCCTCTTTGGATGTTTCTTTGTCTGGTTTGAGTAAGAGAAATCCTTCATTGGTTTGTGCTAAATCAGAAAGCAGTGACTGAAGCGCATCGTGAATCTTCCTAGCATCTGCATTCTGCGTGTCGATGTTTGCTTCCATTCCCGCAAGAGCGCAGACAGCGTTGGCATGCGTTCCACCAAGGTTGACTTTCCCACCGAGCGTAGATACAAGATCCCGGTCTGAAGTTTCAAACATTTTAGACAAATCTTCCAATTCCATTTCATGGGGGTCCATTGCTGGAGGCGGAGGCTGATAGGTGACGCCTTTCTTGAGTGTACGGCCTGCATACGATGCGTGAGTGAGAGGTTGAATAATGGTGTCTTCTTCATCAGTAAGGATGATGTTTCCATCACGAAAAACTTCCACATAGAGGTGGTATTGACCGAATTTCGTATCGAAGTCAAAGCAAAGAACTCGGTCAAATCCAAGTTGTCGCACTCCAGTCATTCGTGCATTTTTGAGATGTTTTCGCAAAACCATGGCAAATGGCGGAGGTGTCATTGGCATTGGTCGGTCTCGATTGGAGGTGTAAACGCGAGCTCCACGAACCAAGACCAAATCAAACTGGTCGATGTCTTTGGGATTTATTCGGAGAACAATTTGTTCATAATGAGGCATGTACGCCTTTTTGACATAGGCTCCTGAAAATTCATTCAATTCACGAGCGACAGCACGCAAATCAAAGCCTGACATCGTTGCTTTCATGCATCCCGCCTCCATGCTGACCTGTGGTCGACGCTTCTTGAATCCTCACTTAAATCGAAGAAGAACCTTGCCGATGTTCTTGGCATCATGCAGATATTGGTGTGCTTTTGCTACATCTTCGACATCAAAAACTGAATCAATAACAGGAGACAGTGCTCCACTCATCATTCCTTCCATGATGCGTTGAAGTTGACCATGCATCACAGATTCATCTTTCCAAGTGCCCATGTGAACTCCAAATACACCTCTGTTTCTTGTCATTAACCTCAGTGGGTCGAAGGCGGGTGTTTTTCTCCATGCTAAGAAACTGCGAATCATAGAGCGCTTTGAGGTTGGAGCGACAGCAGACATGCCGTATGTGTAGAGTCGGCCCCCTTCTTTCAGAGCTGAGAGTGAGCGGGTGAGGTGTTCACCACCTATCGGGTCCAAAATGTGATCAACACCATCACCATTGGTTTCTTTCTTGATAATTTCGACAAAATCTTCCTTATGTCGGTCAATGGCTTTACCACCAAAAGATTCGATGATGCTTGCTTTTGAGCCGGATGCAGTTGCCCAGACATTGCTTACTCCTGCCCACTGGCATAGCTGAAGTGCAGCAGTACCAACACCACCAGCACCGCCGTGAATCAATACCGACTCATCTTGGTTTAAGTGACCTAAGTGGTGAAGCATGTGGTGAGCTGTGAGGTAGGTTACTGGCATGGCTGCCGCAACATCTAATTCGATTTCATCAGGCAATAATAAAGCGCGGTTTTTGTCCACCACAACATGGCTTGCTTGCCCTCCAGTAGGCATGGCTGCTACCACTCGTTGACCTTTGGTAAATCCAGAATGTTCATCACCAACAGCATCGATGATTCCACTTACTTCATATCCTGGCGTGAATGGATAAGGTGGGCGAGGTTGATAGAAACCCAGCCGCATTAACAGGTCAGCAAAGTTGATTCCAGCAAAAGCGACCTTGATTCGAACTTCTCCTGCCTTTGGTTCAGGCATTGGCATTTCGGACACTCGAATCGTGTTTGGGGCGCCGGCTTTGGTAAACTCAACCCGTCGTGGCATGAAATACCCACCCGTTGTTGGTGTTCTAAGGTTTGGTGTTATTGACAGACCATTTGGAAGAATGTTCGATGAGTACACCTGCCCGTTGATGCGACATCAAGTGAGAAAGCGTTTGGTCTTCGGCCAGTATTGGATGGGCGTTCGGCGTATTGGAATACGCCACTTTTGTTATTTCGGAGAGGCTTTGTAAACCGGATTTTACGGCATCAAAAACGGCTTCATGTCGAGCCTTTCGATGAGAAATATAGTGATTGAATTTGTGTGTTGGTAGTGCAATAACTGGGCCGTGACTTGGAAAGAGAAGGTGAGGCTTGAGATTTTTCAAACGCTCAAGTTGTTCCATGTATACGTTCATGTCTCCGGTGTGGGGTGGGATCAAAATGGTTCCAATTCCTGCAACCATATCTCCGGCAATTAGACCAGCATCTCCCAAAAAACAGGTGTGGCCTGGATGATGTCCTGGAGTGATGAGTATCTGCCAATTTTGATTACCGAGTTGGAGCGTTTCACCATCGGTGAGAATGCGGTCGCATGCAACGGTTTTGGAAGTATATTCACTTCCCCAAATAGGAACATCAAAAGCCTCTCTCAGCAATCCCATATCTCCGATATGGTCGGCATGAGAATGTGTGAATGTTATTGCAATGAGTCGTCCCTTATGCCTGTCAACTGCATTTGCTAAATCCTCCATTCCTTCACGCAAATGGGAGGCAGGATCAACCAGAATAAAATCACCTTCCGGGTCACCAACAAGATAGCAGTTGGTGTGGTCAGCAGGAGGAAGCGTGGCGGTTTTGACTGGAACCACTTCAACACCATGCGCAAAGAGAATTGAGCGACGAGCGGGTAACCGTTCACTGATATCCTCAGCTGCTTTGACCATGTCCCGTCCCTCGCGTTCCAATGTTCGCTCAATCTCCATCAGTAGGGTCACTACGGGAGGAGCAACCTTGATTTCATGCTTTGACCAACGGTGAAGAATGTTCTTTGGAGAATCCCACATGATTTCGGTAAATTCAGTTTGTGGCTCGAGGTCAATTTCTGGAACATTTTCCTGAGAACCTGCGTGGAAATGCATGAAGGCATTGTCGAATTGTATTGGTCCAAAAGGGGGAGTGATGCGATGACTCAAAACCCGTAAGGAATCCGTATTATACGGGAATTCTCCGGCTTGAGCGAGAGGTAAATATTGGCGCTTATCAGCGATAATTTGTTGACGAGCATCAAGAGGAATACTGACAAGTCCGTTTTCAGATGGAGCAAGACCTAATTCTTCACTCATTTCACGTAGAATACAAGCGGTTGCCTTCGCTCCAGGACCTTCAAACCCTTCGAGAGTCTCGACAGCCGCATCGTCAACCCGTGATAATCCACCGCCAGGAAAAGCCCAGTAACCGGGGAATGCAGCCATGGTTTCCGAACGAAGGCCGAGTAAGACTTCAACGTCATCATGCCCATCTCGAGTCATTGTCATGGTCGCAGTAGGACGAGGTGGCCGACGCTCGAATGAGCTCAAGGAGACGCCGTCGGGAACCTCACTCATACAATTCGCTGTACGCTTTGGGTTTCAAGGCTTTGTTTGTTCACCGCTGGTGAAGCGTGAATATCATGTAGCGCCTTTCGCTGCCATAATGCATGGCGGCACAATCAGTGGAAGAAGAGTTGGAAGAACTCGCAGCACTTGTTCGTGAAGCAGAAGCCTTGGGTATTGACCCTTGGCCGGCCGAAAAACCCGAAAGACCGTGGGCCCGTTGGGCGCTCGGTTCGTTTATGATCGTCCTCATGCTCAGCGCAGTATCGAAAGTCCTCTTTCGATTCGTCACGATATGACTTCGTCCTAACCCGTGGATTCCTCCACTGTTCACCTGAAATTGTTTCAAGCGTTGTTTCGACGACCAGCAAGCATTGCAGCACCGAGCATTGCAAGAACACCCAATCCAGCAGTAAATCCTGGCAAGACGCCTGTAGCATCTTCGACGTCAACTTCAGAGAGGTCAAGGTCTCCATCACCGGTTGCATAAACTGTGAGTGTGCCACTTTCAGTGTGGTGTCCATCGGTCCATGCAACGTCAAATGTCACGTTTCCACTGGTTCCTGCAGGGAGTTTGAAAGAGACATGTCCCATTGCTACTCCTATACTTGTGTTTGAACTGTTACCCACTGCACTGGTGATGTCAACAATCATCTTTCCGCCTTCTGGGTCCCAGCAAGATACGAAGATTTCGTAAGCTGCATCATCAACGAGAACGAGTTCATAATTGCCGCTTTCAGGAGCTTGTTCCATCCACGCCTCAGTAACTGAAGTGTTGTCTGCAAAGTCTGCAGAATACTTCCAAGCACAAACTGGGAACATGTTCATTTCTTCATCTTCCCAAGTCCAGTCGTCAGCTTCTTGGGTTGGAAGAGTTGCATTTTCAACCTTTACCAAAGTGAAGGTTAGACTGTCATATGCATCAAGGTCACAGTTGTTAGCATACCACGCATTGTTGGTTTCTTCAAAGGTAAATCCTGTTGTTGAATCGAGGTTCCATGTTTCCGAGTTGTGAATCCAAATCATTTCTTCCGAATTACATTCATTGTCATCGTTGGTATCTCCCATCCACGTAAGTCCTGCAGCTTCACAATCTGCTTGGTTGTCATGGTCAGTATCAGTGTGTGTGCTCATGTCATGGCAAATACCTCGAGGCCCATCATCGCTGTTATCGACAATGAAGGTGTGAGAGGTGGAGTTGTCATACGCAGATGTTGGGAACTCAATAACAAATCCAACACGGATGAAGACCACGTCTTCGCCTTCGATTAATCCATCAACATCAACCCAGAAATCAACTGTTGTTCCGTTTGCGCCATCAAGGGACAAACCTTCAGCCATGTCTTCAGGGTCGAGCGAGAGCGCATACAATCCTTTCAACATTTCAACTTCTCTTTCATCGAGCATCGAGTTGTCGTTTCCGTATTCAGCGTCAGCCATTGCTACTAAGAGAGCAATCTCTTCTTGGTTGTCAATGACGGCCAGTTGAACAATAACCAATTCCATGGTTTCATCGTTCCATTGTTCAAACCAAACATCGTTGGACTCGAATTGAATATCTAAACCTCCTTCATTGCCATCTTCTCCACCATCGTGGCCAGGTCGATCATTCATGTTGGCCCACATGTAACCAGCATCAACGCAATCGTTTTCATTATCGAATTGCATCATTACCGTGTGGTTAGCCATGTCGTAGCAAATGAATTGGTCCATGCCATCTCCATGGTCACCGTGGTCGTCAGAATGGTCATCATCAGAGTGATGGTCATCATCACCCATCAGTTGGTAATAAAATTGAGTAAATTCGTCTTCGTCAAGAAGCTCATTTCCATCAGAATCGCTCATCATGAACGCAATTCCGGTCCATTCTTCTTCAACGTCAGAGAGCGTTTCATCGCCATTTTGACTGTTCATGGTATTCAGGTAAGCGATGACTTCAGCAAGGGAGACGCTTCCATCTCCATCAGCATCCCACATGGTCATGATTTGACCAGGAGATGGTCGGAATTCCTCATCACTGTCCATGATGTTGAAAAATTCTTCTAATTCTTCATCATTTAATCCAGATGATTGGTCACCGTCTACTCTCTCAAAGATCGACTGAGCCATTTGTTGACTCATTTCATCAACAGGTTCTCCACCGCCCATGAGTTCCATTAATTCAGTCAAACTCACTTCACCGTCACCATCACTATCGGCCATGAATACCATCATTTCAGCACTCACTGGTTCATTGTAACAGTATTCTCCGTCAAAGGCAGCAGAATCTCCCGCCATGACATCGATTTCTTGGTTATTCTCATCCATGAGCCATCCGTCTTCCATCAGTGTGTCACCTTCTTTAACATCAGCACAGATTTCATTATCTAAGGATTGAAGATGGTTGTAGAAGTATTCAAACTCTGAGAGATTATGCATTCCATCATCGTTGAAGTCATTGTGGTTGAAAAGGTTCGTGTAAAACGTGTCCATTCCATATGATAGGACCAATACTTCGGAGAGACTAATACTTCCGTCACTGTTGGAGTCAAGCATCATCATCATCTTTTCGAAATCATCGCCATTGTCGTTCTCATGGCGTTCACATTTCCAAGTAGAGTCTGGTAATTCTTCACACTCGTCCATTTCATAACCGTCACTCATCATGAGTTCGCCATCTTCGTCGAGCCATTCTTCCATCCAGCATTCGTAATAACTATCATTTGGATCAGAGGAAATAAGACAGCTATCGTAAATGACTGAGTTGTCATAACCATTCAATACAGCCATGAAGGACATAAAATCGTCAAAGTCCAGTGCGCCATCTCCATCAGCATCTTCACTCAAGAAGATGTTGTAAAACATGGTGATCGACTCATTTTCCAGAGGCTCAACGCCCATATCTTCGTTTGCTTGTTGAAGAGTGTTGAGGAATTCTTCCCACTCAATCAAACCGTTGCTGTTGTTATCATAGTAGTCAAACATCATCTGGTCTTCGTCATAATCCCCCACGGTCTCCATAATTGTGTAAATATTCATGCCGTCAGTGTCGGTAAGAGAAACCATTACGAGGTATTGGGCGTCGGTATAATTGCTTGCAGTCATATTATAATTCCAAACAGTAGAGTTGAATGTAGCATTGAAGAGTTCATTGAATTGCATATCCATTACAGAGACCTGTGCGTATCCAAAGTCACCTTGGTCATAGATAATGACTTCCAG
>PBTA01000069.1 GCA_002726395.1 Methanobacteriota archaeon | reverse complement strand
TGAAAACTTAATCATGGGAGTCAGTTGCCGTCTAATCTCTATTACGTCTGATGAATCTATCCTACTAAATTCTGTCTTGTAGAATAAACAGAATACAAGGCCTAGTAGAGGAATTATTGATGCTAAAATAGCATTGAATATCGGTAAATCCTTCTCTCCATTTCCAGTAAAATATACTATGACGCATAGTATTACGGCGAATAAAACCCATAGTTGCTGAAAATTATACACAGAAAACCTCACACTCTCCTTTACCATGATTGTTATTGAGCACTTCATGTTATAAGTACTCATTCAATACAATCACTTCTAATTTAGTTAATCAGAGGGCTCCCTATGATTCGTTTTACCCCAATCAAAGGTTTCGCAATGGGTCGAATCATTCCCTACCGTTGCATTCAAATAACATTCTCTGGTGTGTAATACGACATATTCGACGAATAATTTACAGGAATACAAATGGCAGAATTAAAACCCATCCAGTTGATACGGAAACTTTGAACAGAATGTCTTGGAATTTATCTAATGATTCATTTTTCAGCATCACATAAGCATTTGCTAAAGCCATTATCAATGCACCAATTAGAAACCAAACCTCTTCAATTGGGTTCGCTAAAGCAAAACAGGCAAACCAGAGTAAAGTCAGTTGAATGCTTGTTCTAGTTGTCGCTTTTTTTGAGAATCGTGCAGGGAATGAATTTATGCCATGTTTACGATCACTTTCGACATCCATTCTTGCGTAGTTAATGTCGAAAGCCGTAATCCATAAGGTCACTCCTAGAGAAATGAATAAAATTGTTGGGTACCACAATAATCCGCTGCCAAACCCGTCAGTGCCAGTAATCGCCTGCCATCCGTGGAAATCTCCGGCGATTGCCACCCATGCGCCTGCAGGCGCAAGGCCCAGGCACAAGCCAAGCCAAAGGTGGCATAGCCAGGTGAATCGTTTGGTGTACGGATAAACGACGAAGGCTAGAACAGGAAGCCAGGACATAGCTAGTGCAACCTCGTTAAGCATTCCAGCACCAATTAGCAACATCCCTAGGAAAATCCCTGCCAGGGTCCATGCAGTTGACATTGACATGGTGCCGCTGGCCAAATGGCGCTGTGCTGTACGAGGGTTTTCTGCGTCAATGTTCCTGTCAATAATCCTGTTCAAGGTCATTGCTAGTCCCCTTGCACCAACTGCAGCAATAAGGACCCATACCAAATCCATCAGCGGCATATCACCATCTGGATAAAATTGCTCTATTGCTACGAAATAGCCAATGATGATGAACGGCAGGGAGAATAACGTATGCTCTATTTTTATGAATGACATTATCTGCTTGAAGTCCATCAATCACTGCCCCCGAATTCAAGGTGGGGGGGCCACTCATATTTCGCTAATTCTGGATGGGCAGATACTTTCTCAAGGGTTTCATCAGAATGGAGGGTGATCGCCGGCCATCTTCTAACGCCGTGCTCATCGCTTGGGATTGGAGTGGTGGCATCCCAGCACAATCGTTGGCGACTTTCGTCAAAGAATAGGCCTCGTCCAACATCAAACCTAGAGGTAAGCTGCCATAGTAGTCTACGCCTTGCTTTAACGCAGTTCAAATCCATGTCGTCATTAGTGATAAATAACCACCTTAATGACTTTTCAGTATCTAATTGCCAGATTGAATTTTTCAATTGGGAAATTCTTTCCAATCTTGCAGATTCATAATCATTTTGAAAATCGTCAGAACCAGTTTCGGGAGATGGAGTCCCAGCAACATTTGTCGTAACCACCAAGATATTGTCTCTTAGCATTCTAGCGTCGCTAACTAAGTCCATTTGCTTGACTTTGTCGGTTTGGCTAAATTTGGCAGATTCTGTAAGGCCTTGCCGCCAATCAGGTGTATTTTGTTTGAATGAGCCTTCTAGTGGTTCACTCGGTGAGCGGGGGTCTCGCTCGGGAATTGTAGTAGCATCGATTATCAGTTTGCTGTGGACATTTTCATACGGGCTAGCAGCGTCTAAGGAATCGGCAACCATCCCGTCTAGAATTATGACATCTTGAGAAATCTCAACTTTGTCGTTCAGTGCATCTAGTAATGCCTCTAAGTCTTTTGGATTGTGCTCGGAATCAATGGCGATAATCACTTTCAGGAACATCATTTGTCCCGCGCCGAGTAAGCCAAGGGCCGTTTTGCGTGCTTGCCTAGGATAACGTTGTTTTGCCGCAACAATTGCTAAATTATGAAATCCGGTTTCCAACGGCAGGTGGACACTTTTCACATCTCGATGTTGGAATTGCAGTACCGGTGAAAATTGTCGGCCAATCGCTTCTCCTAGGTACCCGTCTTCCATTGGTGGTAGTCCAACTATTGTTGCTGGTAGTACCGCATCTTTTCTGGTGGTAATTGCTGTTACGTGCATGACCGGGTATTGGCCGGTTAGTGAATAGAAGCCAAAGTGGTCGCCAAATGGCCCTTCTAATCGTGTTTCTCCGGGAATGCAGTATCCTTCAATCACAATATCAGCTTCTGCAGGAACCATCAAATCTTGAGTGAGTGCTTTGGTGATTCTAAGCGAGCGGCTGCCCAAAATTCCAGCAAATTGGTACTCGGATAAGTTATCTGGTAACGGGGCAATCGCTGAAAATATCAATTCAGGAGGACCACCCATGCATATCGCGACCGGCATCTTTTGATTTTCTCCAGTTGCAGCAGCATGATCTGCTCCATGCTTGTGGATTTGCCAATGTAGACCAATTTCCTTAGGCCCAAATACTTGGGCTCTATACATGCCCAAATTATGTTCACCAGAATTAGGATCTTTAGTGACTACCAAGGGCAAGGTAACAAAGTGGCCTCCATCCATTGGCCAGGTTTTTGGAATTGGCAATTTGGTCAAATCTGTATCCAAGCGAACCCGCTGACAATTTCCCCGCCATTTTTTCCTAGGCGGCATTGCCAGCGCATCTCGCACCAACGGTAACGCCTTCCAAGGAGCTCTCATGTAAGCACCTATATCTGGTTTCATCATTGCCACCATGCGGTCACCAACTTCGGTTTCGTGTGATGCTCCAAGCGCCCTTAGTGTTCTGTCATTACTGCCAAATATGTTCATGACCAGTGGGATTTTTGAAATTGTACCGTCGGCAAGTCTTGGTTTCTCAAATAATACTGCAGGCCCGTCATTTTTCACTAGTAGGTCAGCAATGGCTCCAGCTTCGTAAACTACATCTACAGGTCGAGAGATTCTGAGCATCTCACCTCGGGACTCGAGGTGGCCCATCCAGCGTTTGAGAGTCTTCCAAGCCACGCCCATCCCAGTAGGATTATACCTTTGAACCTGCGTAGTAATCCTTAGCATTTCAACCGCTTCATTGATGGACTGTTTGTGCCTAGGAGGTTCATGGCAGAAGAGGTCGACATGGTCGATGTTTTAGTCATCGGCGCAGGTCCTGGTGGTGGTTCAGCAGCAATACACAGTGCAAGGGCCGGATTGAAGACGATAGTTGTCGAAGCGGATGCAGCAGTTGGCGTGCCTGTACACTGCGGAGAGTGTTTGTCGGAAATGGCAGTAGAAAATTTAGATTTAGCGATACCTGATCACGTCAAAGCCCTTGACGTCAAAGGAATCCGCGTCATCTTCCCCGACGGGACTGAGAAATTATTGACAGAGCCCGGATATGTGCTTGAGAAGCATTTGTTCGAGCAGTGGTTGATGGATGAGGCAAGCAAGGTTGGCTCAACATTACACCTCGGGCATCGAGTTACTAGCATGGAGAGAATTTACAATAGCGAAAATCAATTTACCAATTGGAAAATTGACGGCAGGGGTGATCATTTCCCAATCTATTGCAAGGTAGTGATTGATGCATCAGGGGTTGCTGGTGCGTCATCAAAATTACTTGACATGGGTACGCAAGTAGAAGTTATTGCAGGGTTTCAATACGAGGTGACCGAAGTTAAAAACGATGGATATTTAGATTTTTATCTGTGGCCACAATATTCTCCACATGGTTATGTTTGGATGATTCCGAAAAAAGGGGAAAGAGCGAATGTTGGACTCGTAACAACTGATAAAAGAGGTGCTATTAAGTATCTAGATAAGTTCATCACAGATACCTATCTTGACGGAAAACCAATTGTTAATCCACAATGGCGCGACCAAACAAAAAAGGCTAAACCATTTGGTGGTACTATTCCAATTTCAGGCCCGCGGGAAGTCACAGTTCAAGATGGGATAGTGTTGGTTGGTGATGCAGCAGGTTTCACATCTCCGCTATTTGAGGGTGGGTCACATCTTGCTTTGTGGTCGGGTAGAGAAGCGGCAAATGTTGTGGCCAAAGCAATTAGTAACGGGGATTTATCACAACAAGCTTTGTTGCCTTACGAGGCAGCATGGAAAAAGAGATTCCCTCCTTATCATAAGATCTTGAAAGGTAAGACTGCACTGTATGATTTAACCGACGAAGAGATGTCAATTATGGCGCAGTGTTTACCAGATGAATTATCTAATATGTCCCCATTACAAAAGTTAGGGATTGGCATGAAAATCTTGGTTAGAAAACCAATGTTGCTTACTAAGCGAGTTATTTCCGTCCTGCTATCTTTCGGTTACAGCCGAGCAAAGCACTTTGGTTGGTAGAACAATCACTATGCACACATTATTACGAGAGTTAACTCCTTCAAGAACCGGAGGTAGCCTAGATTATGTGGGGGGTAACACTATGGGTCGCAGCTGTTGCGGCACTTATTCTGTTAATTCGCCCTAATTTAACCGAAAAATCACGACCGTTAGGGATAATTAGCCATTTATTGATGGTTTTACCATTTTTTGCCTTGGCTAGTAGATTTTTAGTCAATGATACATCCATTCAATACGTTGCCGCCTTTGGTGGTGAGTCTTTGCCTTACAAATACCGTTTTGCTGCTACTTGGGCCGCTCGAGAAGGGCCAATACTAATGTGGGTAGTTTGGCTTACTTTGCTTGCTTGGATTTGGCGTAAACCAATGGCAGGAAAATCCGTGGAGTCAGCGCAATCTCGCGATTTTAGACTAAGAGTAGTGTTTGGATTTTCCCTTACTTTATTACTAATTGCGATAGTTCTTGATCCGTTTAAGCAGACTCCTCAATTCTTTTTTGGAGCCGGACTAAACGAATTGCTGCAAACAGACTTAATGATTATCCATCCGCCGATAATTTTCCTCGGCTATTCTTTTTGCATTCACATAGCATCAGTTTCCTTGTCTGGAATTTTTACAGGTCACACGGGCGGGGTTTCTGACCGCATAATTACCTTAACTAGACCTGGCTTGCTGATTACAACAATTGGTATAGGCCTAGGTGGATTATGGGCATATCTAATCTTAGATTGGGGCGGCTATTGGGCTTGGGATCCTGTGGAAACTGGTTCATTCTTACCATGGCTGGCTTTGGTAGCAATATCGCACTTGAGGACTCGTCCAGGTAAGGTCTCTGACAGTGGCTGGATAGGTGCTGGCTTAGTAGCCGGTGCGCTAGCGTTATTTGCCACCTTAGTGACTCGGGCCGGTGGTGTCTGGGCATCATCAGTTCATACCTTTGTCATCTCTGAAAGTGGAACTCCTCCGGAGGATGCTTTTTCGCGGATGATGTTATTGAAAAACGACGCAGTGGCAGGGGTTGAGATAATGTCTTATCTCATGTTCATTCTAATTATTGCCGGAAGTTGGCTGCTGCTTATTCGCAGAGGGCTGCACAAAAATGATTCTATTAATTCCAGCCAATTGCTGTTAGTGCCAGTAATAGGTGCAGCACTGGCAATTCCTTTTGGCGCAGATTTGTATCATTGGCTGCCAGATATAACAATTCTAGGATTACTAGTTGGCTTTATCGCATTTGATAAATATACTAACAACGACTTAGAGTTTGAACCAAAAGGTTGGACATATTTCCGTTCTAAGTACGCTTCTTCTTTGGTAATTATGCCAATATTGGTGTTTTTATTAATTCCTCAAACCTTCTTTATTTTGCTATTTACTGTTCTTTTTACGCCCCTATACTATTCACAGAAAGCCATCAATGAATGGATATGGGCTAGTATGGGGATAATGCTCTCTCTAGCAGGAGCATGGTCAGGAATGATTGATGTCTTGCAGGCAGGGATAGTGATTATCATCTTCTTAACGCCGTTTTTAGTCGAGGAAGAGGTTGCAGAAAGTCAAAAATTTTCGAAACGGCAATTAAACAAAATTGCCCTTTGGTGTTCTGTTATGTTGGTTAGTCTCTACCTTATTTTGACATTAACCATTTTACTCGAGAGTGTCGATACAATAAATTTTGATGCCCATGAACTATACGGTGCACCATTTATTTTGGGCTTTGCAGCAGCAATGTTAGTCTACACACGGCGCCGGCACAGCGCTAAATCAACGCTGGTTGTATTATCAGTAGTCTCCTTGTTTTCGTTGCTGATGGCGATCTTCTTTTCTGATAGTTTAGGTCAAGATTCTGGCACTGCAATATCTGAATATCTTGATAGGGGATTTATCGCATGGATTTCTCTACCGTTATTATTGGTATTACTAGGACCTGTGATTTCTGAGGTCTACTCTCAAATCACCAAATCTAGCAAAACTCCAGTTTGGCAACGTATTCCAGTAGGGGCTCATTTAGTTCATCTAGGTCTAGTTTTGTTGTTAGTTGGTCATATTACCACCACTGTATTAGTAGACAGAGGCGATGCCAGTCATCGAATTACCCTAGTTAAAGACGAACTGGTTATTCACGATGGGTACGGTTTTGAATTCACCGACCTAGTGGCAACTGAAGACAATTTAGAGGTCGGTGATGGATTTGTTGGCGTCAGCATAACTGTTTATGAGATGGATGGAACGCAAAAGCAAGAAATTGGCGTTGTTGAGCCTGGTATGCTTAGGTTTGATAAAACCGGTACTGCGAGGTCAGAAGTTGATGTATTAACCCGATGGTCGGGCGATATGGTGTTTATTTTTGATGGGACGCAAGCTCAAGGTTTAATGCAACAAACTTCGAGTGAAGGTCTTGATTCAGTAAATTTAGTCAGAGTCACAATATATGACCTGCCTGGCTCCCACTTAGTTTGGATAGGTTGGTCAATAATGATGCTCGGGATGCTGGGTGTTAGTTACAGCGGGTTTGTCAAAAACCACTCCCAACGTAGCACTGCTCGTAAATTGGCCGAGCAAGAATGACCTTTCAATTAACCGAGATATTATCAAGGGGAGGTCAGTCGGGCGAATATCCCTAACGGAGGCAAAACCATGGAAGATGGAGCAATAATTCATGTCGATTACGACTTATTCAGCGGAGAAACTGGTGACTTGATTGAAACAACAAGCGAGGCGATTGCCAAAGAGCATGAGATGCACCAAGAGGGTCGTAACTACACTCCAATGGTTTGTGTAGTCGGTACTGGTAACCTAATTCCTGGTTTCGAGGCAGCCTTACTTGAGGCTAAAGTCGGTAAAGAAGTAGACATTGAAATCGCACCAGAAGAAGCATATGGTGAGAAAGATGGAACTCTTGTCGAAACAATTAGCATTGACAAACTACGCAGAGCAGTTCAAGATCCAAACTCATTATATCTTGGTGCCCCAGTTACCCTCAACGGTCGCCAAGGATATCTATCATACCTAGCAGCAGGTCGTGCAAGAATCGATTACAATCACCCAATGGCCGGCAAGACTCTGAGATACGTCTTTACTGTAGTCAAGGAAGTCAAAGGTAAGGATGACAAGGTGCTTGGTCTACTTGAATCAAACACTGGGCATTCTGGTTTTGAAGTATCATTCAAAGGCGAAGACCTATCGATTATTCTACCACAAGCAATGCTGTTTGATACCAATGCAGCAATGCTAAAATTCCGCTTAGTTACTCTGATTAGAGATGCAGTAGAATGCGGTAAGGTTTCATTTGTTGAAGTTCATGAACCTAGAGTAATCCCAGGCGCTGAGGACGATGAATCCGTTGAAGTAGAAGATCTTTCGAAATTATCAGTCGCAGAATTGAAAGAGCGATTGAAAGCAAGCGGTCTACCGGTGGGTGGAAAGAAAGCCGATTTAGTAGCAAGACTTGCAGATGGCGAAGAAGAGTGAAAACACTTTCAAGCATTAATCTAATATTCTACACACTGTAGGGCTAAGCGGTAACTGATATGGTTTCTGCCCAAGATATTGAAGCACAGTTCGCTGATGCTGAAAAATCACTCGATCCGAAATTATATTCTTCTTTGGAAAAAGCAGCAATATGGACGGCAATAGCAGTTTTTACCATTATCTCGTTTGGGTTAATCTTCGTCAATGATTTGTTCTGGACAGATGGACTAAAACCAATTGTTTGGGACCCAATCGTCAAAGATGCCGGCGCTGCTGGTGATGCTGGCTATTCTAAAGAAAACACCGCACTGTATGCGCTTACCGTATTGATGAGCGTTGTGATTCTACAAGCAGTGTTTCGCAAAATGGATTTGCCAGCAGATGACCGCATGATGTTTGCTCTTATCTCCTGGGTAATATTGGCACCTGTATTGCGGGTATTAGAGGATTCAGACTTCTTTAATTCTGAACTTGATTGGCTGTTAATCTCTCCAATAATTCATGTTCATCTGGCTATTTGGCTGGTTAGTATTGCGTTTGTGTCTCACAAACTGGCGAGTAAATGGGATGGCTCGGTTGACGACGCAGATATCGAAAAGAGTCGAACAGTCCTGTTCATTACTCTTGGAATGCTCTTGTTGCTTCACTGGGGCCTGTTATATCAGCCAAGCTATACTACGCATCCTGATATGGGTATTTTCTTTATTGCTACAGGTTTTATCGCCGCACTGGGTGTATTATTCGCAGTATTGGTTTGGACGACAAATTGGCCATCACTGACTCGCGGACTAATCGCATTTGGTAGTGCAACTTCGATTTTGGGTCTTTTTCATTGGTTCCAATTTATTGCCACTCCTTGGCGACAAGAAAGCGGTCGAATTGTTGAATCACAACCCTTGTGGCCAGCTTTGATAGTTTTGGGCATACCTGCAGTAGTGTGCTATTACATGTACAAGTATGGCAAAGATGACGCTAGACATATCAAACTTGCCGGATATCAACCAGGTGTTCTACCTGAAGGCGTGACCTTGACTGCATGGGAAGCCGCCGAGAAACAGGTTTCACAACACCCAATTGAACAACTCTCTCGCAAGGCACTACTCGCTAACCCAATGGTTCTAGCAATGGTCTTTGGCCAGTTATGCGATGGTTTTGCTACCATGGTTGGAATTGATTTCTTTGGCTACGGGGAAAAGCATCCAGTAAGTGACGCAGTTATCCAAATAGGCGTAGGGATTTCTGAATCCTTTGGGATTGACCCTATGATGGAATCTAATAATGCTCCAGGAGCATGGTTGTTCGCTATAGTGAAAGCGTGTTTAGTCGCCGCCATTGCATGGTTATTTGTCGAGATGCGAGTAGAGCGTAGGCAGGTTCACATGCGCATGTTGATCGTACTGGCTGTGTTGATAGTAGGATTAGCACCAGGCCTGAGAGACATTGGTCGATTGACCTTGGATGTTTGATTTTAAGCATTTACTCGTATCGTTAAATGTTGAGTCCTCTTGCGTAGGCATGAGGGGTACAATGGATAGACTGTCAACGCGTGTTAACCGTACAGATTCTGAGTATCTCAAGCGCCAAGAACACAATCATTCATTGATTGCAACCCTTCGTGAGCGATTGAACACTGCTTCTCAAGGAGGCGGTGGGAAATATGTCGAGCGTCACCGAGGAAGAGGTAAATTATTGCCTAGAGAACGTATTGAGCGAATTATTGACCCGGGAACCGCATTTCTTGAACTATCTCCACTAGCTGCCCATGAGTTATACGATGGCAGAGCCCACAGCGCAGGTATTGTGACAGGAGTAGGTTTGGTTCATGGCAGAGAGTGCTTATTTGTCGCTAATGATGCTACGGTAAAAGGTGGCTCATACTACCCAATGACGGTCAAGAAACATATTCGTGCCCAGACCGTAGCCCATGAAAATCACTTGCCCTGCATATATCTGGTAGATTCAGGTGGGGCGTTTTTACCTATGCAAGATGAAGTATTTCCAGACATAACTCACTTTGGTAGAATTTTTCGAAACCAGGCAAGAATGTCGGGCGATAAGATACCACAAATCGCTGCAGTGCTTGGTTCTTGTACAGCAGGTGGAGCCTATGTGCCGGCTATGTCTGATGAATCAATAATCGTCAAAGGCAATGGGACAATTTTCCTTGCCGGGCCTCCACTAGTTAAAGCCGCAACAGGTGAGGAAGTCACTGCCGAAGAGTTGGGTGGTGCTGATGTCCATACTGCACAATCTGGTGTTGCTGACCATTTTGCTGAAGATGAACCAGAGGCACTAAGATTGGTACGTAATATTGTGGAAAACCTAGGTCCTCGGGAATTAGCACCTGCTGCAAAAGCCACGCCAGAAAGTCCAGCCCATGATGTCGAAGATTTACTAGGGTTAATTCCAATGGACAATCGTACGCCTGTTGACATTAAGGAAATCATTGCTAGAGTAGTAGACGGTTCTAGATTTCATGAATTTAAAGCTCGTTATGGAACTACATTGGTTTGTGGATTTGCCCATATTCACGGTCACAAAGTAGGAATCGTTGCTAACAATGGGATTCTGTTTTCAGAGTCCTCGATGAAAGGGGCGCATTTCGTTGAGTTATGTGGTCAGCGTGGAATCCCCTTAGTCTTCTTGCAAAATATAACCGGTTTTATGGTTGGAAAAGCCTACGAAGCCGGAGGTATCGCCAAAGATGGTGCTAAACTGGTTACTGCGGTATCCTGTGTTAATGTACCAAAGTTCACCATCATTATCGGTGGCTCTCACGGTGCCGGAAATTATGGTATGTGCGGAAGAGCATACGATCCAAGATTTTTGTTCATGTGGCCAAATAGCCGTATTTCAGTCATGGGGGGGCCTCAAGCGGCTGATGTACTTACTACGGTCAAACAAGACCAAAGAGCCAGAGAGGGACTTAGTCCAATGGTGGGCGAAGAGTTGTCCCAGTTTAGGCAGCCAATACTTGACAAATATGAGACCGAAGGCAGCCCATACTATTCTACCGCGCGTCTTTGGGATGACGGAATAATCGATCCTAGAGATACCCGAGATATCCTTGGCTTGTGTTTAGCCGCAGCAAGAAACGCACCTTTGCCAGACGATAGATTTGGCGTATTTAGGATGTGATTTCGCAATTGAAAAATTAAATTTACAATTGGAGTTTTAATTATGACAAAAATGGATAATCCACCGAAAACCGAATTGGTTACACTTGATATTGAAGGGCCAATTTGCCGTATAACTTTGAATCGAGAATCGAAGTACAATGCAATGAATGTGCAAATGATAACAGAATTATGTGATTTATTTGACTGGACTGCCCAACGAAGTGTCGGGGCAACGGGAAATTTAGTTGATGAAGATGGTAATCAGTATTTACGAATCATAGTTTTTTCAGGCGCAGGTAAGCACTTTTGCGCTGGAGCAGATATCAATATGATGCGTGATGCCGGCGCCAATAGTCCAGAGGAGAATCGTCAAGACTCAGCACGTCTTGACCGGCTATTCAACGGTCTTTGGTCACATCCATGTTTTACTATCGGCTCAATTACTGGGGTAGCGCTTGGTGGCGGTGCTGGATTGGTGGCATGCTTAGACCATGTTATCGCTACAGACAACGTCAAGATTGCCCTCTCTGAAGGGAAATTGGGAATATTACCTGCAGTAATCGGCCCCTATGTATATCGTAGATTGGGTTCAGCATGTTTTCGTAGATTAGCAATGCAAGCCAGTAGAATTGGTGCACAGGAAGCCCTTAGAACAGGATTTATTGAACAAGTAGTCAACACTCCGGAAGATTTGGCGCAATCGGTTAACAATTTGATTGACGAAGTAATGACTACTGGCCCGTGTGCGGTTAGTTTAGCTAAAGAATTAACTCTAGGTTTCGATAGATGGACTGGCAGTGATGAAGAGTTAAGAAATTTCACTCTTGACTTTACTAGTAGAATGCGTGGCTCAGATGAAGGTCAAGAAGGACTTTCCTCATTTTTAGAAAAGCGAGATGCAAACTGGAAATCTTGATTTGGTGAAGTAAATGGTTAGTACAGTGCTAGTTGCCAATCGAGGTGAAATAGCCTGCAGGATTTTACGAGCATGTAGTGAGGCTGGACTAAACTCAGTGGCGATATATGCAAATAATGACAAAGAGTCAATGTTTGTCGAACTGGCCACAAAATCTGTTGAATTAGTCGGTGAAACCATTGGTGAGACTTATCTTGATCAGCAGCAGATACTCGATATTGCCGCTGAGCATGGTGCCGATGCAATTCATCCAGGGTTTGGATTTTTATCAGAGCGCGCAGATTTTGCTAGAGCAGTATTAGATGCCGGGATAACATGGATTGGGCCCTCACCTTTAGCCATAGAAATGATGGGCGATAAAATGACTGCTCGAAAAACCATGAAGGCAGCGGGGGTTCCAGTAATCCCGGGCGAAGAAATAGATTTTGAAGATGAAACTAAGATGATTGAGGCAATTGTCCAAGCCAGTACTAGAGTTGGTTATCCATTACTGCTCAAAGCCTCATCTGGCGGGGGCGGCAAAGGTATGCGTAAGGTAGAGAATCCAGATAACTTAGTTGAATCCATCAAAGGGGCCAGAAGGGAGGCTATAGCGGCTTTTGGTGATGGTAGAGTATACATTGAACGGATGCTTACTGGTTCAAAGCACGTTGAGATTCAAGTATTAGCCGACACCCATGGAAGAGTGATTCATTTGGGTGAGCGGGAATGTAGTGTCCAGCGTCGTCATCAGAAAGTGTTTGAAGAATCACCGTGCGCAGTTATGACTACCGATTTACGAGAGAAGATGGGCCAAGCGGCCGTGATGGCGGCTAAAGCCGTTAATTACGAGGGCGCAGGTACAGTTGAGTTTCTATTAGCCAGTACTGGTGAATTCTTTTTCCTAGAAATGAATACTAGAATTCAAGTTGAACATCCTGTTACTGAAATGGTTACTGGTGTTGACTTAGTTAGAGAACAATTGCGAATTGCTGCAGGTCAACCAATGAGTTGTGGTCAGTTAATGATGCGTGGTCATGCCATTGAGGTTCGTCTGTATGCCGAAGATGCCACCAATAATTTCCTTCCAGCAATTGGACCTCTTGCAGTATTTAGGCCCCCAACAGGGCCGGGAATACGACTTGATACAGGGGTAAGAGAAGGTGACATAGTTACGCCAAATTATGACCCTATGCTAGCCAAATTAATTGTCTGGGCACCTTCTAGAGCAGAAGCTCTGCAAAGAATGCGTCGAGCATTGGATGAATTTGTCGTTTTGGGAACGACGACTAATCTTAGATTCCTGCGCGAATTATGCGATCATGTAGATGTAGTTAGTGGAAATACCGATACTACAATGATTGAAAGAGTGTGGCCAGATGGGTGGAGTCCACAATTCAGTAGCGACATACTCAACGGTGCATTAATGGTTGCAGGGGTTAGTGAAAGCGCAGGATTGCATCAAGTACAATCCACAATTAGTTCTGCTAATGACGGCCCACAGAGTCCATTTCAAAGTCTATCTAGGAGGTATCCTTGATGCAACATGAATTCAAATTTGCTGGAGATACTGTCGAGGTAACCGTAGCAAGAGACTCAGGTACATGGCATCTCGATGATTTAGAATGCGAAATTATGGCTGATGGTCGACTAAAACTTACGGTTAATGGAGTGATAAAATTTGCTCACTCAGCAAAAGTTGGCGACGTTTGGTGGGTTCATCTTGACGGGCATGTCTTCTGTATTGAAAAGACGGAGGCAGGCTCGAATAGTGATGATTCAGAAGGAGGCATGGTAGCCCCAATGCCGGGTAAAATTCTCGAGGTATTGGTGGAGCAAGGCCAATCAGTTGCCAGTGGAGATTTATTGTTGGTGATGGAAGCTATGAAAATGGAACATAGAATAGTCGCTAATGTCGATGGTGTAATTGCGATGATGAATTTGCAAGAAGGCGATCAAGTTCAGCAAGGTGATGTCTTGGTAGAGATTAGTGAATAATTAGATTCTTCGACGGAGTTTTTCCATCATATCATCTGCAACCGATAACTGTTCTAGGCAATCATCAACTGCTCCTGCGTCCAATTTATCTGTGGCTATTGACACTGCTGCTTCACATTTACGTCTCTCATTATCATCTGATTTTATCATCACAGCCTCGCATTGGTTGCGCAATATCTTCCATTCTTCTACTACAAATTCAAGAAGTTCGTTTGCGTCATCAATAGCCTTACTCTCCTTATCTAGCGCAGATGTCATTCGCTCGAGTAATGTTGCAGCATGACTCCACTGCTTGCTATCTGCGGCTTGGATAATCTCATCCCATTTACCCTGCCATACTGCTTTGTCTTGCCGTGTTTCAAATTGTTTAAGCAATTTCTTCTTCTGCCGAATTGCTCTTCGGGTATCATCCATAGCTTCTCTTTCTGCTTTGATGCTACGGACTATACCGTCTGCTAAGCCAACTGCTTGACTGGCATTACCGGCTTCTAGAGAATCTATGGCGTTAGTTAATCTTAGATTTAATTCTGTTAAGTCTAAGCCATCACTCTGTGATAATTGGCGTTCTGCTTCTTTAATTGATTCTGCAGCTCTACCTAAAGCATCATCGCCTGCTGCAAGTTGAGCAGGAATACTAAACGCATACTCAAAAGCCTTCTTTGGTGATTCTGCAGCAAGTTTCTTTCTTGCATCAGACAGCATTTCGTGAAGATGGTTGACGTTCTCGCCGGATTTACCTTCTAGTTGACGACTCGCATCAACAATTGCATCTTCTGCCTTTGCCCACCATTCAATGACTTCCAGTGCCCGCTTTTTTGCTTGCCTAAACAGCATTTCTCCTTCCCTTAGAGAACCAAGTTCAATTTCTCTAAGTCCCATTTCAAACGACTTTCTACCCTTTTTGGCTGTTGGAGCGATAGTTTCTGCTTGCTCTACAGTACTCAAAGCATCAGCTTTGACTACCTGTACATCACCAGCAAGTGACAATGACCGTTCTATGTCTTCTTCTGCGTCATCAAGTAAACGCATACCCAGTTCGGGATCGGAATGGCCTTGTTCTCTGGCAGTCATGATTAGGCTAGAGGCTTGGTCAACTGCAGCATTTTCAGTTCGCAAAATCAAAATGCGAGTTTCTAAGTTGTCCAAGCGCTTGCGGAATTGTTTACGAAGTACCTTGTGCTCATCCCCTGAAAACCAAATACTGACAGTCGATATCCCCCCAATGGCGAGAACTCCAAAATTTGCCAGCCAGGTAATTGTTCCAGGTTCAGGTATTGTACCAATAAATATCGAAAATCCAGCAATAGTGCCAACACCAGTCATTAATGAACGGAAGCGTTGAACATCAAGGCCGCCAGTTAGCACTGTTTTAGAATAAAAGAAACATGAGGTGGCAACAAATCCTATCAGAATAGGTCCAAATATATCCAGTGTGATAGGGCTTGTCAATTCTCTTGAAGCGATCATAAGCAGTACCGGCCAAGCAATTGTTGCTGAGGCGCCAACTCTAGTTCTTGCAGTTGGGCTGGTAAGGCCGATATCTTGAACCAAAAGGCCCCAAGCCAAAATTAGAATTGGCATTCCTAGTCCATTTAGTAGACCACCCTCTCCTTTGGCTGCTGCCGACAAAGTCGGCCAAACAAGCCAAATAGCCCCTAATAGTATTGATATTGCGGATATGGCGACTAATTTCTCTAAACGGTCGTTTCTTTGCTTAACCGCTGCTTGGATTGCGCTTTCAACATCAGCCCACGCATCCATGTTATGCCACATTGGAACTCAAACATATACTATCCCCTTAGAAAATTCATGTCGCGTTAAATTATTGATTTTCAAAGACAATGTTCATGAGTTTGCTGCTATCGTTGTCATCGGAGGGAAGACTGTGACCGGACTAATTACCATGGATGATTTGACCAATGAAGAGATATTAAAAATTCTTGAGGATGCCGATAAACTCCTGCCAGTTGCTCGTGGTGAGTTGTATTTGCCGTTACTTCAAGGTAGAATTCTAGGAAATTTATTTTTTGAACCTAGTACTCGTACTAGAATGTCATTCGAAACTGCGATGAAGCGTTTAGGTGGCGATGTGGTTAATCTAGGAGACGTAAAAACCTCATCGGTTGTGAAAGGCGAGACATTATTCGACACCATTCAAATGGTTGATGGCTATACCGACATTATCGCCATGCGCCATCCAAGACAAGGTGCTGCGCAATATGCCCAAGATTCAGCAAGAGTGCCAATTCTCAATGGTGGCGATGGTGCAGGACATCATCCAACGCAGACTATGCTTGACCTTTTTACTATCAAACAAGCGCATGGGAAGTTGGATGGATTGAAAGTTATCCTAGCTGGAGATTTACGGTTCGGTAGGACCGTTCATTCACTATCACATGCTTTGACTAGATTTGGTTGTGAGTTGGTGTTTGCCAGCCCGGACATTCTCAAAATGCCACCAGAGATTGTTTCGGATCTAAAAGCTCATGGCGGCGACATCACAGAGACAGAAGACCTTTATTCAATGATGGAAGATGCTGATGTAGTGTATATGACTCGTATTCAGAAAGAACGCTTTTCTGATGAGGATGAATATACTAAAGTGGCTGGTGCTTACAAGTTACACGCCAATGATTTGTCAGATGTAAAGGCTGGAATGATTATCATGCATCCTCTGCCTAGGGTTGATGAGATTCATCCATCGGTTGATTCCACTAGGCATGCTAGGTATTTCGAGCAAGCTTTCAATGGCGTAGTAGCAAGAATGGCTTTGCTTTGCAAATTGTTAGGTGTTGAAGTTCCTGCGGATGTCGAAAAGGCAGGAGGTGCATTGTAATGTCAAATGAACACAGTATGAGAAGAGTAACTGCAATTAGAAATGGCACGGTAATTGACCATATTCCACAAGGTCAAGCACTTGCAGTGCTTGATATGTTAGGAATAAGCGATGCAACCTCAGTTCCCGTCTCATTAGTCATGAATGTTCCTTCCAAGAAAATGGGCAATAAAGATATCATAAAAGTGGAAGACCGAGAATTGACACAAGGAGAATTAGATCGTTTGGCTTTAGTCGCTCCTGATGCCAATGTAGCAATTATTAGAGCATATACAGTTGCGGAAAAAATGATTATTAATTTAGGAGATGAAATGGTTAACGTTGTTAGATGTACCATGTCTAACTGTATTACTTCTAATCTACGCGAGCCATTGCCACACCGAATGAAAGTAGTTTCCAGAGATCCACTCGAACTTCGCTGCCATTATTGTGGACGTCCACAGGATTTGGTCAAGTTAGTCAAGAATGTAATTTGAGTTATTTCGCAGTTTAATTTACCTTGTCAAAACCATACTTTGACTAAAAATTCAGGGCAAGACTTAGATTAGCAACTAGTAATCAACAGGTTATGCAAGAATTTTCCAAGGTAGGCATTGATTCCAAAAGAACTACCGCAGCTAGCGTTGCGATAGTCGCCTTAGTTGTGTATTTAGCCCTAATTCATCTTCAATCGATTTTGATGCCGCTTGCCATTGCTGTATTGTTATATTTCTTGATTAAACCTCCAGAACAAATGATTTACCAAAAGGTAAACAATCGCTTTATTTCTTATGGGTCAGTAATTTTAACCTTCATCATAGCGATATACTTCATTTCTATTTTCTTGTATGATAATTTATCACAATTCATTGACGAAGTACCAGAAATTACCGCCGCTTTTGAAGAGAAGCGTGCCAAGTATGCCGATGCAGATTTATACGGACTTGAGGCAATCTTTTCCGATGCAGACTTAGTTACAGAACTCGCTTCACCAAGTAATGTCGAGACATTTGTTTTGGCGATACTTGGATCACTTGGTGGCTTCTTTACCACAATGGTAACCGTCCTGATTTTCCTCTTATTCATTGTCTTAGAAGAGCACACAATTGCCAAGAGATTTGGGGCCGCTTTTCCAAATTCGTATGACAGAGCCAAGAAAATAGTTAGCGAATCAACCGAATCAATCACCGCTTATGTGGTATCGAAGGTAACTTGCAGTGCTGGACAAGCATTGGTTATGACAATTATAATCTCTCCAATTGGCTTTGATTTACCGGGTTGGTTCCTATTTGGAATACTGTGTTTCTTACTTGATTTCATCCCAATACTTGGGGCGCTTTTGGCCACTATTCCCCCGGTTTTAATCGGCTTTATAATGCTAGAGCCGTTAACTGCAGTGTTGATGTTGGCAATGTTAATTGGCAATCAGCAGGTGTTTGGGTCTTTTGTGGAGCCAAATCTTTCCGGCGCAAAAATTGGTATTTCTCCGTTCGTGTTATTGCTAACAGTGATGCTATTCACTCAAGTTTGGGGTATTGCTGGTGCGATAATTGGTGCGCCAATCATCATCATTGCTCGACTTATACTGGATGAAAATGAGCGAACTAGGTCTGTTGCTATGATGATGGCCAATTCTGTTGAAGAAGAGTAATCAAAGGGTTACTGAAGTGTTAGACAGTCTTTAGCCACAAAACAGCGTTGCGCTAAATAATCGCATCCGTGTGAAAAGAGACAGATGTTTAAAACTTTAATCAGATACTTGGAATTATGAAACTTGCTGTTGTCTGGTTCCGTAACGCGTTGCGCATCCATGACAATCCAGTATTGTCATGGGCTTATGAATCTGAGAATGCCGATTTTATTCTTCCGATATATATTTTTGAGGAAGAAATTCAACAGAAAAGCACCCAAAATATGGGTGAGCAAAGATTACGATTCCAGTTTGATTGTGTCGAGAATCTGCATCAAAATTTGAAAAATAAATTGGATCTCGACTTACATGTTTTTTCAGGTGATTGTTTAGAGGTCTTAGAGTCAATCAGGGAACAATTACAACCATTCGAGGTAATTTTACTAAAGGAATATTCTACAAATCCTCGAGATAGAAAGCAATCAGAATTAATTGGAAAAAAATTAATCAATACCAATCCAACTTGGTCTATCAAATCATTTCCTTCAACTCAAACAATCCTTGATATTGAAGCAATCGTTGGTTCCCCTGGGTATAAACCCCCTAAATCAATGAAAGATATGGTCCGATTGTTCAAAATCGAATTTGGAGATTACGAAAATATCATTTTCGAAACAAATGACCCAAATCCCTCATCAAATGAACGCAAGCAAGATGTATCGGTGAACTCAAAATATCAAGTATCACTCGACAAAATCCGGTCCTCACTAAGTACAGCTGGCTATTTTCGTGGGGGGGAAAATGAAGCAATTACAAGATTGGAAAAGAAGGTAATATCTCAGAATGATTACGTTAATAGTTTTAACAAACCCAAGTCAATTTCAACAAATATTCAAGGTAATCCAATGGAGCCAACAACCACAGGATTGTCCCCTTACATCAGTACTGGTTGTCTATCAATACGACGATTGTGGAATTCATGCTCGGAAATACAACAATCAGGTGAACATACTGTGCCTCCAGTTTCAATTCAAGGGCAAATTATGTTCAGAGAAATGTTCTATCTCCTTTCAAGATCTGTCGATAATTGGGATCAAGATTCAGGCAATCCTCAATGCAAGGAAATCGAATGGGGAGAGTTAAACCATGCACTGCTAGATTCTTGGGATTCGGGTCAAACTGGATTTCCCTTGATTGATGCCATGATGCGTCAATTGAACGCTACTGGTTGGATGCACCACCTTGGAAGACACGCCGTTTCATGCTTTCTGACTCGTGGTCAATTATGGCAAAATTGGACACACGGCAGGGATATATTTGAACGTAAATTAATTGACAGTGATTGGGCGCTCAATAACGGAAATTGGCTTTGGTTAGCAGGAGTTGCACCATTCTCAATGCCCTATTATCGGATTTACAACCCCTGTCCTGATTCCAAATCGAGTTTGAACGTTGAAACCAAGGATGCCGAATTTATCAGATACTGGGTCCCAGAACTTGCTGAGTTCCCCTCAAAATACATATTTGAGCCACATTTAGCCCCACTGCATATCCAAGAATCAGCAGGATGTCTGATTGGCACAGACTATCCAAATCCAATAATAGATCGAAAGGAATCACGGAAAAAGAATTTGCAATCATTCAAGCACAGTCTAGAAAAATTACGATAATTCCCTTGATAATGCAAGGTTTATCCTCAAGACAGAAAACAACCTCTCCACAGACAATATCTTAGTTAGATTCTGCCGGCATTGATGAGTGATGTAATTGGATTCTTAGGCCTCCATTATCATCCAGAATATAGCCAAATGTGTATTCAACTTTTACTTCAAAGCCTTCTTGACCGGTGAAGAAATAATTCCCCATTGCTAAGGCAGTATTGCCGTTAATAATTATATCAGAGTTTTCAAAACGAACACTAGTCCATCCTTTGATGGCAAATCCTTGGTCTTCCAGGCATGCATTATTTGACGCAACGAAATAAGATAGTGCGGTTTGGAGGGTTGGTCTAAACTGATTGGTAGCAGCAAGGGTCGGTTTGAACAATACTGGTCCTATTTGGTAAGCGTATAATGTGTTGACGTGGTCTGTTGCTAGGCCAACATAATCGCCACCGTTTGTATGGGCTGTAGCTATCGCCACAATTCCTTCACCCCATGCTCTTTGTGCATCTTTGACCTTAGCTAAACTCAACATAACTAATCATCCCTAAACACCGGTTGAGTCGACACCTTATCATTTTTCTATATGCGACTAGTTTAAACACTATCTAATAATGGCCGAATCATGTCTATAATTACAGCATATAATGAAGCCTGGGAAAACGCAGATGTCGACGCACTTAGAGCATTAATCCATGATGATTGTGTCTTTAATCCACATGTTGGAGGATTTACCATGAGTAAATCCGATATCCTTGGATTTGTTGCCGGAGACGGTACTCCAAAATCTGAAGCAAACAGAATTTTGTTCGAAAATGATGAAGTTGGCGTGGCACATGCAATCGTTCACTTTGCTAACGATTCTGACTCTGAAGCAGTAATGTCGTTCATGCGCTTCAAAGATGGTCAAATAATCTCCATGGAAACTGGTGCTACACCACTTTCTGATGACTACAAGTTAGTTGGTCAAGAATAATACTTAGTTCGCTAGTTCGTCTTTGACCATTGCACGCATTTCACATGCCTTGCACTGTTCGTTTGAAGTAATAGATGAGCAAACTGGGCACTCCTTTGGTGGACTTGGTCGAGACTGATGGCCGCCTAATTCGATTATCTGATTGCGTAACTCCTTAACATTGTCTGCCATACGTAAAAGTCCGTGTCTAGTACCAGGTACATCAGCCTCCATAGTAGCTACCATTTCTCTATGACGCCATCTAAGGGCTCCTCTTGCATGTGGGCATTCTTCATGATGGATTGGTAGATTTTTGTGTACTGCATAAAGGTGGACTTCCTGCTCTGGTATCCATCTAAGTGGCACAATTCTAGGTGGTAAGCCATCAATGGGAGTATTGGTGTGTGGGGCTAATCTAAGGGTTCTCTCCAAATCGCCATTTGACATATTCATTAATACGGTTTGAGCCATATCATCTAAGTTGTGCCCAAGCGCCATAACATCAGCATTGACTTTTTTTGCTAGATGGTTGATACCTTGGCGGCGAAATACTCCGCAATAAGAACAAGGCATCCCAGGTGCACCAGGGTTATTCTTGGTCATACCAGGGATAAGTTTGGCAACGGTGTCCATCTCTTCAAAACCTAGTTGTTTGTAAGATACAGTGATGAATTCTACTCCTAGGCTTTTACACAGATCTTCAGCACATTGCAAGGATGGAGGGCGGTATCCATCGATTCCCTCATCAACAGTGCCAGCAATAATTTTCACATCAGGGCGCACACCAAGAATATCGACTAATGTTTCTAGCAGTACTGCTGAGTCTTTACCCCCTGAGATCGCAACAAAAATCGTGGTTTCTTGACCTTTTTTGAGGACTAATTGCTTACGTAGCTCCTTGGCAATTTTTTTACGGATAGACTTGGCGAGGTGTTGTCCACAAAGAATACGGCCAGAATAGGCTTGTTCCAGTAATGCTGGCTTGTTGCAGGAATCACAAGAGGGGATTTCAAGCCCGCCAACTTTGCCTGCCATGAAATGTCGTAAAGGGTCTAGTGTTTGAGTTCATCGCATGTCTATGCTACTTGCAAGCCTAATTATCTAGTGATAATTTCTCAATTAGAAAATCAAATTTACAATTAGAAAATTTATTTTGTCAGAAGTCTTAATATGCCAGAGTTTTGTGTCAAAAAAATATTGCGCGGAAAAGACTTGATACATCGCATTCCGCGAGATTTATAATTCAAATCCAGTTGGAGATTTGATTTCACCCCTTAAATCCCCCCGTAGGGGGGAAAAAACGCAAAACTTCTTGAAGCCTACAACGCTCACGGACATTTTGAGCGACTATGTTACAACGAGTTCTGGCTGGTTTAACTAAGACAGAAGGAGTTGAACAAGCAATGCTACTGGATGAATCTGGTAACTTGCTAGCATGTGTTGGTAGCGAGGGGCAAGTGCCTCCTGTCGACAAAGCTATGCAGTCAGTTAACACCGCTGCTGAGTTATGCTCAACCCTAGAGTTGGGGACACTGTATGAGATTTGGTCTGAAGGTGAAAGTCGAATGATGATCGATATAGCCGGACCTGGCAGAATCACAGTTCTAGCCGGCCAAGGCGGCCGTCTAGCCCAGTGGCGCCACGCTTTAGATAGAAACCGAAGGATACTAGCAACCACTCCAATGATGTGATATTATGTTTGATTTACCAAAAGGAATAGCCGTAGAAACCGAAATAGATGTATCAGAAGGGGTAATCCAAACCTTCGAGCATGGCGTGATAACTACCTGGATTGGAAAACGTAAGACACCTGCAGGCCATCGAATAATCCGAGCTGGCAGGGCGGTAGGCTATCTTGCAGAAAGCGAAAATGCATCTATTCTGCTTGGTGGCGCAGAAGCAAAACAACGTCTTGTTGAAATCGAAGCAGAAGGAATGTGCCATTATGAAGCTCAGAGTTATTCCATGATTGGACTGGGCTCGGTTGCTGAGGTGATCCCAGAGGCATTTGAACACCCAGTTGATGCTCAAGGTCTGATGCCAAGGGGAGATTCAGTTGAGCGCCTTTTGTCAAGGGATTTATCAGTTGTTTTAGCCAAACTGGTGGATAATGTTGCGGTTAGAGGCGCAATTGCTGTCGATGCAGGTATGCTTATTGATTCAGCTGGTGATTTACCAACGGATGGCGAAACCCTGGCAAAGGAAGTCGGCGAAACCATTGCTAGCCGTGAAAAGTTAGCGCAAGGACTAGGTTTTGCTGACGGCGGACATTGGACCTTGCATACTGGTGACGGTGCATTACTTCTTGCTCACACAGGTGAGATTGCAATCGCTGCATGGACCGAGGCAAATGCAGATCATACAAGGATTATCAATGCAGCAGCAGCAGCACTTGAGGGAGAAGTCTCGAGTGGTCCTGGATTTGGAGAACCTTTGCCAGATGGATTCATCCTAAGAGAGGGTAAAGGAGGCGCTGATGCAGTGCTTTCAATGCTTGCTGATGCTATTGAAGAAGGTGTTACAGGACACATTCAATCCGGCAAGTCTTCCAAAGCTGTGAGTTTAATCTTGTCTCGAGGAATACCGGTAGGACTCTTTGCACCAACAGCCGAATCGTTTGAAGAAGCCATGCTTGGGCTGACAGAAGCAAGAAGAGCGATTCGATTGCATCGATTACCAGCCGGGACAATCCTAACTAGAGAGTCAGGCACTATCAACGACTTTTCTCTAACAGACTTCAAAGATTTACTTGTCACTGTTAGAACCAGGTCTGAAAGCCGTAGAGCGAATCTTGCCAACAGATTGGGCGCACTAATCGGCTTTGAAATTGGCATGGAAAGTCTCAGAATCTCACGAGCCAAGGCCAATTTTGTTCAGACTAAGGATGGCATTAGTAAAGGCCTAGAGCAGGTGGAAATTACTCCTGCACCAGGTATAGATGCTGGCCTGCGACGAAGGTTAGAATCGGCTGAATTAAAAATCGATGAATTAGAAAAAGAGAAGTCTTTGCTAAATTCAAAACTATCTTCAGCAGATGCATCTAGAAAGGCTGCTGAAATTAAAACCAGAGAAGCAGTAGAAACTAGAAATATGCAGGTTGAAAGTGTTGAGAATGTTAATTCAGAAATCAATTCAATGCAGGTGGAATTAGTTGAAGCAAGAAATCGAAAAGAGGAAGCAGAGACTAGAGCAGAAAAACTGGTCAAGCGAGTAAATGAATTAGAACACCAGGTAAGCGTTAGAGCATCAGAATTGGCTAAGGCGCTTGGTGAGACGGAATCGAGTGAAAAGTTGCGGCAATCAATTGAAGATATGTCACTTAAAGAGGCAGGATTGAATGCAGAATTATCTTCTGCAAGTGAAAGTCTGGGTAGCATAAGACAACAAACTGAGGATGACGAACGCAGATTACGAGTCCTTCAGGAACAAGTAGCAGCATCTAGAGAACGTCATGCTCGTGCTCAAGCAGAAGCGATGAAAGAAGAAGAGCGCGTCAATAAAAGTAAATCCGAACTAGAGATAATTGAATCTGAAGCAAAAGTCGCAAGGCGTAGAGCAGAGGATGAGAGAATTAGACTGAGCACAGATGAAGCTCGCTTCGCTCAGATTCAAAGTGAAATGCGCCAATTAATGCAGGAGCGGAGGAACTTACTCAGGGAATTAGGAGATTTAGGTGCTAAACGTGGTCATGCAGAGGGTGAACTTACGATTCTTGTAGAGAATGCTAAACAGTTAGCACAAGCCCATGAAGAAGCATTGGCAGACATTAATGAAGCCGAAAGAATCAGAGCACGGCTGGCTGAAGAACCACTTGCTCAAGCCTTACTAGACGATGCTTCGACATTTGAAGGACTAGCTCCGGTATTAGAACGGTTGGAGCGGTCTAGAAGTTTGGGTTATTCGGTTACCTTACTGGATAGAGCAGTTGAGCGAGCCTTGCAAGTTATTCAAAAGACCGTAGACCATGTTGCAGCAACTCCTCGTTATCTACTATCAAGTGAAGTTATGGAACTATTAGAACGCCAGGTGCCACAAACTGCAGGTGCAGTTAGAGGTCTGTCAAGATGGTCAGTCCAACAAAGACTGGAACACCAACTTGGTGAGACAGTCGGCCATTTAGTTGTTGATTTAGAGCGCCTTCTAGAGGATTACGATCATTCCATTACAATGTTAAGAAGGTTGAGAAATGTCCTTGAACAACTAACAAGATTGGGTGCACCTCCTCAAGAAGTTGAAACCCTAATGTCCAATTGTAATCGTCCCGAATCCCTCCCTTACATTGCTCAAGCAACAAGAAAACTTATTCAAAAAGCCCTTGATGATATTTATTTAGAATCCGACCAAAGAGATGCAGGTGAAGCGATTGCTTTGGAGGAAACTGCACGAGTACTTGAGGAATTGATAACTCAAATAGACGCTTCTGGATTAGCAGGTGGCTCTCCTAGCGGACTATTGTGGGATTTCCAAAGAGATGGGTTGTTGCCGTATGAAAGAGAGGTAATTGACCCGGCGCAAAAAACTCCGATTGATGAAGAGATGGTCAAACACATGGAGTCAAACATATCCGGAGAGGTAATCTCGGAGGAAGCGTCAGCTCCCGTATCAGTTGATGAAGACGGTTGGGAAACCTTAGATTTGCCAGATGACGCCTCTGTTGATGATGAGGCTGAAGTAGAATTTGTTGAATTACAACCGATTAGCGATGATGATGAAAGAGCGGCTTTGGAAGCCGAATTAGCTAGAATTGATGCATCTTGGGAACACAGAACTGAACCATCAGTGGTGACAAATTCTGCGCTTGACAATCTTGAATCGAAATTGTCTGACCTTGATTTGTAGGTGCTCTAATGTCTAATAATCAGGCGACTACATTGTCAGGCCGTGCTGAAACAATCGGCCGAAGATATCCACATTTTTTGGAAAGATTTTTGTTGTTATTGGCAATCTGTGGTTTCATTTTTGGATATCAATCTGTAAGTGAACAAACAGGTAATGGGATATTATCTGTATTTGCCACTTGGTGCTTATTTCCATTCATTTTATTGTTCAGCGCGGAAATGATAGGACGATTTATTCAAGCGATTAATCGAGATTAAGTTTGGAATTCAATGAATTCTTTTTCTGGTTTTTCGACTGCACTAGAAGTATTATTCCTTAATGAGTAGGTAAATCCCCATATTCTTTGCCACGGGATTAGATACCTGAATAGGGCCATAAAGGATAGGAACATTACTGCTGAAATCACTAATCCATAGGTTAAGGATAGCTCGATGGATTCAGAAACTTGCCCAGCCCACTGGCTACCTGTAGTATCACTTACTAGGCTAAGTAAGACACTGTGGAAGCCTAATGCTACCATGGTAGCCACTCCAGTAAGGCCCAAGAACCCAAACGTATGCATCAGGTGAGTGTTTAACATATTGTCCATTTGTTTAACATATTCAGGATCTCTTTTGCAGGACTCGGGAAGTCTGAAAGCATATTCTAGATACTTGATGACTCCAAATGCGGATTCTTGGAATACAAGTATCAGTACTGCGATTAGAATGAGGCCGAATTGCTCACTAGTAACTAGTTTAACGCCAAATAAACCAATTGTTGGTTGTGATATTTGTGATTCAAGGGTGGCTAAAGCGCCGCCATAATCGCCTAATTGTGATTTGATTAGTGGGAATGTTAGGATGGCATGTATGCCGAGGAATAAAAGAGTGAACCCAATGGCCCAGGCAATAGATTTCTTTGATAGGCCCCAGATTCCTCTCGAGCCCATGATAATTGGTAACAAGTAAACGAACATGATTAACAAAGACATTATCATCAGAAGTGGCCATTCTAAAGTTTGTAATTCGCCATCGTCTGGTAATCGAATGTCGAAAGAGAAAATCATTCCAGTCAGCCATCCAAGGATTAGTCTTCCAACAAGTAAAGTGATTAGGGTTATAATGAAGCCGAGTTTCAACCTTTGTTGGGTCTTTGGTGTTTGATATGCCACTAGCGCCATCAGGCCTCCAACTATTAGCCCAATAGCTAATGGAACAAAGAACCTCGATAGACCAGTTCTTCCTTCGCCAGTAAACCAATCACCTAATGGTAAATCATCACCAATAAGAGATTCAATTGAGGAAAATAGGATGGTATGGTCAATTGTTCCTACCACATATGTCGATACAACCTCTAAATACATCCCGATTAGTGCAGCGGTTGCAATAATTTGTAGAGTAATAATTTGCCACTGCTTTCTTAGGGTTTTCAAGTGTAATGTTCTTGCTTTGGCGCTACCAGTAATGGTGACATCGCTCTGGACTTGGACATCTTCAGCCATCTTAGTACCCCCTCACTTGCATCAATGCTTGAGATAAATCCATGTCGGGCATCCAATCGATAACTTGGGCACCAGATCCTGCTAAAGTAGTAAGTCGATTTTGACGTTCTAATTTTAATACCTCATATGACATTCTTGGAATCCGACTGACCAATCTTTCAAAGTCAATACTAGAAGGTGATAACACAGTTACTTCGTGGCCTCTGCCAACTAAGTCCCTAACCGCTGCAGGAACTGTTCCATCACCTTCACAGGATGAAATTACAAATACCGGGCTACCTCTACTAAATCTCCCGCTTAAGGAATTAGTTACCGCTTGTAAGGGCATCTCGCCTTTGGCCGACACTCCAGCAAGTGCGCTGAGAATTTTGAAATATTGCTTGTCTCCAGTATCAGGGGGCAAGTAAGATAGTTTTTCGCCGTAGATTCCAAGCGCTACGGAATCCCGGCGCTTTAGGAAAAAGGCTGCTAAACTTGCTGCTGAAACCGTACTCATTTCCAACGGGTTTTTCAGAACCGTTCCGATACGGGCAATATCTCTAGAATCAATTAATAGATACAAATCAGTTACTGCATCTCGGCATTTCTCATTCACCATCAATTCTCCAGTTCTAGCATATGCCTTCCAATTGATATTTTTGAACGGGTCTCCAGGGACGTATTCACGTAGCGAGTAGAATTCTGAACCTTGTCCTGGTGTTCTAAGGGTGGTGGCTCCGGTGTACATTTTGGGCGTACGAGAACGCAGGAAGGCTTCTTCTACCTCCTTTATTTGAGGGAAAATTACAATGTCACTATGATGGTCAACAAACATTTCTTCGACTCCAAGGTTGAAGGTATTTCTAGACCTTAAGGACACGGGTCCAATTGAGTAATGACCTCTTAGAGGACAACGAAGCACATATCGAATTCTAGCACTTTCTCCCGGGCTTAGGTTTAGACGCATTTGATTGAGTCCGCTTCTTAGTTTCATCTCGTGAGGAATGTTATCGTACACTTCGAGCAATTGGGTTTTACGATTTGATCTGTTGGTGATTAGTAATTCAACATAAAGGTCGTCCCCTTTGTATAGATTATCGGCAGATAATGTTCGCTGCACTTCAACATCTCCGTGACCGGAAATCCAAGAATTAACGACAATAAAAGCGATTAATGCTAAACCAAGAATCATCATCTGGTTGTTGGATATCATCATACCAATAAGGATTAGAGCAATACCTCCAGTAAATGTGAATGCTGCCTTCCTTGTCCACATTTTATCACCGCCTACCCCATGCTTTGACACGTTTTACAATCGATACAGTTTGTTCCAAAGAGTACTTACTTGGCTCAATTGCAAATTTAGCCAAGGTTGGATCATTAATCAATGCGACTAGTTCACGAGCTGACATCGCATGGAATTCTTCTCGAGTAAGGCCATTTTGATTTCTAACCTTTGAGAGAAAAACCTGTCTAATCTTCTCCACTTTCGAATAATAAGGATACCTATTTGCATCACCAAATCCATAGTAGATAATTGAAAATACATGCCGCCAATTGTCTGGGTCTTTCTTCCTGATGAGTACCGCCTCAAAGGAAATGAATAGAATTAGGAATAACACTAGCATTGCTAAGCCTTCTCCAGTGAAGTAAACCAACAAGAAATAAATTGTATTGTATGAATCTGCTAACACGGCATTTTGTGGGTGTCTTGATTCATCAAAAATCACCATTGCGTTTTCTGATGGTTCCAAACCATCTTCTTGGATGCTGGTCATCATTGCCTCTGCGATAATATCCAGAGCCCACTTTCGGTTGTCATTAGCTGGAATTTCAGTATCGGTAGGTCCGTATTCACCTTCGGCAAATCCAGAATAATCGTAAATTGCGTTGATTAATGGAGAGCCATCTGCAACGAAGAATACTCTGCCACCATCATCAGGGTTGCAAGTAGACTTTGCACAGGCTTCAACAGTTAGGTTGAATCTTCCGTAAAGGTCTGGAGTTTCTTCACTTTGCACTGCACTTACCACTAGTTTTCCATCACCATTAACATCGATACTTGCTTCATTACTTGTTACTGCTCGAATCGCAAGTTCAGGAAGAGGGTTATCGGAATTTGGAATTAATTCCAATGCTGTAATGTTGTTTAGTAGTACTCTATATGTGCCATTATATGCGATTTCACCATCAGCCCAATGGTGTGAGCATACTCCTGAATCTTCCAATGAGACGACTTGACCATCAGCAATAGCACATGGGTGAGCGCTCAACGCTGATGATGTATCAGCCCATCTTTCATGAGTCGAAAGAGAGTCAGTATCTATTTGGCTGCCATTCATACTGCAAGGAGTGGTTTGTACACACATCCATACGTAATTGAAATTAAGTTCTGGAACATATGTCGTATCAAATAACTGATAACCATTGTACCGCACTCCAAATGCTTCTGCAATAGTCCCAGCAAAGCCATAATCTTCTAGAATAATCGCCGTTCCACCGTTTTCAACAAAAGTAACAATAGCCTCAATCTCTGAAGGCGAATAACCATCATCAGATGCGATTGTGATGAATCCATCATCATCAAATTGTGGCAGCGATAAAGTATCTCTTTCAACTCCGGCAACAACATAAGTTGTGTTTCTTGGGTCTTCAATATCTGCTAATAGCAGCGGGCTGCTGACTAGTGATCTGGTTTCAACACCCATATCTTTGATATCTTGGCGGAAAGCTGACATGTCATTCCAATCATCATCATAAGCAGATAATTGATTGGTATTTGATAAATTAACAAAATTACTCAATATCATCAGCAGCAGAACCAGCATAACCGACCAAAATGCGGCTTGAAGGCCGAATCTTCGATAATTAATGTCCCGCCATTCAACCATATCAGCACCTACTAGAGCGTAATTCCGACACTACACGCTCGGCGCTTAGTTTAGAATGTTGTCTATAGTTGAGGCTAAAATGCTCATTGCTGCTTACTTTCGTAAATGTATTCGATTTGAAATTCTGGATACATCATCAATTGGGATATTTAATAATCCATTGTGGTATTCCCATGGTAACATTCCAGGGTCCAAATTTGCTTCAAGTTTAACGACAATTTGAGTGACTGAACCGGATAATTTGTCAATTACAAAATCACGAATTTCCCCAAGTTTTTCATTATGTGAATCGACTACATCTCTGCCAAATATCTCATTTGAAAATATAGCCATCTATGATTACCCCGTATGATATGGTGAGTGTTGTTTACTCCTTCAATGCGTCGGTGAATCGACTAATATCACATTGTTTCAATGCCGTGAGAGAAGTCTTTGGAACGCCTTATGTTTGACATTCCAGAAGTAAGTCTTGCTTCCATCTTCTGGTAATAATCCAACATCTCCGGTGTTACCGTAGGTCGTACTCTACCAATTGCTTCTTCAAAATGAGATTTAGTGACTTTCTTTTTGTCGGCTCTCATACAGATTAGTGCTGCTTCACGGCAAACAGCTTCAATATCTGCCCCAGTGAATCCATCCAGTCCTTTGAGGATGTCTTTGATAGAAAACTTCGACAGCGGCATACCCTCGCAATGGATATTGAAGATAGCCTCTCTAGCGCCTACGTCGGGCGGAGGAACATGTAATACGCGCTCAAATCTACCACTTCTTAGTAAAGCAGGATCAATCATTTCTGGTCGATTGGTAGCAGCAACTACGATAACGCCATCAATTGATTCAACTCCATCCATGCTTGCTAAGAGTTGGTTGACTACGCGATTAGAAACATCGCTTCCCTCACTTGAATTGGATGAACGCATATTGGCAATAGACTCAAACTCGTCCAAGAAAATAATTGAAGGCGAAGATTGCTTGGCTTTTTTGAATATTTCACGGACTGCTCGTTCTGACTCTCCAACCCATTTAGAAATCATTTCCGGACCCTTAATGCTGATGAAATTGGCTTGTGCTTCATTAGCGATTGCCTTTGCTAGTAGAGTTTTACCCGTGCCAGGAGCCCCAAACATTACAATACCTCGAGGTGGTTTGATGCCAAAATGCTCAAACAACTCAGGCTTAGTAAGCGGCCATTCTACCGATTCTTTCAGTCGACTCTTGACTTCTTCTAATCCACCGATTTCTTCCCAAGTAACTTCAGGGACTTCGACATAAATCTCTCTTAGTGCAGACGGTTCAATATCCTTGATGGCATGCTGGAAATCGTCCATACATACTTCCATTTTTTCTAGTACTTCAGGAGGAATAGTCTCTTCCTCTAAGTCGATTTCTGGTAAGTATCT
>PBTA01000068.1 GCA_002726395.1 Methanobacteriota archaeon | reverse complement strand
TTGGGGCTAATATACAGTCGCTTCTTAGTAAGTGCCCAGTAAGCCACGAAGGGGGTGCAGATAGAATATCCCAATTTTTACTAAGTTTTAGGAACAGTGGATCGCAATTCATGAATGCAACTCTGCCAATGGTGTTTTTCCAATTGACAAAATTTTGATGTCCATTTTTATTTTCTTGAATAATCATACTATCGCCTAACTTTGAATAACAGATAAGCGTCTAATGCGCTTGGGAGGTAAAACTTGAAATTCGTTGAATTCCGTGTATATGGTGTTTCTTTTAATGGGCAAAAAACCCGCATCTTTGACTAACTTACCTAGTTGATAAGTGCCATAATTTAGGCTTGATTTTGCCCCGGCTAAATGCATAATGGATTCTTGACGAACTGTTCCATCCACATCATCAGCGCCGTAGTGAAGAGCTAATTCTGCAACCTCATCTCCAATATTCATTCGATATGCCTTGATATGTGGTATCGAATCCAACATTAAACGTGATATTGCAATAGTGCGGAGAATTTCATTTGCCGTTGCTAGTTGTGCTTGAGGCAATCTAGATGAATCAGGTAAAAACGGATACGGGACGAAACATTGTAACATCGATGATTCATCTGCTAGTTTACGTAGTTTGTCCATGTGTTCAAGGCGATCTTCAATTGTTTCAATTGTGCCAAATAGCATGGTACAGTTAGATGGTATACCTAACAAATGAGCCTGACGGTGTATTTCCAGATACTCCTCAGAGCTTTCCTTTCCTTTGCATATAATCTCACGAATATCATCATTCAATATCTCAGCACCGCCACCTGGAAGTGAATCTAATCCTGCGTTCTTTAATCTCTTCAGTGTTTCACTAAAATCAATATTTGAAAGATTTGATAGATGTTTTACTTCGACTGCTGTTAAGGCTTTTATTGAGATATCAGGGTACTTTTCTTTTGCAGTTCTGATTAATTTAACATAATAATCAATATCCCAGTCTGGATGGAGTCCACCAACTGAATGTACTTCGTCAATATGTTCTGCAAATTTATCCATTTCTTTGATGTATTCGTCTACAGTCATTGCGTAAGCGTCGTTCTGTTTTTTACTCCTTCTAAAAGCACAAAAACGACAAGCTAGCACACAGATATTAGTTTGATTAATATGAACGTTGGAATTGAAAAATACCTTGTTATCAAATCTTGAGTGTTTTACTAGGTTAGCCAGCATTCCCAATTCGCTGAGGTTATTGTGACGATACAGAATAACTCCATCATCAACAGACAGGCGAATACCATTAGCTAATTTTTCAGCAATTGGTTGAATGGTTGCCGACCATTGCTTATTGTTTAGGGACAGATTGAGTTTTTTTTGCCAATCTACAGCACAACCAGCATTTTGAATTGATGCTGACCACTCAGTCATAAACATCGGTCTATGCCATACTTCAAATATATATGTACATCATCTAAGATATATTTTTGATGGCAAAAAGTTTTGAATTGACAATAAATTTTCTAAATTCCTCGATAACTAGGACTGAGAACGATACTGCGACGATTATTAGCCAATCACTGGTAGAGAGAACTTTGGTTGATAATAAACCCCCTATCTCAATTCCAATTATTGGGATGCTTATGTTGGCAAGTTGTACGAAGAACAATAACAATCCAAAAGATACCAAAAAGGCGATATTAATTGCTTTGTTGGAAAAAGCACCTAACGAAAAGATACTCTCTTCTTGCGACCGACAATTCATTACATTAAACAGTTGAAACATTATGAATACTGAAAGAGTCATTGTTTGTGCATGGACAAATCTATCATCGGCATAACTAGACCATTCAGCTAATGCGTCAGGATCACCAGAGTCGCATGCCACCTTATCAAACGGTAGATTGTTCTCATCCGCAAGTGGCAAGCCGTTACAAGTTTCTATACCTCCTCCAGCGAGGAAAAATACCAACAATGTTCCAATCACCATAACAGCACCTAGATAAAATATAAGCCAAATATCACTCTTGCTTGGTAAACCTTCGTTGACGGGTCTTGGGGGTCTACTCATAACGTTCCCATGCTTTTTCTCTACCCCTAGGGCAACTGCTGGGGGACCGTCCATGAGAATATTAATAACTAATATTTGGGTTGCAGTGAGTGGTAAATTCCATCCAAATATTAGTGTTGAAATTACTATTAAAGAAACTGCAGCAACGTTGGTAGATACTTGGTACCTCACAAAATTGCGGATGTTTTGGTAGATTTTTCTGCCTTCCTCCACGGCGTGAACTATGTTAGCAAAATTGTCGTCTTGCAGTACCATATCGGCCGCATCCTTAGCTACATCGGTACCAGATATACCCATTGCAATTCCAATATTAGCACGTGATAAAGCAGGTGCGTCATTTACTCCATCTCCAGTCATTGCAACAATTTCTCCTTGGCTCTGCAAGGAACTTACAATGCGCATTTTTTGATCAGGAGCTACACGAGAGAATATTGTTGAATTTGATGCTGCTTCATCCATTTCTGCATCGTTAAATTTAGTAATTGAACTACCGTTGACAGCAGGTATACCGCCATCAGTAATACCCAATTCTTTACCAATTGCAGTGGCGGTAAATTGTTGGTCTCCAGTAATCATTTTGACCTTAATTCCAGCCTTTTGACATATCTCAATAGCATCTTTTACTTCTGGCCTAGGCGGGTCCATTATACCAACCAAACCGAGGAATATTAATCCAGATTCAATCTTATTAACGTCATAAATATCTTCACCATCATCTAATCTACGAGCACATAATGCCAAAACTCGCATGGCTTTACCCGCCATGTCTCGGTTTGCATCTTCGGCAGTATTGAAATCTGATTTTTCAATCGGGACAATTTCATCATCTTTAATTTTCCAATCTACTAAGTTGATATAACCGCCTGCACCACCTTTAGAAAATATCCATTTTTCGCCTTCGTATTCATGTATGACAGACATCCTTTTACGTTTAGTATCAAAGAAGAATTCATGTATTCTGCTGTGTCTTTGGGCAAACTTTTGGACATCTCCATTAATTTTCCAACCTGCTACAGCGCACGCTGAATCTGTGGGGTCACCAAGTGCCTCCCATTGTCCATCAATTTTTGATATAGTTGAATTATGGCAAAGACTCAAACACGCTGCTGCAAGTCTAAAACCAAGATTATTTTGATGTTGCGAGAAGCCATCGTCACCAAGTGGTTGACCTTCAAATAATACTTCACCTTTAGGTTTAAATCCCTCTCCGGTAATTTGAAAATTACCTTCAGTGGTAGAAATTTGTCTAGCCGTCATTTGATTCTTGGTTAAAGTACCTGTTTTATCTGAACAAATTACTGTTGTCGAACCGAGCGTTTCTACAGCCTTCATTCGACGAATTATCGCTTTGTGTTGAGCCATATTCCTCATGCCAAGAGCAAGAGTTATAACTAGAATAATCGGCAAACCTTCCGGTACAATTGCGACAAATATGGCAATAGCAATTATGAACTGGTCGACTGCTGCTTCCCAAATATCTACATCAGCGTCACCATAAGCAATGATCATTTCGATGGAAACAAGCAAGAAGGCAACTATTAGGGCAATGAAACCTAAAAATTTGCCAAGCGATTCTAGCTTTAGTTCTAGTGGGGTTTTTGGGGTGTCTGATTCGGCAATATCGCTAGCAATCCTGCCTAGTTGGGTATTCATCCCCGTTGCCACCACTATACCAATAGCCCTGCCAGAGGCAACACAAGTGCCCATGAAAGCCATGTTTTTCCGGTCTGCCAACAGAGTTGTAATCTCTAGTAGTGCAGGATTTTTTTGAACTGTCAACGACTCTCCAGTTAACGCTGACTCATCTATTTTGCATTGGTATGAATCCAAAATACGTATGTCTGCGGGGACGTTCAAGCCCTCATATAAATTCACGATATCCCCTGGAACTAATTCTTGAGTAGGAATTTCGATGTCAGTCTCATCTCTCACAACTACACATTGTGAAATGGACATTTTTTTCAATGAATCCATAGCTTGTTCTGCTTGACCTTCTTGCCAATAGCCAAAGTATGCATTAGCAGTTAAGACCATAAAAATAAAGATTGCATCACCTGGTTCATCGGGATGAATCAATAAGGCAACTATTGCTGCCCCGATAAGTAAATAATTTAACGGATCGTTATACTGTGATAAAAATCTCTTCCAGCCCGGAACTCTGTCTGGTTCAGATAATTTATTTTCACCGTGTATATTTCGTCTTTTGACTACCTCTGATTCAGTTAACCCAGAACGGTCAACTTCAAATTTTTTCATGACATCATCTGTCGACATAGAATGGTGGTTTTCGTCCAAAATAAGCCCTACCGTTTCGAAACCACGATTACACAACTTATCATTATAATGGTGGTTATCCCGGTAAAATAAGCGATGTTTTCAACAATCAGAAATATTTAGCAACGCCATGTCAGTGCATGGAGAGCCATACATTCCGGCATCAGAATCACCACTGGAGTTAACGGTAAGAGTTGTAGTAGTAGGTATTCTTCTCGGCATTTTAATGACCGCAGCCAATGCGTATCTAGGATTGTATGCAGGTATGACCGTTTCAGCGAGTATACCCGCAGCAGTCATGTCAATGATCATCCTTCGCTCATTATTCAAGGAAGTAACTATTTTAGAAAATAATGCCGTACAAACCATGGCTAGTGCTGGTGAATCATTGGCTGCCGGGGTTATATTTACCGTACCTGCATTGTTGGTGATTCCAAATCTGTGGGATGAAATCCAATTATTGGAAACAACGATTATTGCCCTGCTTGGTGGATTAATGGGGACAATGTTCACCATAGCCCTAAGAAGGCTATTTATCGTCGAGGAAGCTTTACCATATCCTGAAGGCGTTGCGTGCCGTGAAGTTCTAGTTGCAGGAGAGGAAGGAGGAGAAGGCTCTCAAGCAATTCTATATGCTTTAGGAATAGGCGCAATATATGGCTTGGTAGTCAAAGGTTTCCAAGCCACTCACCATACTGTTGAAGGTGTGGTTGACTTCATTGGAACAAAACTCTATGCTGGTGTGGATTTATCGGTTGCTTTGTTATCCGTGGGATATATTGTTGGCATTAGAATTGCTTCATTCATATTTCTTGGCGGAGTTCTTGGTTTTGGAATATTAACACCGCTATACGGACTAATCAATGGCTGGGGTCCAGAAACTTCAACTTTAGACCAATTCAAGAATCTTTGGGCGACTCAAATTCGTTACGCAGGTGTTGGTGCAATGGTTATTGGAGGGCTTTACACACTATGGTCAATGCGTAAGAGTATCATGAATGGTATTTCCAAAGCCATTAAGCCCGCAGCAAGTAATGACGAGGAGTTGCTGAGAACTGAAATCGACCTTCCAATGAATTTTGTTTTGTCCTTTTGCGGCGTTATTGTTATTGTGACTATGTTATTTTACTGGTGGAAAACTGAGTCTCTGGTATTGGCAATAGCAGGGGCTGCATTTTTGGCCGTGGCTGCATTCTTTTTTGCTGCAGTAGCCGGCTATATCGCAGGTGTTGTTGGTTCATCAAACTCTCCGGTGTCAGGAATGACAATAGCCACGCTACTATTTACTGTAGCACTAGTCTGGGTCATTGGAGATCTCATGCTTGGTCTTTCCACTCCCACACTGATGCTAGCAACGATGCTGATTGCATCAATTGTTGCATCTTCAGCGGCAATTGCTGGAGATGTTATGCAGGATTTGAAAACTGGTCACATGGTTGGTGCAACACCAAAAGTTCAGCAAACTGCAGAAATAATCGGCGTAATAACTGGGGCTTTGGTGATAGGTCCAACTTTGAAGTTATTACACGATGCATTTGGAATTACTAAGACTGCTTGTCTTAGAGAAGCTGAAGTAACCGGAAGAAGTTGTGAAAACGCGTTGCTAGCACCCCAAGCAGAATTAATCGGTGACATTGTTAGAGGGGCTTTTGTCGGAGATATGAATGTCCAAATGATTCTACTTGGCGTAGTAATAGCGTGTGTGTTAATTTGGCTTAAAATGCCGGTAATGAGTGTAGCAATCGGAATATATCTCCCACTAAGCCTTTCAGTTCCAATCATGCTTGGTGGTATTTTGTCATATTTTGCTTTTAGAAGTGCACATTTAAGAATTGACGGTGAACTACGAGATAAACCGTCTAAAGCAGCGATAAGTGCGGCAAAGGATGTGGAAAATAGGGGTGTATTAATTGGTGCTGGATTTATTGCTGGTGAATCGATACTTGGGGTACTTGTAGCCCTTCTTATTGTCTTAGAAATTGATCTTGCCGCGATATTCAGCACGGGAACTTTGAACAATTCTCTATCATTAATTTTCTTTGGTTGGTTTACTTTAGTATTCTTATGGCTTGCAACACGTTCACTGCCCAACCATGGCAATTTGTTAAATGAATTTTACACTGTCTTAAAGGATGTTCTAAAGAAAGTTGTCAACATGATGAAAATTGGAAAATCATAGTAAAATTTCATGCACAACCATCAAAGGATGTCTTGAATGACCAAGAAATGGTCGTACTATGTCAATGTCGTCAACAGAACTTCAAGAACTAGCAAGAAAATGCCGTGTAGAAATTGTGAAAATGGTATATAGGGCTCAAGCAGGTCATCCTGGAGGTTCACTTTCTGAAATCGATTTAATTGCTGCTCTATATGCTAACTATCTGAGAGTTAAACCAGATACACCAGATTGGGAAGATAGAGATCGGTTTATTCTCTCAAAAGGCCATGCTTCACCAGGAATGTACGCAATTTTAGCTGAAATGGGATTTATTTCAAAGCAGGATCTAGAATCTTATCGTGTGCTTGGCGGAGTTTGTCAGGGGCACGTTGACATGAAGTGGTGCCCAGGCGTCGACTTTTCTGCTGGATCTTTAGGCATGGGATTGTCTTTTGGTATGGGCTGTGCAATTTCAGGTAGACTGAAAAACAGTGATAGACAGATATTTGTTATGCTTGGTGATGGTGAAATTCAAGAAGGGAGTGTCTGGGAAGCAGCTATGGCTGCAAAACATCATGAATTAGGTAATTTGAAAGTAATATTAGACAGGAACAGAATTCAAAATGATGATTTTTGTGAAACTCAAATGAGAATGTTTGATATTCCGGCAAAATGGCGAGCATTTGGTTGGTCTGTTAAAGAAATAGATGGGCATGATATGGATGAGGTTGTTGAAGGATTAGATTTCTTGGTGAATACTAATGATAATCCGGCAATTCTTATTGCTCATACGGTAAAAGGTAAAGGGGTATCATACATGGAAGATAACCCATCATTCCACGGTGCTGCACCTAATGATGAACAATTTGCCATTGCCATGACTGAACTAGGCGAGGTGGTAAATTGAGTAGAATGGCTGCAACTAGGGATGGCTATGGTCAAGCCTTACTTGACTTAGCAGGTAATGAAAAAGTGGTAGTATTAGAAGCGGATTTAGGTAAGTCTACTAAATCTCTTCACTTTAGAAAACAATATCCTGATAGGACAATTTCTTGTGGAATTGGCGAACAAAACATGCTATTGACTGCGGCTGGTTTAGCATCATCTGGATTTATTCCATTTGCTAGCACATTTGCCATATTCACAGAACGTGCATTTGAACAAATGAGAAACGGAGTTGCCAGGCCAAACCTTGCGGTGCACTTGTGTGGCAGCCATGGCGGAACTCATACAGGAACAGATGGATCATCCGCTCAATCTATCGAGGATTTAGCAATCTTTAGAACACTACCAAATGTGATTGTATTGCATCCTTGTGATGATGTTAGCACTCGATTATTAACTATACAATTAGCAGATTTGTCACAACCATCATACACAAGAACTGCAAGAAATAAAACTCCAGTAATGTATGATGGCAGGGAGTCTGAGATAGAAATTGGTAAAGGAGTGATACTAAAAGAAGGTAATGATGTTGCGATAATTGCTTGTGGGGTAATGGTTTCAGAAGCTATGAAGGCTGCAGAACAATTAACATCCCAAGGAATTTCTGCAACTGTAATTGATATGCATACCATTAAGCCGCTGGATGAGGAATTAATCGAGAGAGTGGCAAAATCTTGCGGTGCGATTGTAACGGCAGAAGATCACAGCATCATCGGTGGTTTAGGTGGCGCAGTAGCAGAATATCTAAGCTCAAATATCCCTACACCGTTAGAAAGGGTTGGAGTAAAAGATAGATTCGGTGAATCTGGTCAAGCGGATGAAATGCTTGATTTGATGGAAATATCATCACCTCACATAGCATCTGCAGCGATTAGAGCAATTAATCGCAAGAAATGAATA
>PBTA01000031.1 GCA_002726395.1 Methanobacteriota archaeon | reverse complement strand
AACAAGTAGCAAAATGGCTGTCTAGTGACGGTGAAACAATTATTGAGACTGGTAAAAGAGTTACCGAAATTGTTGTAGAAACCGCTTTCCCTGAGACTATTGACGAAACTGGAGGAATTGAATATGCGATTCCTGCAAGAGCCCATGCTATTTTTCGTGACATTATTGAGATTATAAGAAAAGATTCTCCATGTTTACTATTTGTTAACAGTCGAAGTGATGCTGAAACCATTGCTAATAGGTTACAAAAAATGGCTCCAGACCTAGAAATTGGCGTTCATCATGGTTCTTTAGCAACTGAAACAAGAGTCGAGATGGAAGACGGTCTACGGTCTGGTAAGGTGTCTGGATTAGTGTGTACTTCAAGTTTAGAACTAGGAATTGACATTGGCTTAATTAATCGAATAATCCAAATCAAGAGCCCTCGTTCGGTAGACCGATTACTACAACGCGTAGGTCGCGCAGATCATCGTTTGGGCGGTATTGGTCGAGGCAATATTTTTGCTTGGGATTGTGATGAGTTATCAGAAGCGGCAGTAATTGCAGAAAGAGCCATGCGAGGTGAACTTGAACCCGTAATTTGGCGCAATACACCGCGCACAGTTGCGGTAAATCAATTGATTTTGATGGCGCATAGTTTCAAAGCCATTACTATTGATGAGGCAACCGAAATCATCGCAAAAGCGCCACAATTTGCAGGGTGGGACAGAGCAGATACCATTGAAATTTTANCTGTAATTGCCGACAANTGGTTGGTTAAATTAGTGACAGAACCAAACGACGTTCCGTGGTATAGATGGCCTAAATCAATATACGAAGAAGCCCAATCGTTATCGGCCAATAAAGGAATAATTTTACCTGAAGAAAGGCCGCTTTTCAAAACACCAGAAGAAGAAATAGATACTAAAATTAAGGTAATCAAGTTGAAATTACCAACTAGGTATGAAACTGGTTGGTTTTCAGTATCTGGAAGAACNCGTGACTGGGTTTCTAAACACTTGTCAATGATTCCAGATAAACAATCATACCGAGTACGAGACAGCGTTACCAGAAGAAGTATTGGTAGTGTTGATGAAGCATTTGTTCTTTCATTAAATGATTCAGGAGANGAAGAAGATGGGGCGATTCGTCGATTTGTAATCGCTGGAAGAACCTGGATGATTATNGATGCAGACCCAGAGAAATCCGAATTGTTAGTGGTTCCTGTTTCCGACCAAGCAAAGGCGCCACAGTGGGTTGGGGAGTTGCCGCCAGTTCCTGCTGATGTGGCTCGAGACATAGGGCGATTAAGATGGTTAATTGCTGAAGATTTGAAACTCATTGGGGTTTCTGAATTAGAAAATACTTCAATTGACCGATTTAATCTTCTATCATCTAATAATATTCGATTGACTGATTTTCCAATTAACGAGCATGCATTGGGGATGTTGAGTGATGAAATTGGTACTCATATGGAAAAATCTGGTGCTTTACCGACTGACAGAAAGATGACAATAGAGGCAAGAAATGATGCAATAATTATCAACTCTTGTCAAGGGACCAAAATAAATGAAACGCTTGGCCATTTATTATTGGCAATGGCATCNACAAAATCTGGAAATTGGGGACGGCTTATTATCGAATCAACTAGAATTGGTTTACAAGCATCCGGAGTGTCTCCTGAAGATATTATCGGCTGGCTTAAAGAAACTCCTCCAGATGCATTAGAGGGTTTGCTAAGCGTAACTTTGCCCAATTCAAGGCAACTACGTTGGAGGTTTGCTCAAGTTGGTAAGACCTTCGGTATCTTACGCCACGGCGTAGACCCACGCAGAATCAATCTTCAAGCCTTGATAAGAAAATACCGTGGNACCGTAGTTTTGCGCGAAGTGTTAGATAAACTGTTTTATGAAAAAATGGATATTGAAGGCGCAAGTGATGTTCTACGGGCGATTCAAGAAGGCGTTATCTCGATAGAAGTTGCAGCCGCAGGCCCTATTGGACTTTCAAGAAGGTCAAGTAAGGATCTTCTCTTACCCAATTGGGATAACGCAGCAGTGCGCGAGCGGCTTAGTTTAAGATTAGAAAACGAACGAGCAGTATTATGTTGTTTGAAATGCCAAAGTGTTCGAAGGTTTAGGGTTGCAAGATATAGTGAAATTCCTGATATTGGTATTTGCTTGAAATGCAANGGTCGCATGCTTGCTTGTGCTCGTGANGGTTTGCTTAGTATGNTGAAAGANTGGGTTTCATCCGACGAGGAAGGGGACCGAAATCGCATGATTAAAAATGCAGAAATAGTNCAAAACCGGGGTCAGGAAGCCATTTTGTGTCTAATGGGGAGAGGGATTGGTGAAGCAACTGCACAAAGAATTCTCCGTAAAGTGCCAAGAAATAACCGGGATAAATTGCTTAAGGCTATCCACCTTGCAGAGGTTGAATATGCTAGAACTAGACGCTTTTGGGGCTAGTTTGNCTCATTCTGGAGATTTATCATTTCAGCAGCAGCCACAACATCGCCTTGCTCCCACCAATCAACTGCAATGAAGGTTGGGCGCTTGCCATGTTGTTGCCAACACTGATTGGCCCTCTCAACTAAGAAATCAACATCATTCGCTTCACCGGCTTGGGTCGGNTCAGAAAGTCCAACTTGATTACTTAACCAATTATTCATGTGGTAGACCACTTGATTCCCATCACCACGCAAGACATCACAATTCATTTCTGAAGTACTACTTTCACCAAAATTTGTCGTCCAACTATGGGTCAAAAAGTCATGAATCCATGGATGGCCGGTATCGCCTCCTTGTTCCCAAAATACTACTAGATTTGTACCATTATCAATCATTGATTGAAGCGTGGGCCACGGTTGATTTAATTGGTGGATNAATACTCTATCCATCAAACCAGANGTAATGAAAACTTGTTCTAAATGGTCAGGTTGAACATAATTTTCTACTAACAGTGTTACAACATCCTGCGTATTATCTGCCATTTTATCAGCCAAATTAGCTAGCCAATCAACTGCACTAACATTGCCATAAATGCAAGGACTAACTCCTCTATCATCACTCCCATGACACAATTTTACCCCGTCGAGATTTTCGTCATTTAGATTCTCATAATGGGTATCAATCATGAAGGCTCGCATTCCAGCATTCCATTGTTTATCAAGGCCAGTGCGATGATTTCCAGCAGGGTAAACTATCCCGTCNTCTTCTGTAGCAAAAGCATTATGAGTTTCTGGGAAGGTAACATTATCATAGGTTCTTAGACATAAAATGAGCATTCCATTACATGGTTCTGTTGGTTCTGGCACCGGTTCGGGTTCTGGCTCCGGCTCGGGTTCTGGCTCCGGTTCGGGTTCTGGCTCCGGNTCGGGTTCTGGCTCGGGNTTAGTTTCTNNATCTGAATTTGCATCTTCCACNTCTTCGCCATTATTTCGGTCTAACGGATCTAATGGGTCAATACATCCTGAGAGTAGGANAATTATCGTCAATAATAACGAAATAGATACCCTGCCCATATCTAAGCCTAGGGGTATTACATCAATGAAATAGTCGGTTAATTTACTCTATTTTGATACTTCTAACTGCAACACCTGCTTCATTGAGCATGCTGTCAGATATCGTGAAGTCTTCTATCCAGCGTTCAGGAATTTTTCCTGTTTCAGGATAAACAATTTCTCTAATCCCGGCTTGAATAAGGGACCTTGCACACCTAGAACATGGTGGCCAGGTGACGTAAGCAGTACTGTCCTTTAGGGAAACACCGATACGAGCAGCGTGCATTATGGCGTTTTCTTCAGCATGACAGATCAAAGGATATTTCTTTTCCCTGTCCATCAACCGTTCATCATCATCGTTAATTCCTCTAGGGAAACCGTTGAATCCAGTAGATCTTATTTCACGGTCTTCCCCAACCACAACACAGCCTACTTTAGTAGATGGATCTTTACTCCATGTTGAGATGTGTTGTGCAAGTCCAATAAATCGCAAATCCCACTTACTAGTCATCTCAATCGCCTTTGCTATGCCATACTACATTTGAGTTCTTCGGAATTAAACTTAGCTCGTCATCGCCATCTAGTCCAAGATACGTCAAAATATTACCTTGAAGATATAGTGACCCGATTGAGAGTATTGTTCCACATTCCTCGGGGTCCCTTTCTAACAACATGTCGAGTGCTTGCTTGACATGAGGGTATTGGTGAATATCTAAAGCTGGCCAAGGATATTTTAGCAGACTCTGCGGTTCAACCCCAGGATATCTCCCCCCGTGTGGTTTAGTCAAAATTAGTTCGACATTACCAATTCTATCGCACATATTGCCAATTCCATCAAGCATTGCCGACATATCTTGCTGCGGTGAAGTTCCAAAAATGATACAAGTTTTCTGCGTGCTATACTCATTGCTAGTTAAGTTAATGATTTCTGGAAGTATTTTTTCAAGACCGGTAGGGTTGTGGGCCGCTTCTAGTATCAAATTATGTCCGCTAGATAAACTAATTCTCTGCAATCTGCCTGGCCAATTTAATAACTCATCGGCGGTTTTTAACATAGATTTTTGATTGAGTATCTCAAGGGCTCGTTTGGCTAAAATATTGGCTTCTTTCCTTGCAGTTGTTCCATCAGGTATGTCAATAAAATGGCATTGTGCGGGCTGTTTTTCCTCATTAAGTAGACTTTGGTAACAATTTTTGGCCACGCTTTCAACAGTTTTTTGATAGTCAATAGTATCCATCACTCTGGCAATAATTGGTTTTCCCGGTCTGGCAATTGCTGCTTTTTCTTTGATGATTTGATTAATCTCACCACCCAATATATCTGTATGTTCCAAACTTATTGAAGTCAGTAATGCGAGGTCAGCAGGAGCGCATCTTGTCGCATCTAATCGACCACCTAGTCCAGTTTCTAGAATCAAAAATCTAACATTTTGTTCTCTGGCAATTATCATAGCCGCCAGAAAAGTAACTTCAAAAAATGTTGGAGCAATATTACAGGCTAGGCTAACAAGCCGAATCTTTTTCACAGCCTCATCAAAAGCCTCCGCTCTTACCGGTACTCCGCCAATTCTTATCCGTTCTTCAACTCGGCACAAATGTGGTGACGAAAATAATACATTTGATTGTTCAATTAAAGTAAAATTTGTTGCCAGTAACGCACACAATGTCCCTTTTCCGTTGCTTCCAGCGACGTGAATAATTGTCGTATCTGAAAAATCAAGATGTAACTGTTTTAGCATTTTAGAGGTATTTTGCAGTCCTAAAGCCATGCCAGTTTTCTTGGTCATCTCTAACCAATTACGTGGTTCAGCAGAATCAGACACAAACCTTCCAGATGCGGACAAATCATAATTATTGGTGAAGCATTGTAAGGCTAAGGTTGTTGAAAAGCGATTGCCTCAAAAGATAGAGCGCCCACGCCAAACTATGAGCGAAGAAGCCTTGCCTATTTCCAAGGGGCAGACACCTTCCCAAGAATTCGTAGAAATGGAACGCCAACTTACTGAAGAGACTGGCGTGTTATCTTTGATGAAAGAACAGATGACGTCTATGCTTGGCATGTTTTCAATGTTCGTGATTACCATTGGTTTATCAATTTACATTAGGCCTTGGTATGATGTTGCAGAGTTGCATGCTTTTGGTGAAACAGGTGCTACTCAAGTCAGGTATATTTTACTCGAATTGGTTATGATTTTGATTTTTACTGCTGCAGTAATTATGTTGGCAAGGTACAAGAAAGAATGGTTGATTAAATACGGGATAATGGGTGTTTTAACAATTGCATTGATGTACACTACAGTTCCATTAATGCACATGTTGGTGATTGATTTTGATGTTGAGAAGTTTGACTATCAAGATGCTACCTCATATGAAGGTGATTACGTCACCGACCTTGGCATGGACGGCTTTTTGACTCACCAACTCATCGGCAACTTCACCAATTGGGAGGATTCAATAACTTATTATTCTACTAATAGTCTAAACAGCAGCGATGCTGAGTGGACTACAAATTTCTCTCGTTTACCAGCCGGAGACAATGAAGACTTAAGAATTGTAAAATCCACTCAATCATTAACGGTAACCAATGGTGCTTGGATCTGGGCTATCGATACGGATACGGGTGATTTGATTGAATATTACCCATGTAACTATGTTGATGAGTTTGGAGTTATTCAACTTGGTACTTCCTTTGGTTATAGTTGTGATATGGCATTAATTGTTGAAACTGGTTTGTATGTATTTTCAAACACAGGTGAAGTTGTATTCTTCCCTACAGATAGAGAAACAGGACAAATTTTCTCTCCGCAGGCTAATTGGGTATTACCTCCGTACCTTGATCTAAAGAATGAGTTTATCGATTCTATAAGATTAGATTCTGATAAGTTACTAATCGTTACCCAATCAACGAGTATCGTATTTACCCTTGAAGAAACCAAAGGAAGCCTCGGACCTGAATTTATGCCCTTGGAGTTCGAATATCTCTCTGAGGATAAGATTAGTTCTGTCGACTTTGGCCACTCACCATGGTCGGAAGAAACAATCACCATGAACGACGGAAAAGATGGCTTACTGTTAATTGGTGAGAGTAATGGCGATGTTACAGGTTGGGAATGGGATGCAACAAGATTAGATACCCAACAGTTTGAGATACAAGAAAAAATGAACATTGATGGTCTGCTAGATACAGTTACACAGGTGCAACTCACCGACTTGGATAATTCTGGGCGAACTGATATGTTGATTTCCTCAGATGAAAGTTCATACTGGCTTCATGGTATGCTATTGAAAAATCGGCTAACTATTGAGATCGATGCAGATTTCAAGACCGGTATCTTTGGCCAAAATGGGTCTGATGACTACTTTTACGCAGTATCCGCTAACGAAATCAACAGTGGGGTAATTGAAGATGATATGTATTCATTAGATGGTTTACAACTCTATGATACTCCGTTTTTAATTGGAGTAATATTTGCATTATTATTGATGGTATTATTATATTTCCATAGTGAATGGTATGTGGTTAATACAGTAGGGATGCTAGTTGGTGCTGGCGTTATAGTGATGCTTGGAGTTGCATTTGTTCCCGGTTTAATCATCATATTCATGATACTTGCAGCCATATATGATGCATGGGCTGTTTATCGTTCTAAACACATGCTCGAATTAGCAGATACTATGATTGGTCTTCAATTACCAATTTTGCTAGTTGCCCCACAGGATAAGGGTTATTCTTTCAAAGATGAAAAAACCAAGATGGTCGATAAAACCGAGGTTAGACAAGTTGCACCACCAGTAAATGTGCCAAAATCGACTAAACCTAGGAAAAAGAGTAAAGAGGCTTTATTCATGGGGTTAGGCGATATTATATTCCCTGGCATGTTAGTACTGTCTGCAATACAATGGCTAGACTCGGATAACTCCTTCGCGATAGCAATGTTCGCTTTGATTGGTTCTTTAATCGGTTATTTTGTTTTGATGACTTATGTTGCCAGAGGTAAAGCACAGGCTGGACTGCCGTTGCTAAATGGTGGAGCGATAGTAGGCTACTTGATTGGAGGCTTGATTTTCATGGGTACAGAAATTTTCAACTTAGGAATTTCATTGTAGGTGGTTTTATGCTAGATATACACATGTTTAGGGATAATCATAAGCAGGTTAGAGCAGATCATGACAAGCGAGGAATTCCGCATGATAAAATCGATGAAGTAATTCGATATGACAAATTATGGTTAAATTTACAGCATCAGACCAACCAACTGCGCCAACAAAAAAATACTGCTGCTAGAGGTATAAGTGCTGCTAAAAAGGCTGGCGATGAAAGTAAAGCCCAAGAAATTTTAGCAGAGGTAGCCTCATTGGGTAAAGAGATATCACAACTTGAGATACAAACCCAAGACGCAATTGACAATAGGGATAAAATACGTATGTCAATACCAAATATTCTTCATCAAGATGTACCAAATGGAGCCGATGAATCTGGCAATACTGTGCACAGCGTTTATGGTGATAAGCCGGTTTTTGAATTTGAACCAAGAACCCACAACGAACTTATTGAAATGAACAAATGGGTAGATTTGAAGCGAGCAGCAAAGATCTCTGGTAGTCGTTTCTTCTTCCTCAAAGGCGACTTAGCAAGATTAGAGATGGCTTTACAGAATTACACTGTTGACTTTTTGCGGCAAAGAGGATTTACTTTTGTTCAACCTCCTGTAATGATGAATCGTAAAGCCTACGAGGGCGTCACTGATTTAGGTGATTTTGAGACAGTTATGTATGGTGTAGAGCCAGATAATTATTACATGATTGCAACATCTGAACATCCATTAACTGCGATGTACATGGAAGAGACTATCCCTGAAGACCAGTTGCCGCTGAAGATAGTTGGTGTTTCTCCATGTTTCCGCCGTGAAGTTGGCTCACACGGTCAATCCGATTTGGGGATTTGGCGGGTTCATCAATTTACTAAAATAGAACAAATTGTCATTACTAAGCCTGAAGACTCTTGGCAAATGCATGAAGAATTACTGCAAAACTGTATTGATCTTTGGAATGAGTTACAAATTCACTATGAGGTGGTAAATATCTGTACTGGGGATATGGGGACAGTTGCTGCTCGTAAATATGATTTAGAAGCCTGGATTCCCGGTGCCGCTCAGTACAAAGAGATAGTCTCGTGTTCAAATTGTACTGATTATCAAGCCAACCGTTTGCAAATTAAATATGGCCAGCCAGGTCACGCTAATCAACCGATAGTTCATACTTTAAATTCTACCGCGGTTGCTACATCTAGAGCTCTAGTGGCAATAATGGAACAGAATCAACTTGCGGATGGAAGAGTAACTATACCTCAACCATTGGTAAATTATATGGGCGGGCAAGAGATTCTAGCGCCGTGTAATTGGGGTTAGTTAACTTACCAAACCAGCCTTTTCGATAGCAGCATAATTGATATCGCCTGGTAATCCAAGGTCAACAGGCATGCCTCCAATAGTAACTATTACTCCAGTCATGTGAGTGTAAATACATGGAGGGAAATCAGTTTCCATTTGCTTGTCTGACAGTAATTTCCAACCATTAGAGGATTTGTTTTTAGCACTGGTAAAGGTCTTTTCATCTCCAAAAGCAATCCACCCGTTTGCTTTCCATGAGTGCTTTTGCAAGTCTTTGGTAACCATCGCAGGAGCTGGTGCCACAGTATGCTTCATCGGCCATCCATGCACCCAATCAAGACCCGAATCTCTCAACCATTCAATGCCGGTAGTTTCACTACTTGCAGAAACGGTTTCACCTATTGATTCTAAATGTCTCAGTAAACTTCTCAGATGTGGGTGTCTAGGTTGTTGTTTGGCAAGGTTTTGGGCTATTTTTACTGCCGTGTTTGTTCTTCCTTCATCAAGATGGAGTAGTGCACATACAACATTGCCGTGAACCCAATTAGTTTGATTATTGGTTTTCATGTACTTTTCTAGTATGTTTAGGGCTTGTTCGTATTGTCCCTTAAGGCGCATACGGGCCATNTCGCCNAGTAGTATCATACGGTCNGCAGAATTATCNCGATANTTTAGTTCAGTNTTTGGTATTGAGNTGNTATACCTTNTNANCAAATCNACATTTCTTTTTGTCAACGGGTCNACNGATAANAGTGCAGNTAGTTTTTCATNTANTCTACGCTTTTTAGGTTGTAAAANNGANGCAAACCATTGCAATCTAGCAGCCTCTATGTCGTCATCAGGTATCAGTTCTAATCTAGGCTTTGCCTCGGCATAATCTCGTTGACTAAGACTTGCCGCGACTAGTATTAAACGCGCAATTTGAGCTTCACGCCCCCCCCTTAGGGCCAGAATTGACACGGCATTATTTTCCGCGTCATCCCATCGACCCATAGCAGCATAAATTTCCATCATTGCATCGGTTCTTCTTACCAAATCTAAGCCTTCTAATTGTTCGCCATGACCTTCTAACACTGCGTCAATTCTTCTCAATGCTTTATCCCATGAATCATCGGTAACTAATTTTCTAATGCCTTTTTGTTTTAGATATATGACATCTTCCAATTGCGCCATTCGTGCCCGATTTTCACCCATAGAGGCATCAAATGAGATGTCCTCCAAAAGTGAGCCTATACTTCTGGAACGAGCCCATATTACAACGAATGCAACTTGTCCTCCAGATGCTAACATCCACGTTAATTCTTCTAAAGCATCTTTTTGTAAGATTGCACATAGATTGTTTTCCCAAGAACCACAAGCATCTCCCTGAGGCAGGAAACTAGAATCCCAAAATGTGATCATTGCCAAGGCTAAGAGTAACATCGATTGACCAGCAAAACCAGTAAAACAGAAATTCAAAACTTTCGCTTGTTGACTTCGCTCAGCTCTGAGAAGTCGACTATCCGCTAGTCTAATTCCACCTTTTCCAGACACATCTTGGACATCTAAGAATAAAATCCGGGCGACTTCATAGACGAAAAGAAAGCCCACTAAAGCTACGTTGAGCAGCAAAAACAACAACACCATGTTCACCATGGGAACTCTAATACCTTCGGCAGGAATAAATGAAAATAATTCAATTAATCCAAAGCCAAGGATNCCTCCTTCTTCCATGATTGAAGATTGTTCAGTATATTCTGGTAGGTCTAACACCCTATCAGAATGAGTAAACAAATTTGGGTCGATTGCTAAAGCCGTTATTGAAATAATTGTGTTTATCGCTACAAAAGGCATTACTGCCAGGTTAATATTGACAATTTGAGCGATTGCTTGTTGTTTGGCATTTGGTTTATGATTGTGAAATGGTGAGGCTTGCCCTTGAGCAATTTTTTGCGATGATTGCTTCAAGGCTTGCCAAGATGAGCCCAGCACTCTTCCATAGGCCAAAATTGCCGGAGCGAAGGCGACAAAGGCACAGATACTGAANACTCTAGGTGATGCTATGCTTTGTGAACTCAAAACCACGGCAATTATCGCAACAAATACCATCCATGCAATTGTAAGAACTACATATGAATAATTTCGCCAAATATCAGAATTTTGTAGGGTCGCTTTTCCGTCCCCAAGCGGCTTAACCACTTGTGCGCCAAGTGATGAACCACTGGAAATTATCGCCGGAATGGCAATAAATAACAATGCGATTATGATTGATGGAGCATGATAGCCTTCCGAGAACTCGTATTTGGTCATTAAGAATTCAAAAATTAAAATCAACACTCCGGTAAGAGCAAAAAGATAGGTAGTTACGCCAAATCTCATCCCTTTACTTTGTAGCAGGTTTCTTGCATCATCGACTGACTTTGTGACGTTGTGAACTTCATACCTTTTCTCGCCGGTTTGGAAGGCAACCTGTAGTCCACGCAATTGTCTTGGAACTACGCTATTCCAAAATAANTAAGCAGTAGTTGCGGCAAAGAAAAATGGAATCAAAGCCACCAAACCAAATTCATCAATAATTGGTGGTGCTGAAATACTTAACCCTCCTTGGTTAAACTAAACTAGGTTGAGCGGTTTTTTGAGAGATTTCCTCACATAAATTTGTGATAAAATCATCTAGTGCTAGATCAGCAATTTGGTCACCACTTCTCGCTCTAAGGCTGACTGTATTGTTTTCAGCCTCGCCATCTCCTAAAATTATCATGTAGGCTGGGTGTAGTTTTCTATGAGTACGGATTTTCTTACCAATTGTGTCATCACCATCATCAATCTCAACTCTAACGCCGTGCTCTTTGAGNGCATCAGCCACAGTTTGGGCATATTGTGTATGCTTTTCTGAAATAGTTAGAATGTGACATTGGGTNGGGGATAGCCAGGTCGGGAAACGACCAGCAAAATGTTCAATCAAAACTCCACAAAACCGTTCCATTGAGCCAAATGGTGCGCGATGAATCATTACTGGTCGATGTAGTTGCCCGTCAGAACCCTTGTAAGTCAACTCAAACCGTTCAGGTAGATTATAATCGACTTGCACGGTTCCAAGTTGCCACTCTCTGCCGATTACATCCTTCACTACAAAGTCAATTTTTGGACCGTAAAAGGCCGCTTCACCCTCTTCTTCTGACCATTCCACACCTAGTGATTTAGCTGCGTTACGACACGCGTCCTCAGCTTTATCCCATCGTTTTGGATCACCAACGTATTTGGTAGAGTCAGGGTCTCTAAGTCCAACCCTTACCCGATAATCACTCATGCCTAGAATGTCAAAAATAATCTGCACTAACTCAATACATCCAAGAACTTCTTGCGCAATCTGTTCTTCAGTAACAAATAAATGGGCATCATCTTGGGTAAATCCACGAACTCTTGTCATTCCAGATATTTCACCAGACTGTTCCCACCGGTAAACAGTGCCAAATTCAGCTAAACGAAGTGGTAGGTCCCGATATGAGCGTGCTTGAGATGAATATATTTTGACATGGTGAGGGCAATTCATTGGNTTAAGCATGTAGCCGTCGATTTCTCCAGATTTCATTAGATTAGATAATTCTGAACATGAACAACCCTCATCTGATAATTTCTTCATCAGGTCTTTCTCTACAAGAGGTGGGTATTGTGAATCCTGATAATATGGGAAGTGCCCTGAGGTGCGATATAGGTCTAATTTACCGATGTGGGGGGTAAATACTTGCGAGTAACCTTGTCGTTGTAGATGTGCGCCAATAAAATTCTGTAATTCTTGTCTAATTATTGCTCCACGTGGAGTCCAAAGAATCAGTCCTTGGCCAACTTCTTCATCGATATGGAATAATTGCAAATCTCGACCTAACTTACGGTGNTCACGTTTNTTGGCTTCTTCCATTCTACGCACAGTTTCTTTNAGGGCGTCTTTTGTTGGCTCAACGATGCCATAAATTCTGACTAATTGCTCACGTTCTTGGTCTCCTCGCCAATAGGCAGAAGACACACTAGTTAGTTTACAAAACATCAATTTCGCAGTACTGGGTACGTGTGGGCCAAGGCAGAGGTCGTACCAATCACCTTGTTTGTAAATTGTTGACCCAACACCTTCCCCAACCTTATCGTTAATAATTTCAATTTTATATGGGTTATCTTGGAAGTGTTCTTGTAATTGTTTATCATCAAGTTCAATCCGTTCAATGGTTAAATTCCTTCTTGCTAATTCTTGCATTTTTTTCTGGATAGGCTTCAAGTCGCTCTCTGTGATTGGCTCCATGGCAAAATCATAGTAAAATCCTCTATCGACAGGTGGTCCAATAGTGGGCTTTGCATTTGGATAAAGTTCCATAACTGCTTGTGCTAGAAGGTGAGCAGTACTATGTTTTAATATGTACATACCAGCATCAGAATCCGCCTTTATTCCCTCTACTGAACAAGACTTTTCAAGCGAGAAAGACAGGTCTCTTTCTTTACCATCCACAAGAGCCGCTACGCAACCATTTTTTCTTCCAACTGCATCAGTTATTACTTCCATGCAGGTGATTCCAGCAGCATATTCATTGACAGCTCCATCTGGTAATGTAATGTTGATTAGGGCCAAATAAACCTCTCCTGCATTTGACGGACGAATCAATCCTTCATCAACCATGCGCACTGAATGAGTACTAAATCACCTTATTCAGGGTATGAATTAGATTTTCAAAAGAGGTTCATTTTTCAACGTTGTAAGAACATTGACCCACAAGTATTGAAAGGGAGCAGGCTTTAATTAATCATATGGCAAAAAAGAGCAGTGGCATGTGGGCAGTTTTTTTCATGTTGCTATCATGTATGATAATGCCTATCGTGACTGCTGACAATTCACCAAGTCAGCCGGAAATTAATACTAGATGGTTACCAGATCAATTTGGCGAGAATGTTAATTCTTATCGCATCACTTTTGCCGACGATAAATCATATCAAGTTGATTTAATGGTAAACCATGAAAGACAAGGAGCCTCACTTGAGGTCGAGACATTTCAATCATGGGACTTAATAGATGATGTCAGAATTTTGGATTTGCAATTAAATACCACTCTTGAATGGGCAGACTTAGTCTCTATATCTGTATCAATTACCAACTATGATGGTCAAGAACTTGTCGAACCGTTGGTTACAACCAGACAGTTTGAGGTTGGGACTTGGAATCAACCAATGGCCGACCATGAGATAATGTTGCAGACAACATGGATGCTTGACCAATCTTATACCAATGAAGAAGGCGAACAGGGTTTCTATCTAGACTTTGCTGGGCAAGGTTGGCAAGAACGCACGGGTGATTTCGTAAATTCTTGGGAATTAGGAGAAGGTAATATTTCATTTTTAGAATCAACAGGTAATGATAGTACCAATCTTTCATTAGTGCTCAATTCAATTTGGAAAAATGAAACAATTGAGCGGGGCATTTTGAACGCACAAATCTTTGAAGCGATTGGCAGCGGGCAACTGCTTTCGATTACCAACGAAGATAATGTGACTACTACGATTCTTGTCGATGTTGTTAATGCAGAATTAAATCGGTCTTTGATTGATGAAATCGTTTCCGAGCGATTAAAAATTGACGCCAATGGTGAATTGAATATATCATCTGATGAGGGAGAAGACTCTTCAACTAACATTATTGGTGATATTGGGGTATTTTATCTTGAAACCTGGGATGAAAATGGGGTTCGTAAGCTGTATGATCAAAGGTTTGAAGCAATTGCTCAAATGGTAGTTATCGATGATGGCACAAGATTAGATATCGATATCGAAACATTTAGCTCAGGGGAACAATGGATTGACGGAGTTAGAACCTATCAAATTGAAGAATTAGTCGGTTCCGGTACATTTGGTTTTGCAGAAAGTGATAATGAATCTTCAGTCATCATCAATGGTACGATATATGACTTTCATAGTTTGATAGAACAAGGAATTACCATCACCGATGACATCCACATCGACGGTGATATTACAGGAGATGTACAAGGAACATTTGGTTTTGTAAGAGGTATCGAGTTAACTGGAACCCAAGCAAACGCCACTGGCACGAAGTTTCCTGTGAATGTAATTCATGAAGAATCTTGGTTTAATCTTACAGGAGTAAATGGTGGTAATTTCTTTGACGGGGCTGGAATCGGCGCTACTCACAATCAAACATGGGATTACCAAGTGATATATTCTGATTGGGATAACCGTACAGTACGTTTTGTTTGGGAAGAGACAGGTGCTGACTCATCTAGTGGTGAAGAGTATCCAGAGCGAAGCCCGATTCAACAGGAGGCAGAAGCCCCTGAAGTAGAAGAAGCGCTTGGCAATCTAACAGTTAGTAGGGAAACAGGCCTCATGCCGATACCAATGATAACTGGTGATGAACTCAGACTAGCGGGTCAAGAGGGCTTATTCTTGACCGTTACAGCAGGCCTGAATGCTAACGACCCGAGAGATGGGCATAACTTCCATGTTGTTTCTTGGACTGGCCAATATAACGGTGAAGAAACCGGTACTGCCTTCGGTGCAATCATCGATCAAGGTCCTTTGAAAGGATTGATTTCAAGCGTGACTAGAGTTTTGGAAATACCGTTTGGTGAGGATGGCAATATCGCAAACTTCACCGAGTCACAATTACTGACCAGAGTGCTATCTCCAGCAGTTGTTACTGCAGAAGAAAATTCAGCACCGATAATTTCGGATCTCTATTTGTTTGAAGGTTTAGTAATCTGTGAAGGCGGTAGTGTAGCCACTTTAGTTGCTGATGTTTCAGACATCGATTGGAATCTTGAGCAAGTTACCGTAGACCTAACTTCAATTGGAGGTGGTATTGTGGCAATGAACGACCGTGGGCTAGATGGTGATTCTGCAATTGGTGACGATAAGTACACCACAAGAATCATCGTGCCTGGGCTGGAAGTTGGAAATATTTCTCTTAGCGTGTCGGCAATAGATTCTTTTGATGTAGCTACTGTTTTTACCAAAGAAATCTCAGTGGTAAACCAAGCACCAAGGCTTACCTCTGTTGAGATTTTACCAAATCAAGGCCCTCGAGGCACCAATATGGTGGTTAATCTAGCGGCTTATGATGGTCATGGTGTTGCAAGTGTAGACATCGACCTACGTGACTATGGTGGTGGACTTGTGTCTTTGAACTATACCGGGCAAGTTTGGAGTGCTATGATGGTAATTCCAAATGGTATGTCACCAGGCACTCAGTCGTTGAAAGTCATTACCATTGACGACTTAGGTAAAGTGGGCATTACATCAACATGGTTGAATGGAGAACGGGACCAAGAGAGTCAGTACGGCCCTCATTTTATTCCTGATTATGAAAAAATACCGATTGAAATTTTCGTGGAAAATTCTGCGCCTGAGATAATTAACCCGGGCGCCGTAAAATATTCTCGCCCAGACTCTGCCACTACCGAAATATTTGAACTCGAAATTACCGATCAAGACGGTATCTTAAATGCTAGAGTGAACCTTGGAGTCTTTTCACCAATTGATCAACAAAATCGCTGGGTACAGATGAACGATAATGGGATCAACGGCGATAGGGTCCCCAATGATGGTATATTCACAGTCCAGATTTCCTTAAGAACCAGCACACCAATTGGTACTCATGAAATATTGGTCCAAGCAATCGATAATTTTGAGGTAGCAACAGTTGTCATGCCAATTTCGGTAACTGTTGAAGAAGAAACTGGAATAATCCCCAGTCTTGATAGCGAGCAATTATCTGTATCGGTCTTAGTTGGCATATTGATAGCCTTCACAATCGTTGCGGGAACTGCTGTTTTTGTTCTAGTGCGAAGAAGCAAAGACAAGGATTATGCCAATGACAGATTTGGGTTTGAATAATACTGCTTTCCGATAACGGTTTATACCCCTGTTTAGTCGGAGGATTACCTCTGCGAGCGTAGTGTAGTGGTTATCACCGAGCGTTGCCAACGCTTGAACCCGGGTTCGAGTCCCGGCGCTCGCACCATTTTCTCAAATCAACTCGATAAAAGTAACATTTAACCGTTGAACGTGTATAGCGGTATAGGGTTGAGCATGACAGAGAGACGGACAATTTTCATTGGCAAAAAGCCATTACACGCATACGTAAGAGCAGTTGTTATGGCTATGGAATCAGGAGATCGCAACTTGGAATTGGTAGCTAGAGGAGCAACAATTGGCCGAGCAGTTGACGTTGCAGAAGTTTGCCGAAGACGTAATGGAATCATTGCCCAAGGGTTGCCGGAACAAGTTGTAATCGGAGAATTAACTTGTGAAAGTGAGGTCATTCCTTCCGACGAAGGTCGTGATAGAACAGTTAGCGTTCTGAGAATCGAGTTAGATGGCCATGGCGATGTTCCTGCCCAAGAAGAAGAATAATTAATCCAATAGTTTGATTCTTTTTTCTATTTCATTGGCAGTTTGCACAAAAACCTCAAATTTTTGTCCTACAGGATCTTCTAATTCCCAGTCCTGATCAATTTTAATCATTGGGCAGTGAACTCCGCACCCCATAGAAATCACTTTGTCAAAATTATCAACATTGAACTTATCTAGACTTTTTGGCTTTAGTTTCGTGGTACCGATGCCTCGGTTTTGTAATACTGTTATAGCGTGTTTAGATACTGCTTCAGCAGGATGAGTCCCGGCAGATTCTGCTTCGTAACCCAGCGATTTAGCAATACCTTCAGCCATTTGTGAGCGGCAAGAATTCCCCACGCAAACAAATAAGATACGCATATGTTAATGTCAAGTTGATGATATTTAGTTTATTTCTAAGTAGAACAATGCCACAGTTAACAAGTATGTATAATTTCCAAACACCCATGAGCAAGATTTGGCAAGACTTGCAGAGTATTTTCATCTATGGGGCAATTTTTTGTCTGCTATTTGTTTTACACATTGTTTTTGCCGCCAATAATCTAGATTTTTTGTTCCGCCTTGTCGCAATTATGCTTAGCGGGATGATCTTTTTTTGTGGGCCATGTCTGGTATTCCTTGAGAAATCAAAGGTACGATATTCCCCGGTGTACAATATTGGCATCATAGTTTCTTGTCCCCTGTCAATTGGTTTGGGTTGGGCATACGGCGGAATGTCAACTTCAGTGTACATTGGCCTATTCCCTTTGGTAACTCTAATTATCCATTATCTCATAAGGAAAAGTTACAATGGCCATACCTATGGGTTGAAGTAGGACGATTCTTTGAAATGACTATGTCCGATTCTCCGGTATCTACACATGACCCTAAAGACGCTGCACCTCCAGATTCAGCCTCGCCGCAACAACAGAAGCAAATGGAAAGTGCTTACGCAAACATGAAGCGAAAAATGTCTATGCAAGAAATCGGTAGAAAAATCAAACATAAAGTAATGGTTTTGTCAGGTAAAGGTGGCGTAGGTAAATCAACCGTTTCAACTGGTCTAGCGCTTGCACTTGCTCAAGAAGGTCACTCTGTGGGCATACTGGATATTGACATCACAGGCCCGAATGTGCCAAAGATGATGGGTCTTGAGCGCAAAAGATTACATGTTGAACAAGGCAGAATCCACCCAGCTCAAGGCCACCTTGGCGTCAAGGTAATCTCTATGGCTTTCCTACTGGAAAATGAAGACACACCTGTCGTTTGGCGAGGGCCGATAAAGTTGGGTGCTATTCAACAATTTATCGGCGATGTTGAGTGGGGTGAACTAGACTATCTGGTAATCGATTTCCCGCCTGGCACCTCCGACGAACCACTTACTGTGGCTCAATCACTTCCTGATATTGACGGCATGGTTATTGTTACAACACCTCAAGATGTGGCACTACTCGATAGTCGGAAATCAATAACCTTCTCTGAATCGTTAAAAGTTCCAGTTTTGGGCGTTGTTGAAAACATGAGTGGCTATACAATATCTGGTAAAGCACAACCTAGCACGGAAATTGAAATCGCTGGACCTGGTGGTAAAAAGCACAAAACCACTGCAGACTCGGATGGTAATTTTAATGTTACATTGGATATATTCAAACAAGGTGGCGGTAAATCAACAGCCGAAGAATTTGGTGTACCATTCTTGGGTGCATTACCTTTTGATCCCGGTTTTGTTAGAGGCGGAGATGATGGAGTTCATCGCATTGTTAGTGAACCTGAAGGGGCTTCAGCCATTGCATTTGCCAAGGTAGTTGAAGCAATAAAATCTCAAATCGGGTCATCAGAAAGTCAAGGACTGGAAATTATCTAAGGTGGGATAATGGCAGACATTCCTGATTTAACACGTCTAGAAAGACGTGATACTGATATGCAGTTAACTTATTCTAATGGCGGTGAATTTACGGTAACTTATGATGATTTGAAACACGCTTGTCCTTGTGCAAAATGTGCACCGCTGCGCAATGACGACGGCAATAGTAAAACTCTAAGGAGACAAATAGAAGCAATGGCGCCTGAGAAACCTCAAGTACGTACTGTTGGGAAATATGCTCTGGCTTTTGATTGGAAAAACGGATGCTCAAGTGGTATTTATCGCTTTGAGCGGATATGGGCTTTGGCTAACAATCAAGATCCAGATAACGGTAAACCATACGTGCACGGAGCATGGTAAAGCCACTAAATGACTTAACTGGCCATAAAACGGCGAGGGTTTGATGTATAGTTGGGCGACCGGTAAATTGGAAGGAACCTATTATGCAGGGAGTTTACCTCACTTGGATGATTAGTGCATTAGCTCTAGGTGTGCTATTACTACCGGTGTTCAAACCCAAATGGATGGAATTAAAACTATCCACATTCGTTGACTTTTTCCGCAGATATTGGATTCATATTTTGATTCTATTCATGATCTATAACGCTAAAGACGGCCTAGATCAGGTTGATAGGCTTTTAATGGCCTCAACAGGACTAGATATGACGCCTTGGATATATGCCATAGAAGGTAATCTAGTTTTACATGTGCAGCAATATTTTGAAGCCGAATGGTTGACAATAACTTTGACACATTTCTATGTTGCAGGATTTATGTTCATTTGTTACGTTTCAGTATTCTACTTTGCTTACTTCGATGACCGTTGGATGGCTGATAGAATTACTCTAACTATTGCCTGGGTCTACATCCTAGCCATTCCATTTTACTTGTTCTTCAATGTCCGGGTAACCGGTTCTTATATTCCCGAAATGAAGACTTTAGCGTACTCATTGAATCCTGAAATAGCCGATTGGTTTAGGAGAATAGACCCATTTACTAACTGCATGCCGTCGTTACACATCGGCATTCCATACGCAGTATGGTTATGCATGAAGCGTTTTGATCATGATAATAGATGGGAATTATATCGTAAAATTGTATTTGCTTATGTTCTATTGACTGCCTTTACCATCATTTATTTGGGAATACACTGGATTTTGGATATCGCAGGCGGGATGATAATAGCCTCAATAGCGGTTAATCTAGCGGATAAAACCGCAAAGCCGGTATGGAGCATATTGGATGAGAGAACAATCAATTCTCGCCTTGTCACAGTTCTTACCAATCCTAAAAAAGCGTACAAAATAGTTTCTCAAAAGGCTGCCAAATCTGCTAAATTATTCTTGAAGCCCACTTCCAGAGAAACCGGTATCATGGCAGTAATTTTGGTAGTTATTGTGGCTTCAGTTATTACTTGGGACTTAACGCATCAGTCACTTTCAGCCAAGGGTGTTGAGGCTCCAGAAGGGGCTAGTGGAGCAGATGGATGGTTAGCGACATTGGACAACACTTCTGACTTTGGTGCTGTTCTGAAATTATATGACTTGTCAGAACTAGATGAAGATGGCATAGAAGTAATTCAACCAGATTTATCAGTTGAATCAATATATCATATATCGGGTGATAAATTAGTGATGGCTAATGATACTGAATTGTATGTAATTGATGTAAGTCTACCACAGGAGATATATTATCAAAAGTCGATTAATGGCATTGAACAGATAGAGATGTGTGACTTAGGTGAATATTATGTGTTACTCACCTTAGAAGGTGGTGTCTTGTCTGCAGAAAGCCTCGACGGCGAATTAATTGACCTTTCAATAGATGTCGAAAATATCTCTTATGTCAATTGTCAAGGTAATGATTTTGCCTACCTCTCCCCAAACTACCCGGACAAAGTGTTCATGAGTAATCTTGAATTATCCGGCGCCTTGTCTTACCAGATTAATGCTTCAGCCGAAGAAGATGTGGAACAAGTTCTAGCCGATTGGGATACTCCAGTCGATATCGAGAATGCCACAATTACTAACATAGTATTCGACAAATCTCACTTACTGGTAAGTGTCAATCTATCATCTGTTGATAGAATTGTTCTAGTTGATCGAGAGTCTACCGATTACCGCCTGCTTGGTGACGGTAAATATTCTTCCTACGACCCTTCTATTCGAGATGGTATTGTTGCATGGGCGATGAAAGATCACTTAAATCCGTCAAGCCCAATTGAAGAATACTTTGATGGTGAAATATTCTACATGGATATTGCTGAGAATTTTACCCATGTACTTACCGCAGATGAGGTCGATCAATGGGGTCCGATAGTTTTAGAAGACCATCTGGTATACTTTGAAGAGTCTAATGATGGGGTGATTATTCAAGTTCATAGTTGGGAGCCTGAGTTAAAATCTTATTCGAATATAATATTACAATCTGGTTCAGTAATTGGCATCATGCTTATTTTTGTTTATATCAATCAAAGGCAGTCAGAGATAAGAACTAGTAAATTCCAATCGGAAGAGGAATAGTTTACTTCTTGATACTTAGCATCCTTTCAAGCGCCAGTAAGGACCCTTCTTCGACAGACTTTGAAACACTAATTTGGTTTGGTATTTCTCCATCGACAATTCGTTCTAGCACATCCATTAGGTAAGCAGGATGAATCATGTACATTGTCGAACAAGGACAGACCTTGTCATCAAGGCACTCAACAATTTTATCTGGATGAGCTTCAGCTAATCTAGCAACCATATTTATTTCAGTGCCAATAGCAATTTTTGCCCCTGCAGGTTGTTGTTCAACATAATTCTTGATGAATTGTGTAGAACCATTTGCATCGCTAACTTCGACAGTCTCTTTGGGGCATTCTGGATGGACTACGACTAAGCCATCTGGGTATCGTTGGCGAAACTCACCGACTTGTTCAACGGTGAATCTTTTGTGTACTGAACAAAAGCCATGCCATAGAATTATTTTGGCATCATTAAGACTCGAATCAGCACCGATTTTTGGTATCCATGTTGGCATTTGTTGTTCACTTATGCCCATCTTTATTCCTGTGTTGCGGCCAAGGTGTTGATCTGGGAAGAATAACACTGTTCCGTTTGGGCCAGCACGATCAAAGGCCCAATTTAGTATTCCAGTTGCATTGGATGATGTGCAAACTATTCCCCCATGACGTCCAACGAAATCTTTCAAGTCAGCGCTGCTGTTCATATAGGTTACTGGAATGAGATATGATTTTCCATCAGTGGGAATCTCGCCAGGAGATGTTCTATCGATAGGATCGCTAAGTTTTGTTTCAGCCAGAATCTCGGCCCATGCTTCTTCAACATCTANTAGCGTTGCCATGTCTGCCATNGAGCATCCTGCCCTTAGATTTGGAAGCACTACATGTTGTTGTTCATTTGTCAATATGTCGGCCGATTCAGCCATGAAATGAACCCCACAAAAGACAATGTATTTNGCAGTTGAGTTTGCGGCTTTTTGACTTAACATAAACGAGTCACCGATGAAGTCAGCGTGCATAACTATGCTATCTCTTTGATAATGATGGCCTAAAATCATCAGGTCAGAACCGAGTTGATTCCTGAGTTCAGTAATCCTATCGGCGATTGCTTGCTCCTCAGGGGAGAGNGAGGTGTCCATGAAATCAATGGAGCACATTGGCAGAGTAATCGTCATATGCTTCATGTAGCCCAACAGTTATCCCTTTTTCAATAATTGTGAGTGCGTGATGTACATAAGTGAGAGCATTAAGGGCGACTCATGGTCTTCCAACCAGAGTCTCGCCTACACCTTGGGGCAGAGGCTGAAGTATGGTCTGGTACCTGGATGGGTCGGCCGGCAATCAAGAAGATGCGCCGCAATAGGGCTTGGCGCCACCCAGACATTGAACGCCGATTGGGCTATCGAAGAATGCTGAGCGAGGTTCGCATTTTGATTAGGATTCATAGTACTGGAATGCCAGTACCAGCAGTATGGGATGTAGACTTGGAAAATGGCCGAATNATAATGGAAAAAATGCAAGGAAGGCCTCTAATCGAGGTACTAAGAGATGAGGCTTCGGAATCAGACTTTATCAAATCAGCCCTAGAAAATTCAGGGAAAGCAGTTAGAATGCTGCATAGAATGGCAATAACTCATGGCGATTTATCGACAAATAATATTTTGATTGACGAAAAAGCAAATGCCTATCTAATCGATTTCGGTCTATCTGCAGTGGAATATGAAGTTGAAAAGTTTGGTATTGACTTACACGTCATGGATGAAATATTAGGTGCATCTCATCCAAATATTGTCAATGGAATTGATAATTTTATNGATGGATATTTACAATTTGATGGCAATCAAGGACCGTTACAGGAACTTTCAGGNGGTACACCGCCAACAGCAACAGAAGTATTGAAGCGTTTAGATGATGTACGTTCAAGAGTTAGATATCACGGATGATTCAACCTACTAACAAACGCATTTCTTCGACGCTTCTTAGTTCGGAAAGATAAATCTGTTCAATGGCATCTCGAAGGTCTTCTTCAGCACTGTCCTCGATTAACTCAATTAGTTCCGCATAAACTTCTGCAGCTTTTATCTCGGTTTCCAGTGAATAATTTAACATTTCCAAGTAGTGATTAGTGTGAGTTATTGGGTGTGGGTTTCTTTCTGTCACTGGTATACCACCAAGCTGTACGATTGCCTTTCTTACGATATCTGCGTGTTGGATAGATTCAGTCATTTCTGTGTTAAACATCGGAGACAATTGTAATCTGTGTATTCCTTTGATGTTTGCCGCATAATGCGCATACATATTACTGGCTCTTAATTCCCAACTTAGGGCGATATTCATCTTATCTATCATGTCACTCATTGTCTCAACTCTTTAGGGTGTACTAAATTTCTTTGGGCTTCCGTACACTGTTAATCCTATGATTCAGCATTATTAAACTAATGTAGTGATTTTAGATATTTTCCAATCTTTCGCCAAGTTCCCATCCTAGAAATGCTCCAATTATGCAGACCGAAAAAGTTAGCATGATGTATACCAGAGCGGTAAAATGTTCGTCAGTTTTAATCAATTTCATGGTCTCCACTGAAAAAGTTGACATTGTGGTGAATGCTCCAAGTAATCCAGTGCTAAAAAATAACATTAACTCTTCTGATGAACCTCGGTTTATNGCNTAGACTGTGATCGCTCCAAGTAATACTGAACCGAGTGCATTAACAATAAATGTCGACCATGGAAAGTCTGTGGAATCAAGTAACTGTCCGACGGCAAAACGCAAGGTTGCTCCGATAGCACCACCTAGAGAAACAATTGCAATATGTTGAAGCATGATTTTTCCAACATCGTTGTGATGTTAAATTATCCGCAGATATCAAACCAAATTTGGTGTTTAACCGATAGACATGATAACTCGATGGTGGTGCCCTTACTATGAGCAATGTGGTTTGGTTCTTGACAGGTAATCAAGGTAAGTTAGTGGAGGCTGAACGTCATTTGAGTCAAATAGGTTACTCTGTGAATCAATTGATCGTTGATTCAGAGTTGATTTATGAACCCCAGGCCGATGATTTAATTACCGTTACAAAATCTAAAATCAATCAAGCATTAAACNTAATTCCAGAGGATTTTAATGACGGGGATATGATACTTGTCGAAGATGCAGGATTATTTGTTGATGCTCTTCATGGTTTTCCGGGGGTTTACTCATCCTTTGTTCATTCAACTATCGGTAATGCTGGAATACTAAGGTTACTTTCTCACCTAAATTCAGCTGATCCTGTCTCATCAGCTAAATTACGCTCAGCCCACTTCAAGGCAGTTGCCGCATTGTGGAAAAACGGCAAAATTATTCTTGGTGAGGGAATTTGTCCTGGCCATATCTCATTAGAAGCCATGGAAGGTAGTGGTTTTGGTTANGATCCAATTTTTATTCCTTATGANTTAGACGCTGAGTTAAACCCGTTAANTCCAGGAGATTATGGAGAATTTAGCACTCATGGCAAAACCTTCGGCGGAGTTGGCTCTGANATAAAACAAAAGTTTAGTCACAGAACCAAGGCTTTAATCGACTTATTCAACCAATTGCCATCAGCATCATAAATTAGAAGTGATTGGAATGGGACGAGGGACATGGGATTTCTACGGACAATGTGCGGTCTTGTTGCCCTCAGTGCAGGTTTGTTTTATCTAACNTCAGCCTCAAGCTTATCAGACGATGGAAAATGGATATTGATTGGTCTTACTTTCGCCTCGGCTAGCTCTTGGGTACTCATTGGAGGTAGACCTGACGGTGCACAAAATCAAGCCGTAACGGCCCAGGATTATAGTGACGTTCAAGTATCAAGCGAGGATTTAGATGATGAGGAATCAATTGGAACTGACATACCACAGCCTGTCAAACAAGAAGAGAGTTTGGACGGAGTTTCGTTGAAAGAACGAAAGTTAGCCAAGATTAAAGCAGCAGAGGTTGAAGTAGAGTCGGCCCAGCAAGATGGTGAAGAACTCGATGAAGTTCAAGTCTCTGTGGAGAANTTACACCAAGCAGACGAATATGTTGTCGAAGTTAGCCCAGAGTCAGTTGAAGATGCCGATATCGAACTGACAGTGTCAAACCGTCGTGTACAGCACCAAGTGATTAGNGAACGTATCGAAAAGCGAAGAAGAAATCAACTTGCTGAAATCCGCGCGTCGACCGTGAAAATGTGGGAACAACACAATGAGGGTGAAGACCTCGTTGGAGTGTTACAAAACCCAGACCACGGACAAAAGATCTTGGAAGAACCTCTCAAACCACAGGCTGGCCATGTCTACGGTGCGACATTTATTAGATTGGATGAAACCAGTATTTTGAAATTGAGAACACCATTAGATTCTGGGTTTGAGGAGGTAGAAAAGAAAGTAAAACTACCTGAATTACCAGGGCTTGCTGGAATGCCTATGCCTCCATTACCAGACGGTTCCATGCCCCTGCCGCCGTTACCTAACCCCAATGCTAGTGATGCCCTAGCAGCACTAAAAATGCAAATGGATGAGGATTGAGATAATGGTTGAAAGCCATTCTAAGGTAGTAGACAATAACCTAAAATTGGCTCTACTCGGGTTCACGCTTGCTGCAATAGCACCAACAATTTCTGTAGTAACAGGGTTTGTTTATCAAGCGGGATTGTTAGCAATAATCGTATTTTTTGTCACCAAACTTTGGATGTTTGGGCTACCGGCATTTTGGCATTTAGTTGTAGAGAAGCAACCCGTTTCATATTCAACTGCTAATTTAGGTGGTTGGAAAATATCTGCGCTGCTGGGCTTTTTGATGTGTGTAATAATATATGCTGCTTATTTTCTCCTTGGTGACAAACTATTGAGTTCAGACGATCTTAAATCGATTCTAGAGCCTGTGGGATTAACCAACAAGAAGATTTTTTTTATCGCGGTAATTTATTGGATATTTGTTAATTCAGTCCTTGAAGAATATCTTTTTAGGTGGTTCTTGACAACCAAATTAGAACAAATTATTGGCGGTTATTGGTTGCCTATTTTCATCTCTGCGCTAATTTTTACTATTCATCACACTATTGCCCTATCGTATTTTATTAGCCCATTAGGCAACTTCTTGTGTTCTCTTGGTTTATTNATCGGCGGAATAATTTTTTCTTGGCTGTACATGACGAGTAGAAGTATTTGGATTCCATGGCTTGCACACGCAATGTGTGATGTGGCAGTATTTTCCATTGCTTGGCATCTAGTAATTGGTTTTTAAGTCAACTATCATGCCAATTCGCCTTGGTTCTTGACATAAAAGCGTTGACACCTTCGACCTTATCGTCGCTATCAAATAACTNGGCAAATTCTTCCGCTTCTATTGCTATACCTTCATCAAGCGAATGGTTTAGCGAAGCTCTNATTGTTCTTTTCGCTGCTTTGGCAATGAATACCGANTTACCGGCAATAATATTGGCCATGTTCATCGTAATATCATACAACTCTTCGTTAGCACATACTTGGTTAACCAGTCCAATCTTTTCTGCTTGTTCAGCATCAATCATTTCTCCAGTAAGAATCAACTCCAACGTTTTTCCATAGCCAATCAATTTACTGAGCCGCTGGGTTGCTCCATATCCTGGAATTAATCCTAAATTTATCTCAGGAGTCCCAAATTTAGACCGCTTTGAGGCGATTCTAATGTCACANGAACATGCTATTTCACTGCCCCCACCCAAGGCAAANCCGTCAATCATAGCAATGGTTGGTTTGGTCAAATTCCATAATGCTTCAACCGCATTGTCGGTAAATTTTATTTTGGCAGCCTTACTGTCCATATCAACAAATTCAGAAATATCTGCGCCTGCAACAAATGCATTTGGTTTAGGTCGCTTACCTTCAATGGGAGNCAGTGGTTTTGCTCCAGTAATCACAATACATCTCACTTGGCTATCTGTTTCAGCCCAGGTGCAGAATTTTTTCAGTGCCTCCATCACTTCAGAGTTTAGCGCGTTCAATTTATTTGGTCGATTTATNGTTGCCAAGGCGATAAATCCGTTAATTTCTTGGTCATTTACTGCTACCTTTTCAATTGAAAAAACATCGGATGTAGGGGCGTCCATAACCTTGCCAAGGTAATCACCTTGAAGATTTATTCGATTATGGTTTAATCCAATATTACATAGAATAGGACATTCTCCAGAGAATATGAGTGAAACCGCTCCGTTGGTAAAAGCCGTAGACATGGCCAAGAAATATGGTGACTTTATCGCTCTTCATCCATTGAATGTAGAAGTTCACTCGGGGGAATTTTTTGGTGTTTTTGGGCCCAATGGTGCAGGGAAGTCGACTTTCATAAAATTGCTAACAGGTCAATTGAAGCCCAGTAAAGGTAAAATCGAGGTGCTAGGAATTAATGCGATTAAAAGCCCACAAAAGGTGAAAGCGAATATTGGTATTGTTCCCGAATCAGAATCACCCCCGTCCTATCTCACACCAGTAGAGTTTTTGCAGTTCGTCGCTAAACTTCGTGATCTAGATGAGGTAGATGAAAAGGTAGAATATTGGATGGACTGGTTTGGGCTTGAAGACAAGCGTAACACTATGTGTAAAGATTTATCCAAAGGACAACGCCAAAAAGTCATGCTAGCATCTGCCTTTATCCACAAACCAAAATTGCTATTCTTAGATGAGCCATTTGCCAATTTGGACCCTATTTATCAGCGTAAATGCCGTGAGTGGTTATTGTCTCACGTAANACAAGGCGGAACTATATTTTTGTGTTCGCACGTACTTGAAATGGCGGAGCGAATGTGCAATAGAATGGCGATAATTAATGACGGAAAGGTCTTGGCTGCAGGTACTGTAAGGGGGCTGAAACAAAATGTCGAAGAAACCCTTGAAGATGTCTTCATCCGACTAGTGGGCCGCTCAATTGGTGATGTTGAATACCTAGCAACTGATAATGAATCTGAAGAGGAATAATAATGTCAGGCGCATCAATTTCTTCAACAAATTGGAGTGATGCAAGAGGTGACGAATTTTCAGAGGGGCATTTGGGGACTACCTCTGCCGGGCAACGATTACTAACTCCGCTTAGAGGTGTGTCAGCTTTTTTGGCCACATTCAAAGTGATGTACAAGGAAGAGTTCCGTAAAAATGTAGAATTCGCTAAGGCTAGACAAATGGTCCTATTCCCGTTATTGCTTGCTCTAGTTACTATGGTTTCCACTATTGGTTTGCAATTTTTAGTCGGTGATTCNGCCGCGCANACTACTGAGACTAGTGTTAACAGTTTTACCTGGCAGGAGCTACGATTTGGACTTCATCTGCCATTGTTGATGTTCAGCCTTGGAATGGGGACATTTGCTTTTATGGGTAGAGATGCTTTAGTGAGAAGGACAGCCTCAAAGAATCACTTATTAGCATCGCCTGCTTTACAGCCACTGCCTAATTCAATGGCTCATTTTGCTTATTTTGTCAAAGACCTAGTTTTCTATGTTATGTTGATTTTATCGCCCATTATCATAGGCATGGGTATGGGTAAAGGTTTGGATACATTATTTGGTATAACAACTCCGCTNGAATACTCCAGTTTGCCTTGGACATGGTTTGCTATGGTGGTAACCTTAGCTCAAGGTTTAGTAATCTCATTTCTAGCATCAGCATTATGGATGCGAGGCAGGCCTTTCACCATCTTTGGNCCTATTTCAGTAATTTTATTTGGAATAATTGTCGGAGTGGGTGCTATTGATATTGAATTTATACTTATAGGGTTGAAGATACAAACTGAAAAGAATGTAATANNTGGCCTACTTGGATTTATTTTCTGCCTAGGTTTGGGTTATTTTTCATCAATGTTGATAATTGACGATTTTGATGTTAGTGTTGTAGAAAAAGGCGATTTGTTCAGNCCAATGTACGGGAGACTTTCCTTTTTGGGCCGGGGTGAAATAAGAATAATAGTCGCCAAGGAATTTGTTGATTTATTCCGCTCAGGGTCAATCAAAAAGATGGTTGTGTCTTATACAATACCGCTTGCAGTTTTGCTCGGGATGGCATGGCTAATCGATTTTGCTGAGGCGCCAATTCCNATNAANTTNTTGTCNTATGCGCCNTTTNTGGGTTTCTTTGGNTTTAATTTCTATTCNTGGTTGACAATNCTTGATTCACCNGAATTCATGAANGGNCTNCCNGTTAGAGTGCCNCAATTAATNCGNGCNAAAGTATTGGTATACTTCATAATCACATCTTGGATTTCGCTGATATTCATTATCCTGATGGCTTGGCGTCTAGATGAGTGGGCATCACTACCAACAAGTGTAGTTGTGATGTTTGCCAACTCGATATACATTGTAGCCTTGACAGCCTTTTTGATGGGTTTAAGGCCTAATAAAGCCATATTTGATGCATCGATTATGATATGGTTTTGGATAGGTACGGTTTTGCCTTTACTCGGTCTGTTCCTGTTGTCATTTACCCAAGGTGATGTTTCCTTGTATGGCAACTGGTGGGAGCGAGCCTCTCAAGACGGGTTAGCTGCGACTGCTTCAATGTATGATGAGGGGATGGTCAGACAGGGATATGTTGGAATGCTGTCGATCTCAGCTTTCTTGTTATTTGCTTCAGCGGTCCTCTGGAAACTAATGGACAGGCGCTGGGGTGCGGCTGAATTCGACAATTAATTCATATTGAATGTAATTCTATGCAGTTCGAATAACAGTTACTTTCATGAAGTGCCAACAATACCAACAACCATGGGAAAAGTCGTTGCTGTGTGCGGGATGCCGGGTTCCGGCAAAGGCGAATTTGCTCAGATCATCGCTAAGCAAGGCGTACCAGTTAGATCGATGGGAGACATGGTTAGGGCGGAGGTTGCTTCACGAAATCTTGAGCCAAGCCCAACTATTTTTGGTGAAGTCGCCGCAGATTTAAGGGCTAAACATGGTGAAGAAGTTCTCGCAGTGCGGCTTGCAGATGAAGTAGATAGCTTACTAGAAACTCACCAAGTAGTGCTTATCGAGGGCATGCGCGGCACAGCGGAATTCGAAATTTTCAAAAACAGGTGGCAATCGAATTTCAGTAGCATGGCCATAGAGGCTTCTAGGGGAATTAGATTTGCTAGAACTCAATCAAGAGGTCGCTCAGAGGATGGCGATTACGCTCAGTTTGAAATCCGTGAAAAGCGGGAAGCAGGGTGGGGTTTGACTGAACTTATCAATAGGGCTGATTTCACAATAAAAAATGAAGGCAGTCTTGAGGAATTGACTTTTGAATCCAATTCATGGCTGAGTAACTTTTCTTGAAACTCATTTTGGAGATGGCCATTATTTACTAGTGTGGGCATTTCATACAATGATTTCACCGAAGAGTTATAGTTGTCCGATGCGTGTCATAGAATGCATCGGCGGGGGGTAATGGCATGGCAAGGAAACGTGGAAAGCGCGGAGGCGGCGGAAAACGGCAACGCGCACAGCAACGCGCTCAATACGACGAGTTGGATAAATATCCGGTAATGCCTCCACACGCATTTGCTAGAGTTGTGCGCGATAAACAGACTCTGAATATCATTTATCAAATCATAGAACCCCCTATGACTAAAAAGGAAGAACAATACCGTGATGAAATATTGGATATATTCATCCGCTCTTTGACTGCTAATATTGAAGAAATTGACGCTAATCCTGAAGCGTATCTAAGAACTGCTATGGATAAGGTCATCAAATCCTACGGGATGAAAATTAATAAGAAATCCAAATCCAAGATTTTCTATTACCTGCGCCGAGATTTGATTGGCTATGGTGAGATGGATGTATTGATGAATGATGCGAACGTTGAGGATATTTCATGCGATGGAACGAATGTACCAATTTTCGCCTATCACCGTAAATTTGAATCTGTAGAGACAACATGCCTTTGGCCCGATGACCACTCTTTAGAATCATATGTCATCAAATTAGCGCAACGATGCGGCAAACACATTTCTGTTGCAGACCCACTATTGGACGCAACACTGATGGATGGTTCTCGTATTGTCATGAAGCTGGGTCACGAGGTTTCGACTAGAGGGTCATCATTCTGTATTCGAAGGTTCAAAGAAGACCCGTTCTCTCCTGCAGACATTATCGCTTTCCGAACAATGTCGTCACTTATGGTGGCCTACCTCTGGATAGGGTTTCAAAATGAAGTGCCAATGCTGTTTGTTGGAGGTACTGCCTCAGGAAAGACTACCACGCTAAATGCGATGTGCATCTTTATTCCTTGGCAGATGAAAATCGTCTCGATAGAATCTACCAGAGAAGTAAACATTCCGCAACCTAACTGGGTTCCTGGTCTAACGAGGCAAGGTTTCGGTGGAGAATCTACCGAAGGTGTAATCGGGGAATTCGAGTTGCTCAAAGCGGCATTAAGAGAACGGCCAGAATACATAATTGTCGGTGAAATTCGAGGTGCTGAAGCATATGTTCTGTTTCAAGCAATGGCTACTGGCCACTGTGCTTATTCGACAGTCCACGCAGACTCAGTACCGTCACTAGTTCACCGTCTTGAAAATAAGCCAATCGATATTCCTCGTGTTCTACTGCCTGCTCTAGAAGCGTGTTGCATACAGATTCAGACAAGGATTAACGGCAAGCGTGTAAGAAGAACTAAGCAACTTGTCGAAATTGTTGGTATTGATCCTAATTCGTTAGAGGTTATCACCAATGAAGTGTTTAGATGGGATGTCACTTCAGATGACTTCATTTTCAGCGGTAAGTCCTATGTGCTGGAAAAGATAATGGTTAAATTAAATTATTCACAAGATGATATGCGTAGAGAGTTGAGAACAAGAAAAAGAATCCTCGAATGGATGGTTCTCAATGATATTAGAAAAGCAGACCAAGTATCTCAAATCGTTACAGAATACTACGTTCGTCCCAATGAGATTCTTGCTCGTGTTGACGGTCTGCGTTGATAGGAGGTTAGAAGCATGGAACTTACCGCATGGCAAAGATTCTGTAATAGAATTCTTGGCAGAGTTTTGAAGAAGCGAGCTCGAAAGGACACTGAACTGTCTGAAAATTTGGTAAAAGGTTCCATGGGGATTATGCCAGAGGTTTATCTCTCAACAGTAATATTCACATCGATGGCTA
>PBTA01000007.1 GCA_002726395.1 Methanobacteriota archaeon | reverse complement strand
AACTGCTGGCGGTGTTTCTTTTTTAGCTCAGGATCTACCCCAGCTATAAAACCTATAACGTCATTCATTGCTGCTGCTCCACTTCTTTGTAGCGCTGCAAAATTTCGTCAATTGCTATATATGCTCTGTGTAAAGCCTGTTGATCTGCTAAATGCCTAAATTGCCGCCTTCCCTTACGCAGACGGTCTAAACTTCCTAAAACAACTTTAAATTCCGATAATTCATAAGCGTTAAATACAAGCTTTTTATCTACCCCTCTTTTTATAGTTACTATATCTCTCTTTTCATAACTCGACATAACATCTCCTATCTGTACGTCTTTTGTTGTATTGCATAAGTAACACGCATTAAGCTAGCTTAACAAGCATTATCTTTAATGAAATGTTTGTTAGAAATGACCAGCAAGAAAAATAAACAAAATCAACGTGTTATCCTGTTTGTCAGAGTACAAAAAAGCCACAAAGAGCGACTACAGGCAAAAGCAAACACTGAGCAAACATCATTAGCAAAGCTAGTTGAGCAAGTTCTTGAGGACTATTTAGAGGCAGAAAATGAATCGGACAGCACGTCAGTCAGGAAAACTGGCTAACACTCGCGGCAAGCAATTTGAGCGCGATATATCAACTTATTTAGGGCTAGAGTTAGGCTTTAAGTTTAGTCGTAATTTAGAGCAAACACGGACAGCTGGGCTTGGTGATCTCCTATGCTCTGAGCCTGACTTTCCGTACACTCTAGAGCTAAAAAGAAGGCAGCAAGGCAATATGATACCGTCAAACGCCTGGCAGCAAGCTATAACAGCTAGCAACCTAGAACGGGGCATCTACCCAGCTGTCATTTATAAATATGACCATAGAGAAAGTCGGGCTGTCATACCGTTTGCAGCAATCTCTGAGTGTGAAACTGGCAAATCAACAGACAATATCACAGACAAGGCCGATATATCCCTGCCCCTCTTCTGCAAAGTTGTCAGAGAAATCATGTCATGGAGAGCAGAAGCATGTTGATGATGATAGAAAATCATTTGAGCAATGAGGATTATCATACAAAATATTTAGAATATTTTAGCGCTACATTTGGCAAAAAATCGTGGCTAGAGGGTCTTAATCATGCCAGAAACTCACACGTCAATCTGTCAGCTGAGATTAAAGAAATTGGTGACGGTGTACATGCAGCAGTTTTAGAAGAAGAAAAAGATCTTTTGAGACGTGGCACAAATAGACGTGGCACTAAAGAATGGAAACAGCTGGAAGAAGAAGCTTATTTAGACGGTAAAATTCTACTAAAAGATAGCACCTACGATGAAGTCATGCTTATGGCTAAATCCCTGCAAGACAATACAGCTTGTGCTCAGTTTCTAAACCACCCTGAGCGCGTAAATGAAAGCAGCATTTTTGTAGAGCACCCTGTAGGCGTTAAAATGCGCTGTAGGCCAGATCTCTATATTGAGCGTGGCGGTATCATTTGCGATGTGAAAACTTGTCAGTCAGTTGTACCTAAAAAATTTCTACGTGATGCAATGCAGCTGGGCTACCCTATTCAAGCAGCTTGGTACAAGACGTGTTTAGAGCTTGCTGGGATGCAAGTTAGCCAGTTTCACTTCCTATGTGTCCAGAAATCTCAACCCTACACCAGCCAGCTTTATACTGTCTCAGCTGACATGATGCAGTGGGGTATTCAGCAAGTTAATAAAATTATTCTGAGCATAAATGAGGCTCAAGAAACCGACACTTGGCCTAATAGCTGGCCTGACCAAGTGATGATGGATTTGCCAGCATATTTAAAGGGAGATGAAGAAATATGAGCGATTTTAGACGTGTTAAAATAAGCAATGTAGACTTTGTATTTATAAACTTAGATAGCTTGGTTTATTTTGACCGAAAACATAAAAACGGTGAGGGTAAAAAAGACGGGAAAACGGTAGAATGTAGTGCTGATAATCCACTAGCTAACTGGAATGTTAGTTTTACAATGGATGAAGAAAGAGCAAAAAAATTCTATAATATGTGTCAGGATCATTTCAAAGCTTGTTGTGGCAAAAAAGAACCTTTTGGCGCTGTCCACGGGTATAGCGAGACTGACTTTGACGATAAGCTGCAAATGCGTTTTCGAGCTTCAAGGAAAGCTAAAGACAGTAAAGGGAAGCTACAACAACAGCCAGCAGTCGTTGACGCTTATGACGTGCCATTAGAAAACAGAAGATTTTTTAACGGTTCAAAAGGCGATATTGTCGTAACAATGTTTCCGGCTGATAACCCTAGTACAAATAAAAAGGGAATATCTCTGATCGTTAATAAGGTCACTGTTACAAATCCTATTTATGGCGCTGAAGAGTATGAAGATTTCGACGATGTTAAATCTAGCATGGATGCTCCAAATTTTGACCGTGACATGGCTACTGAATTTGACGACGAAATTCCATTTTGACACAAAAAAGGGGTCATAAATGGTGGGCTTTTATAAGTCCAAACCACAAGGCAGCTGGGCGGTCTATAACCTATGCGCTTTGCTGGGATGAACCGGAAGCATGGTTTGGCCTAGCTAAAATCTTTGTGGCACGTCTGAACCCCTTAGAACGGGCAAACCTAGCCTACGCCTCTCTACGCGGTCTTAGCAAAGAAGATAGAATGATAGTCTATAAATCTGTTGAAGAGCTAAAAGAAATCCAGGGAGCACCTATCGCACCGTGGACAGAAGAAATTATAGAAGATGCTGACTATTGGTCACGGTCAGCTTCTAAAGAGGAGCTACGGGCATATTTCACAGCAATTATAAATCAAATGTCAGCTGACGATAAGAAAATAGCAGCAAGGCATTTAACGGGGTAAAAATGAAAGTGGTACAAGATAATGGGAGCGATTGGTATAAGAATTTCAACGGTATGCTAGACACTCCTCAACTAGATGAAGAGCCGTTATTTACAAGTGCTGATACACTTAAAGAACGTGAGCTAGTACCATTGAATTGGTTGATAAATTCAATGATACCAACAGGCACTGTAACGCTACTGTCTGGTGACGGTGGTTCTGGCAAGTCTTTACTGGCTCTAAATCTAGCAATTTCTGTNGCTTCTGGCGGTAAGCTAAAATGGTTGAACTACACGCCAGAGCAAGGCGCTGCTCTCTATATCGGTGCTGAAGACGATATGAACGAAATTCACAGACGTATTAACCGGATGACGATTAATAACTTTGATCTGACATATTCTGACCTTGCTGACCTTCATATAGCTTCACTGGCNAANAGAGACGCTCTNTTNAGCATTGTAGACCCNAAAACTAATACNCTCTATCCTAGCGCCTTATATCAGCAAATAGTGACAAAAGTAGCCGCTGAAAAACCTAGCTTGGTGGTATTAGATACACTGGCCGACTTATTCCCTGCAAATGAGAATGACAGAGCCTCAGCACGTCAGTTTATTGGTCAGCTGCGTAAACTGGCGGTAGATTTTGATACTACTGTGGTGCTGCTCAGTCACCCTAGTCTGTCAGGTATGGCTAGCGGCTCTGGTACATCCGGCAACACAGCCTGGAGCAATTCGGTGCGCTCACGCCTATATATGCAGCGGATACAGGAAGACGGCTATGAGGCTGACAAAACAGCCCGAAAATTGACCGTAATGAAATCTAATTATGGTGAAACAGGTATCGAAATACTTATGAACTATCATGACGGCTTTTTTGAGGCAGATAAAACCACAGACAGCTTAGATCGCGTTGCTGTTGATGCTAAGGCTGACAGAGTGTTTTTACGTCTGTTAGAGGTGCATACAGCTGCTAGCGTCAAGCTTAGTCCTAACTACACCAGCAACAACTCAGCAGCTACAGTTTTCAGTCGTTCAGAGGATCGGGAAAGCGTCAGCAAAAAGCAGTTTATGGCGGCACAAGAGCGCCTAATTTTGCGGAAAGAAATCAAAATAGAAGAGGAAGGATCACCCAGCAGACGGGTCAAATTTATTAGAAAGGTGGGTGCGTAATGTACCTTCACGCCCCCTACATGCATATGATTTTTGAACTTCACGCTCTATTCAAGCCCCCCTTCACGCATTGCTTCATGCCCCCTTCTTGCATACCCTCCATGCTCCCCCCCATACCCCCCCATAGCATGAAGCCCCTCTTGGGGAGGGCTTCTGCATGAATATTAAAGATTATGCTGAACTCTCTATGACAGAATTTAAGGCAGTTTTAGACGCTGTGACTTCAAGAGAGGAGCTACAGGGTCTAGCAAACCGTAGATCCTACCTCAAAGCAGATTTAAAAAAATACAACTCTTGGCAGATTAGCATGATCAAGAGGCGCAAACAGGAATTAGAAAATGGTTAGATGGGCAGTCTATGATGATGGGCTTAGAATTTGGGTAGATGGTAAGCTCATAGCTGTCATTCACCCTGAGCAGTTTACTTTTATGGTGACTGATATTGTCAAACATATTGAGGAGCATACGCAATGGGTGACAAAGAATGAAAAGTAAGCGTTGGACAAGTAAGGAGCTAGCTAAACAAGCGGTCAGACGTGCAGCTGCAACAGGCCACAAAAAGGTAACATTACCTCAACCCCCGTGGAAAAAATATGATAGACCAGATTATATTAAAAATAAAAAATCATAATTGGCATAAGACCCTGAGAGACGGTGAGCAGCTGGCGTTAGATAACAAGAAAGCTGACGCAGTGCTCAGGGATCATCATATAGCCTGGGAGCTTCTTAAAGAAGCAGCTAAGGTATCACGGCTAACCTACCCTGCTCCACCACGTACAGGCTTCCCCAGCACCTCTAGCCTACCAGACGCACCTGATGACGTGACACAATGGCAGCTTATGAGCGCTTATCTCAGAGGTGATATAGAAAGCTTACCTAGCTCTGAGACAAAGGCTAGTAGGCCGAGCAGTGAGCAAATAGATAGATCTGAGCTTATTCTGTATCTTTGGCATCATTACGCTTTAATTAGGAAGGGTGATCGATCACGTATTAAACGGGCTGTTTACCTCAAGGCTAATGGGGTTAAGACACAGCGTATCGGTGCAATAACAGGGCTTACCACTAAGCAGATCCTTAGCGCACAAACGGAAGCCGGTCAGGACATCATAGACCACATATTTACATATTCACACAAAACGGTTGACTTGTCGTTTTTTTGACCCCAGACTCTATAAAATTGCTCTCATTGCCTGTAGTAATTTTTACCTCAACTACCGTCCATAGTGGCGGTCTTTTTATTTCTTATCCATGTCAGACAGATCTTATGAGTATCAGCAGTACAAGCTGTTATATTATACAAAAGCGTGGGCATCACTAAGGCAGACTATTCTTGCCCGTGATCTTTACACTTGCCAGCTGGTCGGCTGTGGCGTTGCGCTTACGTCAGGCAGGGATAAACCGAATAGTGCCGTTATTCATCATTTAAAACCGCACAAGGGAGACTTAGAATTATTCTTTGAGCCTGACAATTTGCAAGCTGTTTGCTGGCGCTGTCACTCTGGAAAACTTCAAAGCATCGAGGCTCTTGGCTACGACACCACAATTGGAAATGATGGGTGGCCTGTAGATCCAAAACATCCGTCAGCAAAATAAGGGGGGTAGTTCTATCGCTATGACCCAAAACCTACAAATCGGCATCACACACAAACACACATTGTAAACTAGGATTTTTTATCGAAATATGGCTAGAACTAGGACAGACAGCAAAGAAAGTGCAGCGGCTATAATGAAAGCTGGAGCGCAGCCTGTACACGTACCAAGCAACACTCCACTAGATAAAAGCGACTTACCTTTTTTTCATAATGTGATAAACGAATTTGCTAGATCTCAGTGGACACAACACGCTCTAGAAATTGCTGCAATGATGGCTAGAACAATGGCAGATCTTAACACAGAGCAGCAAGCTTTGCGCTCTGAGGGCTACATAACCACCCGTCAAAACGGAACAAGTGTAGAAAATCCTAGGGTTAGAATAGTAAAAAGCTTGACGGGAGACTTGCTGTCACTGCGTAGATCTTTGGGGGTCAATGCGCGTGCGCGAGAAGAGCAACATGTAGCCAACAAAAAGACAGCGATTGCTCAAAGTATTGAGGCTGATAACCCTTTAGATGATGGGTTATTAGCAAGGCCACAATGACGCGAGGTCAGAAGGTCTGCAAATTTATAGAGCGCTATTGCTTGATTCCGGAAGGTGAGCACGTTGGCAAGCCTTTTAAGCTTATGCCTTTTCAGCGTAAGTTTATCATTGACGTTTATGACAACCCAAATGGAACTAGCAGAGCCTATTTAAGTGTCGCAAGAAAAAACGGTAAGTCAGCTTTAATAGCTGCTATCGTACTCGCTCACTTAGTTGGAAGTGAAGCAAAACAGAACAGTCAGATAATCAGTGGCGCTAGATCACGGGAACAAGCGTCACTGGTTTACAAGCTAGCTGAAAAAATGGTTAGGCTTAATCCTGAGCTTCACAAAATTGTAAGAATAGTACCGTCACAAAAAACGCTGTTAGGCTTAATCTGTAACGTAGAATACAGGGCAATATCAGCTGAGGCTAATACTGCACACGGGCTGTCACCCGTGTTGGCAATACTAGATGAACTTGGGCAGGTAAGGGGAAATCAGGATAGCTTTGTTGAGGCAATAGAAACTGCCCAGGGAGCACATAACTCTCCCCTACTCATTGCTATCTCTACACAGTCTGCAACTGACGGAGATTTATTTTCTCAGTGGCTAGACGATGCTGATAATGCAAAAGATCCTAGAATAGTTAGCCACGTCTATAGTGCTCCTGTTGAGTGTGACTTGTCAGATAGGAAAGCATGGAAAGCAGCAAACCCAGCATTAGGAAAGTTTAGGTCTGTTGCAGATATAAAAGATTTTGCAAAGCAAGCTGAAAGACTACCAGCTAAAGCTAATAGTTTTAGGTGGTTATATCTCAACCAAAGAATAGAGGCACAAAGTCCATTTCTCTCTAGGGCTGAATGGCAAGCTAACAAAATTGCTCCCAATCATAAACCTGCTGACATTTGTTTTGCTGGTTTAGATTTGTCAGCTAGTCGTGATTTAACTGCTCTAGTTTTGGTTTTCCCTCGCGGTGAAAGCTTTGACGTTGTGCCTCACTTCTGGCTTCCAGAGGACGGGCTGAGGGATAAGTCTCAAAGCGAGAAAGTGCCATATGATCTATGGGCAAAGCAAGGGTTTCTGCATACAATTGAGGGCGCTGTAATACAGCCGGAGATTATTGCTAGGTTTGTTGCTGAGGTTGCTGAGACATATGACCTTAAACTGCTGGCATTTGATCGCTGGCGTATAAACGATTTCAAGCGTGAGCTTGATGCAATTGGTGCTGATATTCCTATGACCCCACACGGTCAAGGATTTAGGGATATGTCTCCAGCAATCGAAAAGCTTGAGCGTCTGGTAGTTGATAGAAAGCTTAACCACGGGGATCACCCCATTTTAAATATGTGTGCAGCTGGGGCGGTTGCCACAAGTGACCCAGCTGGAAATAGAAAGCTTCACAAAGCAAAGAGCTATTCAAAGATTGACGGTCTTGTTGCCTTAGCAATGGCACTTGGCGCAATAGGAAAAGATGAGCAATTACAACAGGTTAGCGCCTGGGATGATCCAAATTTTAAACTGGCGGTGTAGGTATGGGAATATTTGACAGCTTTAAAAAAGTAGAAGCTAGAACTTTAGAAAACCCAAATACGCCTTTTACCGGAAATAATTTTTTTGATTTAATTGGTTTTGGAAATACAAACTCTACTGCTGGCGTTGATGTAAATATTGATAACGCTTTAGGCGTTCCGTCTATTTGGGCGGCTGTTAATTTTATCTCTGGCACGCTAGCTTCTTTGCCTCTTGAGATTTTTAATAACGGGGAAAAGCAGACAACAGGTATAGGCGCATGGATGAATCGCGCTGTAAACCCAACTACCTCTAGCTTTCATTGGCGTAAGTATTCATTCGAGCAAGTGCTTACAGGTGGTAGATCCGTTACATTAATTGTCCGTAATGCCCGTGGTGATGTAACTGATTTAGTTCCTATTGATCCAGCGGATATAACTGTTGTCGAAACAAAAGATGATAATGGTTTTTTAAGTCGTGCTTACAGAACAACCTCACAAACTTATTCAGCTTCTGAGGTTCTCGATTTTACATATATGACTAAGCATAACAACTTAGATATTCGCTCCCCTATTATTACTAACAAAGATATTGTTGGTCTAGCCATAGCAGCCACGCGGTATGGGTCAAAAGCTTTTCAGTCAGGCGGTATTCCTCCGATGTCGCTCCAGGGAAGTTTTCAATCTGGCGCGGCTGCACAAAGAGCGTCAGAAGATGTTGCAGCGGCAACAGCAAAACTAGCAAAAGAAGGTAGGCAAGTATTAGCTCTACCAGCTGGACACGAATTAAAGGCGGTAGGCTTTAGTCCTAGCGAAATGCAACTGATTGAATTGCAGAGATTTTTACTTGAGCAGATTGCACGTATATACAGCCTACCGCCTGTTTTCCTACAAGACTTGAGCAACGGCACATTTAGTAACAATGAGCAACAAGATCTGCATTTTGTAAAGCATACGCTAAGGCGCTGGATTGAGCAGACAGAACAGGAAATGAATTTAAAGCTGTTTGGTCGTGAGAGCAGTTTAGAGGTTCGCTACAATGTAGATAGCTTGCTTAGAGGTGATTTGAAAACCCGTATGGAAGCACACGCTGCTGCAATACAAAACGCTGTTAAAACGCCAAATGAAGTTAGAGAGATTGAAGGGCTAGCTGCAAAGGCCAGTGGTGATGATTTGCTGATCCAAGGCGCAACAGTTCCGATCAATACACAGTCAGTCAACTTTGATGGTTAAACCTACTCAGGGGATGCGTGAGGAAGCAAGGCGCGGTCTTGATTGGCGTAGAGAGTTTAACAGAGGCGGTACAGCTGTAGGTGTAGCTAGAGCGCGAGATATTGCAAACAATAAGGATCTTTCTCTTAGCACGATTAGGAGAATGAAAAGCTACTTTGCAAGACACGAAGTAGACAAAAAGGGTGAGGGTTTTAGCCAAGGTGAGAAAGGCTATCCCTCAGCTGGACGTATAGCATGGGCGTTATGGGGTGGAGACGCTGGAAAGGCTTTCGCTAACAGATACTCAAAAAGTGAGGAAGATAAACGCATGGAAGATAGAGCAGCACCCGATGGAGTGAAAGTCGGAGATTTTGTCAGCTGGGATAGTTCGGGTGGCAGGGCTTACGGTAAAGTAAGACGCATAGTCAGAGACGGTTCGCTTAACGTGCCAGATACCGATTTTAGTCTTAATGCAACAGAAGATGACCCAGCAGCACTTATAATGCTGTATCGTGAGGCAGATGACGGCTACTCCCCCACGGGTCAGCTTGTCGGTCACAAATTCTCAACACTTACAGTCGTAGCTGAAAGATTAAACGATGAGGATGTTGAGGAAAGTATGAACGGCAAGAAAAAGAAAAAAGATAAAAACAAATACAGGGAGTCGCGTCCAGCACCTAGCTTAGAGGTGAGAGAGGCTGAAGACGGTACTGTAGCAGTTGAGGGTTATGCAGCGGTCTTTGACAGCCCAACGGTAATAGCTGGTAAGTGGCAAGAGCAGATAGCGCGTGGTGCATTTACTGAGGCTGTAGATCGTGATGATGTTGTTTTTCTAATCAATCACACTGGTTTGCCATTAGCGCGTACCCGTTCCGGTACGCTAGAATTATCTGAGGATGAAAGAGGTCTTAAAATAAGAGCTAATCTAGATCCCTCAGATCCCGACGTTCGGTCAATACTCCCTAAGATGAAACGGGGTGATCTGGACAAAATGTCGTTTGCTTTCGTACCAACACAGCAAGAATGGAACGATGAAGGTGAAATGCCTACTCGCACCATTACTAGGGCTGATTTGCACGATGTAAGCATTGTTACAACCCCAGCGTATGAGTCAACTTCTATCGGTCTTAGAAGTGGAATTGATGCGTTGGAGACGTACCGAAAAGCGCGACACGCAAAACGCAGACATCACAGCGTCATAAGGCGCTTAAAGATGAAAGCAAAATTTCTCCCTAAATAGAAAGGATCTCATATGTCTGAGATAAAAACTTTGCGTGAGAAAATGGCGAATATCGCCACAGAAGCGCGAAAGAAACTAGAAGAAATCAACGACGATGTTGTTGAAGAAAGAGCAGCTGAAATTGAGCGTGAGTTTGACGCTATGATGGAAGATCACGACAAGCTAGCGGCACGCGCTGATCGTGAGGAAAGACTTAATAAAGCTCAGGCCGCAATAGAAGCACCTGACACGTCAAAGCTTCCAGAAGTAGAAGGGCGTACTGCTCCAGCTACAGATCAAGGCGAGACTATGGAATATCGCGCTGCGTTCATGGAGTACGTTTCTAAAGGTGGTCTAGCTGACGTTTCACCAGAAGCTAGGCAAGCACTGATAGAAAAACGTGTGCAAGTAACTGGCACTAATACGTCAGGCGGTTTTACTGTTCCAGAAACCCTTTCAAACGTCATCATCGAGACAATGAAAGCTCACGGTGAAATGTACACCTCAACCATGTTCACAACTATTAATACAACAAGTGGTGAGCCTTTTAAAATCCCAACTGTTGATGACACAACGGTAACTGCTGAAGCTCATACTGAGGGCGTTGCGCCAACTGATGACGGTGGAAAAGATGTAACTTTTGGGCAGAAGCAGATAAATGCTTTCGGCTTCAATACTGAATTTATCCGTTTCTCTCACGAGATGCAGCAGGACTCAGTGCTTAACATGGAAAGCCTCTTAGGTAGACTGTTGGGAATCAGATTAGCCCGTATTGCTAACGCAAAACTTACAACTGGATCAGGTTCTAGTGATGTTGAAGGAATTGCAACCAATGCTGGCGCTGGAATAACAGCAGCCTCAGCGACAGCAATTGCAGCTGATGAATTGATTGACTTGGTTCACTCAGTAGATCCAGCATATCGAAAAGGCGGTAATGTTGCTATGATGATGAATGACAGCACACTATCAGCTGTTCGGAAACTGAAAGACAGTCAAAATAGATATTTGTGGGAGATTGGCGGTTATGCTGCTGACATGCCTCAAACAGTTTTAGGCTATCCGGTAATGGTCAACCAGGACATGGCATCTATCGCTACTGGTAACAAGTCAGTCTTGTTTGGTGACATGAGCAGTTTCTACGTTCGTAAGATAGGCGCTCCATCTATAACAGTGCTTAGAGAGCGTTTTGCTCCTGATGTTGGGGTCTTAGGTTATATCCGTTTTGACGGTTGCTTGTCAGACACGGGCGCAATCAAAGCGCTAACCCAAGCTTAAATGGCAGTGTGAGGGGGAAACAACCCCCTCACTTTTTTTAAGGAATATAAACATGGCAAAAGTAAGATTACTTCAAAGTATGGCTGGTATTGGTTTCAGTAATAGCGTTGGTGATATTGTCGAAATTAATGACCCTGACGCTCTGCAAAGATACGTTGAGCGCGGCATAGCTGAAATTGTTGAAGAGAAGAAAGTAGAAAAGGCAACAAAGCAAGTTGTTGAGAAAAAGACAGCTGTGAAAGAGTAACAATGAATTTACCTCTGCAACATAGATTAGAGTTAGTTACTGCTCCGACAGTCGATCCCGTGACTATTGCTGAGTGTAAACGTCATATGCGTATTGAGCATAGTGACGATGATGAAGTTATTGGATCTTTGATAAATGTTGCAGTAAAGTATTTAGACGTCACGGGAATGCTTGGTAAAGCAATGATTACACAGACCTGGGCTGAGTATGTTGATTTTCATGCAACCACAGTACACCTAAGTATTACGCCAGTTCAGTCTGTAACTTCTATAGAATATTATGACGTAAACAACGTTTTACAAACTGACACGCTGTCAAATTATTATATAATCGGTACAAAAGGCTACAAGACAATATACCCTAAATCTGGGTATTCTTGGCCTGTAACCTTTAAGCGCGATGATGCTATAAAGATAACCTATGTTGTTGGTTATGGTGACACAGCAGCAAGTGTGCCTGACACGGTGCGTCATGCCATAAAAATGCTAGTCGCTAACTATTATGAAAATCGTGAAAACGAACTTATAGGAACAATATCCAAAACTCTACCTTTTGGCGTTGAGCAGCTAATAGCAATGGAACGGAGTTCGTGGGTTGGCTAGGTCTGGACTGTTCAGAGATCGTGTCAGGTTTCAAAGAATGTCAGCAACTGCTGATGACTTTGGCAATGTAACACAAGACAGCTGGTCAGATCTTATCAGCCGTTTTGCTGAGATTGTAGAGCGCTCTGGTACTATGAACGATGAAACAGGCGCATTTGAAGATGTAGCAAAAGCAAATATGCGCGTCAGGACAGACAGCACAGTAAACACAATTACCTTGTCAGATCGTGTGATTGCTAGAAATACAACTTGGGCGATAAAGTCTATAACAAGCCCAACTGCTAAAAATGACATTACATTGTTTGTTTTGGAAAAAGGCGTGGCGGCTTGAAGGTTGAGTTTGAAAAACTTTCAGCAAATATTAAAAAATATCCAAGGCGGCAACGAAAATTAATAGGCGATGCAGTACGTAGTTCAACGTTGGACGGTGTTGCAAAAGCAAGAGCTTTTGCCCCAAGTGATACTGGAGCACTAAGGCAAGGCATACATGCAAAGTTTGAATTTAGAAAAAATAGTTTTGTCGGATCTGTGGAAGCTGCACCAGCAACAGCCAAAGATCAAATAAAAGCGTTATCTGTAGAGTTTGGTAGGCAATACACAAGTCGTACTAGACAGCCAAGATTAACAGGAAAGTTTAAGGCTACAGGTAAAACTGAACCACATAGTTTTATTAGGACAACTTGGTTGCTGCTGGGTAAAAAACATATTCGGAAAATTAAACGTGCAATTAACAAAGCTGCAAAAGAAAACGGTTTAAAATGAGTAATGGTTTTGCATTGGAATTACAAAAGGCGGTAAGGACAAGGTTAGCAGCTGATAGTTCTACAACTGCTCTTGTATCTGATAGAATTTATGATGAAGCCCCTACCCCCGTCACCTATCCGTTTATAAGGTTTGGCGGCATTGTTCCACGCGCTGACGATACAGACGGAAGTATTGGAGCGGAGGTAACATTATTTATTGAGGCATTTAGTCAAACAACTGGACGTGTAGAAGCTACTAGAATTTTAGAAGCTGTCCGGACAGCGCTTCATCGACAAGAAACAAACGTAAGTCTGACGGGTTTTCATCTTATAGATCTACGTTGCGAAAATTACATGGTTGAAAAGAATACTGATGATAGAGGGCATAAAGGCTCAATTCTTTTTAACGCAAATATTCAAACAGCCTGATAAGGAGTTTTCACTATGGCTAAACAACTAGGTAGAGCACTATTATTGAAAGTCGGTGACGGTGGCGGCTCAGAAGTTTTTACTTCTTTAGCTGGACTAAACTCTAAGACAATTACAATCAATAACAGTGCAATTGATGTAACAACCCCTGACGCAAGTTCGCCAGCTGGTGCTTTGTTTGCAAGCAGCTTAAACGGGCTGAAGTCTGTAAGCTTATCTGCTGATGGAGTTTTTCTAGATGAGACAGCTGAGGCTAGATTAAACACTGTAGCAATGCAATCTGATCCAGCAATGAATTGTCAAATTCTTATACCAGATTTCGGAACATATGCTGGGAACTTTAGAGTAACGTCTTTGGAGTTTGGTGGAGAAACAGAAGGTGGAGTTACGTTCTCAACAAGTCTTGAAAGTAACGGTGCTGTAACGTTTACTGCTGCATAATGGCTATTACCGCTGAAGCCCCTAGAGGGGGTTTAGTTGAGGAGCTTGGCGGCATTAGCTACACGTTTGTTCTGAGAATTAAAGAGATCGAAAGATTTGAGGATAAGCATAGAGGCGTTTTTGAATTTTGGGATAGCTTTTTTGAGCGCAGTAGCAAACCAACTTCAACAGAAATAAAAGATCTTTTAGCATTAGGCTTAGTTGGTGGTGGTTTAAAAGATCAAGAAGCTGATGCAATAATTGAAGATTGCTCCCCAGCTGATTATTTGCGGCTCTACCAAATTGCTCAGGCTGTTTTAGGTATTGCGTTTATGCCTGACGCATTTGCCTCAGAGCCTAAAAAAAAAGTTACACGCAAAAGCAAACAAGGCTTGAAGTCCGTAAAATAATAGCAAACGGAATAGTAGCTGGATTAAAGCCTGACGAAATTAGGAACATGATCCCAAAAGATGTTTTTATTGTTTTCGATGGTTGGCAAAAAGCGCATAGCCCAAACAGGGCTGGCAAAAATGCACCTTCTCTAGAAGAGGCAAAAGAACTAGCAAGGAAGTACGGATAAATGGCGATTAGTGCAGAAGAATTAAACATTATACTTTCTGCAAAAGATCGTGAATTTAATAAGGCTATGGATCGTGCAAATAAAAAGATCCAAAGATTTGCACATAAGTCTAAGACTAATTTAAACCAAACAACTAAAGCTATGGATAAGCTTAGTATCTCTGCTGGTAAGCTTGGCGGCTTGTTATCGGTTGGTGCTATAAGTGTTGGCTTTCAAAGAATGATTGATAACGCCACACAAGCTTCAAAAGAGATTACTAATCTTTCAACTCTTGCTGGTGTGAGTGTTGAGCGCTTTCAAGAAATGTCTTTTGCAGCTGCAAACTTTGGCGTTTCTCAGGAGAAACTTGCAGACATACTTAAAGACACAAACGACAAGTTTGCTGACTTTTTCCAAACTGGCGGTGGTGGCGCTGTAGACTTCTTTGAGCAGATCGCTCCTAAAGTTGGGCTGACTGCTGACGCTTTTAAGGGGCTAAGTTCAGATGAAGGTCTAGCGCTTTATGTAAAAGCTTTAGAAGATGCAAACGTAAACCAGCAAGAAATGACATTCTTTATGGAAGCGCTTGCTAGTGATGCAACATTACTTGTTCCGTTGTTTCAAGATAACGCCAAAGCAATGGGTGAAATGTCAGAAAGAGCTAGAGAGCTTGGGCTAGTATTATCTAATGATACAGTATTAGCTGGAGTTGAAATGCGTAGGCGCATGGATGAAATTCTGGACGCTATGGGTAAGCAGTTTTCAAAGTTTGCTTTGACAGCGCTAGAAGCTTTTGACGCTATTTTTCAAATGACTGACAAAGCAAGAATGGATTCACTGTACGAACAACAAATTAAGTTAGAGGAAAAAGTTTTAAAAAAACGTCAGGCGATTGAGAAATTTAAAAAAGCTGCTTTTGATACTGAAGAAAATTTCAATAAGAAAAAGCAAATTATGATAGATAATCTAGTTGTCGCGGAAATAAAGCTTGCTGGTGTTCAAGATGAAAGAATGAAATTGCTAGACCAAGAAGAAGCGCGAACACAATTAATTATGAAAATGGAAAAAGCAAGAAATAGCAAAGGTACAGGCTTTTCACCAATAGATCCAAAAGACGTTAAGAAAGCTACCGCTGAATTAAAGATAATGAACAAAACTCTAGAAGATCTAGACTCTATGGCCTCTACTTTAGAATCTGCTTTTGAAGATGTTTTTATGAGCGCAATTGAAGGATCAAAAAGTTTTAAAGATACTTTGAAATCTTCAGCCCAAGCAATCATAAGAGAGCTATACAGGATCTTAGTAGTACAGCGCTTAGTAAATGCTACAATGAGTTTTCTAGGGATAGGAACACCAGTACCTAATTTCAGTGCTAGCGTTCCTACAACTGCTTCAGCTGGTGGTAATTATCTGCAAGCTGGTCAACCGTCTGTAGTCGGTGAGCATGGCAGAGAAATCTTTGTACCGTCAACAGCTGGGCGTGTGCTGTCTGTTGGGCAAGCACAGAGCGCGATAAGCGGTGGCGATGGGGTGACAATCAATCAAACCATTAACGTCACTACTGGCGTACAACAGACGGTCAGAAACGAAATAAAAACAATGTTACCTCAAATCGCAGAAAGTGCGAAAGCAGCTGTTGTTGACAGCAAGCGTAGAGGTGGGAGTTTTGGACGGGCTTTTAGCTAATGGCGATAACATATCCTCTAAGCTTACCTGATTACACAACAATCAGATCCATAGACTTTAGGGCAATAAATTCTGTTGCATATTCACGTAGTCCGTTTTCTTTTCATGGGCAGACACACACTTACAGCGGTCAAATGTGGTCAGTAGATGTAAGTCTAAAACCAATGCGGAGAGATACAGCTGAAAAATGGGTGGCGTGGCTAATCAGTCTAAGGGGTCAGCATGGAACATTTCTACTGAGTGATCCTATATCGCACAGCATACAAGGCACAGCGACAGCTGCTACAGTATCGGGGTCAGCTGGAGATAATACAGTTAGTACGGTTGTAACGTCTGGTCAGACATTAAAGGCTGGTGACTTTATTGGCTTTGGCGCTGGCTCTGACTCGACGTTGCATAAAGTATTAGAGGACTATACAGGCACTGGCAGCGCAGCAGATCTAGAAATATGGCCTAGTCTTAGAAAAGCTCGTTCATCAGTCTCAGCTGATCTTACAAGCGCTAATGGCTTATTCAGACTAAGCAGTAATGAGACTGCATACAGTGTAGATCAATTAGCAGTTTATGGGATTAGTTTTGGAGCTATGGAAGCAGTATGACTAGAGCAGTTCCGAGCGCGATTTTATCAGCTCTATCAAACGCTGAAATTGAACCGTTCTACGCTGTAGATTTGGCTTTTCAATCCGGTGCTTTGAAATTATGGACGGGCTACGGTGATAAAACTATAAGCTCTGCAACCTATACTGGAACGGGTACTCTGCTTTCTATTGAGGGATTAGAAGAGGCTGGTGATTTATCAGCTAGAGGAACGACAATAACTCTGTCCGGTTTAGCAAACACAGTTTTGACTTACGCTTTGACTGAAGAGTACCAGGGTAGACTTGTAACAATTTACTGGGGTCTAAACGGGGTTAGTGATGTAGTTGAAGTCTTTAGCGGCTACATGGATCAAATGACTATTCTGGATGAAGCTGAAAGCGCAACAATCAAGCTGACGGTTGAAAATAGATTAATTACTTTAGAGCGCCCCAACATCAGACGCTACACAAGCGAAAGTCACAAGGCTGTAAGAACGTCTAAAGGTCTGTCAGGATCTGATAGTTTTTTTGATTGGGTTTCTGGTCTTCAAGATAAGTCAATTGTTTGGGGTCGGGAAGTTCAAGCTGGTGATGAAGCAACCTAATCTTGATGCTCTTAACGATTATATAAGAGCAAATAGAGACTACGGTTTTCAATGGCATACAAACGATTGCTTTATTTTTACTAACAACTGTTTTCGCGCAATGTATGGCATTGGTTACGCTGATGATTGGCTGTGTAAATATACAGAAAACGGAATGTATTTAAGTCGGGAAAAACTCAGAAAACGGTTTGGAGCAAATACACTTTATGAAGCTCTAAAAACAAAGCTGACAAGAGTTGACGGAGTACCACCTAGAGGGAGTCTAGTTACAACTAAGGCTGCTAGACGTTGGGTAATAAATGATGCTCTTGGAATAAGCATAGGGAGCAGCGCTGTCTTTTTAGGAAAGCAGTCTTTGGAAGCTCTACCGATAGAAACAATTACAAGTGGTTGGGTGCTAGAGTGAAAGACAGTCTTTACAATTACAGATTGGTCAGCCTTAACAGCTGGGAGAGAATACCTAGAGATCCTTTTATACTGTTCGGTGGGAATATATTAGCCAGCGCAACAGCTACTCAAATATTTATAAGTAAAGCTATAAGCTATATAGCAATATCAGCAGTTACTACTTGGGCTATTAAAGCACTTACTCCAACTCCTGATTTTGGAGCTTTCGGCACAAGTCAGGGATTAATTGCAAATACTAGAACAGCAACAGCGCCACAAGAAATTATATACGGTACAATCCGTAAAGGCGGTGTAGTATCTTACGTTGAAAGTACAGGTGATACTAATAAATTTCTGCACCAAATAATTGTTTTGGGTGGACATGAAGTTAATGGCATTGGCTCTGTTTATATCAATGACGCAACTGTAACAATTGGCTCAGATTATTTTGTTTCTGATGCGAGGTGGAAAGACGCAGACAGTAACGCTAAGATATATATTCGCAAGTTTACAGGCGCTGATAACCAAAATGTTTACAGCACACTAAACGCTATTACAGATCCCCCAGAATGGAAAATAGACGGGGTTGCTCCTAGCGCTGGTCAAGATACAAATTTTAAAGGTGAAGGGATTGCTTGTCTCTATGTTCGCATGGAGTATGATCAAAATGTTTTTGCTGAGGGAATACCTTTATTCACTGCAATAGTTGAGGGCAAAAAGGTTTATGATCCCAGAAATTCTAGCACTGCTTTCTCAGCAAATGCGGCTCTATGTATTCGTGATTATCTCACTAGCTCTTATGGTGTAGATAATACAGGCGTCACTCTTGATACAACTTTCTCAGCAGCTGCTAATGCCTGTGATGAAACTGTTACCTTATCTGGTGGCGGCACTGAAAAGCGCTATGAGCTAAACGGTGTTGTAAGTTTAGACAGAAGCCCGTCTGATATTCTAGCAGATATGATGACTTCTTGCGCTGCTACATTATTTTGGGGTCAGGGTAACTGGCAATTAAAAGTAGGAGAATACACAGCAGCTGTTAAAACTTTTACCCTAGATGATTTTAGATCTGGGATTAGCGTTGAAACAAAACCTAGCAGACGCGATAGCTTTAACATTGTTCGCGGAATGTTTAATTCTGCTGCTGACGATTATATACGCACTGATTATCCAGAAATAAGAAGCTCAACCTTTATTACAAATGATGCTGGTGTAGAAAGCGCTGTTGACTTAGCCCTACCCTACACAACGTCTAGCGCTATGGCTCAAAGATTAGCCAAGATGACTTTGTTTAGAGCGCGTGAAAGCATGACCGTTTCAGCGGATTTTGGGTTAGATGCTTTTAACGTTCAAGTTGGTGACGTTGTAGGAATAACCAATAGCCGTTACGGATGGAGTGCAAAAGAATTTGAGGTAGTTGGTTGGAAGTTTTCAAACGATAGTTCCAGCGGTGAACTAAGTGTAAGCTTAACACTTCGTGAAACATCTTCAGCTGCTTTTAGTTGGTCAGCAGAAGAAAGCGAAATACTAAGTAACAATTCGACGCTCCCAAGCGTAGGCGCTAGTCTTGCTATTGCTGCTCTCAATATTTCTGGCGGTGGGCGTACTGCTGGTGATGGTACTTTTATTCATAGTGCAATTGTTTCTTGGACTGCTCCAAGCAATAGTTTCATCTCTCATTATGAAGTTGAATACAAAGCCACAAGCGATAGTAATTATCATTCGACAACAACAACAGAAACAAGCATTGAACTAAGTCCGTTAGTGGACGCTGTAGAATATACATTCAGGGTCAGGGCTGTAACCGTACAGGGCATTAAAGGCTCATTTGTTACAGCAACTTTTACAGGCGGTGGTGATACAACTGCTCCAGCCCTACCAACTGCTATATCTGCTACAGGTGGATTTAAGTTTATTACTATAAATTGGACTAATCCAACTGACTCAGATTTGAATTTTGTAGAGATTTATGAAAATAGTACCAATAGTTCAACTGGTGCAACAAAAGTTGGTGTTTCAGGTGGCGATACATTTACAAGAACAAATCTTGGATTAAATCAAACAAAATATTATTTTTTAAAATCAGTAGATTATACTGGGAATAAATCTGCTTTTACGACAGGAGTATCAGCAACAACAACTTATCTGGATGATCCTGATTTTGAAAATGGCATAAGACAAATATTTATTGATGCAGGTTTAGATATGATACAACCTGTTTCATCGTTACCTTCCAGTGGGGATTTTGTTGGGCAGAACGTATATTTAACAAGCGATAATGTTTTGTATGCTTGGAATGGGTCTTCGTGGGCAGCAAATACCGCAGGTGCAACATCTTTCTCAGGATTAAGTGGCTCAATTGCTATAGGACAAATACCTAATAGTCTCATAACAGAACTTAAACTTGCTGATAATAGTGTTACAGCAAATAAAATTAGTGCCAATGCTGTTGGCGCAAATGAAATAGCAGCAAATTCAATTACTGGTAACAAAATAGTAGCTAATACAATAACAGGAGGACTTTTAGCTACAGCAGGTATTATTACAAATTCTGCACAAATAGATCAAGGAATTATTGGTGCAGCAAGTATTACAGATGCAAGTATTACTACTGCAAAGATTGGTAATAATGTTGTTACGTTTCCTCAAATGGCAACTGGATCATCACTGACGGATGTTCAATTTACCGATACTGCTCTCAAAACACTTGTAACATTGACTGTATCTAACACAGGAGCAAGCGCACAAGTTGTTGCTAATCTATTTGCAACGCATAGGAATAATAATTATGTAACAGCGTCAGGTGAGTATCGTAAGTTTAATTATAATTTAAGAAAAAATGGAACAAGTATAGCAGGGTTAAGTGGAGCTATGGTAGGACACTTCAATGCTCCATCATTTACTTTGCAAGCTTTAGATAATAATACAAGTGCTTCTACTATCACCTATACACTTACAGTACAAAATACTGGCGGCAATACATCATGGACTAGGTTTCTATATCCAACAATCTCATATTTGGAACTTAAGAAATGAATTGTTATACTATTTACAATTCAGAAAAAATTATTTCCATTTTAAATTGTTCTGAGGAAACACTTGATTTAAATGTAAATGAAGGCGAGTCATATGTTGAAGGTAAATTTACAGATGAATATTACTACGTCAAAAACAATCAATTAAAAGAATACCCTGTTAAACCTGATTACCCTGTAACCTTTAATGCAGATACTGAGCAATGGGTAGCAGATGATAACCTTGCTCTTAATAATTTCAGACAAGAACGGAATGAAAGACTAGCAGCAACCGATTGGACACAAGCGGCTGACAGTCCGTTATCTGAAACTGACAAACAAAATTATCGCACACTAAGACAGATTTTGAGGGATATGCCGCAAGCTGACGGCTTTGATCCTCTCAACCCCGTATGGCCTACCTTGCCATAATGCCAACCAAATAAGGAGATCTTAAAAATGGCTACATTAAATGACAGAGTGCTAGACTCTGGTCTCACAACCCTAGACACAGAAGCAAATAGAATAGACGTGTGTAGTCAAGAGCCGACTACATATGCTGAAGCTACTTCTACTTACACACTAGGAAACTCTACATCACTTTCTGGCGCTGCACCTTCTGACAGATCTGGCGGTGGGCGTGAGGTTGTTTTTGCGGCAATCACAGATGGAAGTATTACAGGCACTGGCACTGCTACTCACTATTCCATCAGCGATACAAATAATAGCAGATTGCTTGTCACTGGCAGCTTATCAGCTTCTCAGTCTGTCACTAACGGAAACTCATTTACAGGCGCTTCATTTGCTACGGGTATTCCAGATCCATCATAAGGAATTAGCTAATGGTTATGACTACAAAAACAGTTCATCACTTTGAGTTTGTTTCTGATGAAGTCGCAAAAAAAATATCTGACAAAGGCTACACGACAGATTTGAAGAGCGATGAGGCTCAAGAAGAGAAGAAAAAAGAAACGGAAAAGTAGATGGTAAAATTTGCTGATAGGGTCTCTGTCTCAACTAGCAGTACGGGCACGGGTACAATAAGTTTAGGCTCTCCCCGTAGTGGCTATCAAAGTTTTGCAGATGGTGGGATTGCAGACGGGGATACAACCGTTTTTGTAATAGAAGATAGTACTGCCTGGGAAATATCTCAAGGGGTCTATACACACTCCGGCCAAACTTTGACCCGTGTGCTCCGTAGTAGCTCTACTGGTTCGCTTCTTAATCTTAGCGGTTCTGCATATGTCTTTATCAGTCCGTCTTCTGCTGATCTAACTCTTTCGGGTGCTGCTCACAATTTTACAGCATTTACAGCGACAGCTGGGCAAACCAGTTTTAGCGTAAATTATACAGTTGGTAACATCCTGGTGTTTATGAACGGAGCTAAATTAGATACCTCCTCATTTACGTCAAGCTCAGGAACGGCTGTTGTTTTAGGCGCAGGGGCTAGTGCTGGCGATATTGTTGAAGTGGTAGAGTATGGCGGTGCTTCTGCAAATTATTCGACAACTGAGTTTACAGCAACAGCTGGGCAAACTGCATTTAGTGGCAGTTATAACATTAATAAAAGTGCGGTCTACATAAACGGCATTTTGCTTTTACCGAATACCGATTATTCAATTTCTTCCAGCACAGTAACTTTAGTTTCTGGCGGTAATGCTGGGGATATTGTGCAAGTTCAACAGTATGCAATTTAAGGATCTGATATGAGTATAAACAGAAATTTAGCAACTTTTGCAAAAGATGTTCAAACAGACGGAAGCTTAAAAGGTATAGCTGTTACTGTCACGGTTGCTGGCGGTAAGTTTGTTGTAGATGGAACTTCACAACAGGATATGTTTATTCCCAAGGGTGTTAAATATAGATTTGATGTAAGCGATAGTACAAATTCAAATCACCCACTTAGATTTAGCACAACTTCAGACGGTACTCATGGCAGTGGTTCGGCTTATACAACTGGTGTTACAACATCAGGAACAGCAGGTAGCGCAGGGGCATATGTAGAAGTCCAATTACAGCAAGACGCTCCTGATCAACTTTATTATTATTGCGGAAATCATAGCGGTATGGGTGCTGGTGCAGAAACTGCTCCTGTTGCCGTTAGCTCTTACAGTGACAGCGATGTAGATACTCATTTAAATACAAGCGCTGCATCCAGTGGACAGCTATTAGGTTGGAACGGCTCAGATTATGCTTGGGTTGCAGACAGTGATACTAGCGGAATTGATAATATTGTTGAAGATACTTCTCCTCAATTGGGAGGCTCGCTTGATGTTAATGGACAGTCAATCGTCTCTGCATCAAATGGCAATATTTCAATAACGCCAAACGGTTCTGGCAAAGTAATTATTGATGGTCTGTCTCACCCAACAGCAGATGGTTCAGCTAACCAAGTTTTAAAAACAGATGGTAGTGGAAATTTAAGCTTCACTACAATGGCTAGTGGTGGATTAGGTAATATTTCTGAGGACACTTCTCCCCAGTTAGGCGGTGATTTAGATGTTCAGACCAATAGTATCGTATCTACTTCCAATAGAAATATAGCTATTACTCCTAATGGTTCGGGGAAGGTTATCTTAGATGGTTTATCTTTTCCAACAGCAGATGGAAGTGCAGATCAAGTCCTAAAAACGGATGGATCAGGAAATTTAAGTTTTGTAGATCAGGCAACAGGTGGTGGAGGAGGTAATTTAACTGCCGTAGCAACAGGAGCATTAACTGATGGCGCAACGGTTGCGATCAATGCAGATGGAACGGTAAGTATAATAGAGGCACCAAGAACACAGAATATAGGTGCGCAATCTATTTTTGATACAACGCAATATACTGAAACACCGAATGCTGTTTATCATGCAGCATTAAATAAAATAGTAATTATCTATTCTGACAGACTAAATAATAGCTATTATTTGACTGGTGTTGTTGGAACGGTTTCTGGTGAAACAATCAGCTTTGGAACCAAAACTACTTTACATTCTTCAAATTCTAAACAAATTGCTACTATATATGATCCTGTTAGCGAAAAAATTGTTGTTGCTTTTGGAGATTGGGGTGATAGCGGTGCAGGAAAAACAAAAGTAATTACATTAGCGGCTAATGGAAGTCTTAGCGTTGGATCAGCAACCACGCACGGAACTGGTACATATCATTATTTCCATGATTTTGCTTATGACTCAGGTAATTCCCAAATAATTATGTCATATCGTGGAACAAGTAATAAAGGATTTACCTCAGTTGGAAGTGTTAGTGGAACCTCAATTTCTTTTTCAAGTCCAACTTATTCTCACAATGGTGCTACTTTTCATAATAAAGTTGAATATGATCCAGTAAATGCAAGGGTAGTTTATGCGTTTCGTAGAGATGATGTTAGCCCAACGCAAGTTGCTACTGCCGTAGGTACAATTACACAACAACATATTGGCATGGCGGCTGCAGTAAATTTACGACAAGGTGAAGATGTTGATCTTACCTACGATACAAACTCTGGAAAAATGTTGTTACTCATGCAAGATGAGGTGGGTGCTACTGAATATTTGGGAGGTTTTGTTGGAACAGTAGCAAGTAGTGGAAATAGTATTTCTTTTGGTAGTATAACCCATATTGAAAGTGCCAAAGGAAATACTCCAAACGCAATATACGATCCAACTTCAAAAAAGATACTTGTTGTTTATGGAAAGGATGCTTCACCATATAATAAAAGATACGCATATGCGACTATCTCAGGAACAAGTGTAAGCTTTAGTACACCTGCCAATTTAGGCACTACTCAAAAGAACTCAGGACACAATCCATTAGCTTATGACTCTTCAAATGATAGAATTATATTTGCTTTTACAGATCAAGATAGTGACAATAGCTATGATGGTGAGGCTGTTGTTTGGCGTACGCCCACGACTGGAGGTGCTACACTAACAGCGGAAAATTTTATAGGTATATCTGACGGTGCTTACGCTAATGGTGCTACAGCGACAATCCAAACGGCAGGTTCGGTAGATGATGCTCAAAGTGGTTTGACAGCAGGGCAGACTTATTATGTGCAAGCTGCAACTGGAGGTTTGTCAACGACACCAGATACGATTTCAGTGGTAGCAGGTACAGCGATTTCTGCGACTAAATTACTGATAAATCCAGATAGTGACCCAACAATAACAAGCTATACAAATAGTGACGTTGATAGTCATCTTAATGTAAGTGGTGCTTCTTCTGGGCAAGTATTAAGTTGGAACGGAAGTGATTATGCTTGGACAAATGACAGTACATCACCATCGTTAAATGGTACAGCCGCAGGTGCATTATCAAATGGCGATATGGTAATCATCAATGCAGACGGCACTGTAAGCGCGATTGGCACACAGAGCGTAAGTAATGCTATAGGTTCAGAAACAGTTTTTAACACGGGAACTTCTGGCTCAAGATATATGTCTTCGGTAACCGATCCAGGTTCAGGAAAAATAGTTCTTTTCTATCAAGATCAATCGAATAGTGAATATGGTACAGCAGTAGTCGGAACAATTAGTGGAACTACAATTTCTTTTGGAACACCTTCTGTTTTTAACACAGGTGCAACATCTTGGATTAATGCAGCTTATCATACTGCATCAAGTTCAATTGTGTGTTTCTATTTAGATGAAACAAATAATGGTAATTGCAATGCTGTAATAGCGACTGTCAGTGGCACAAGCGTTAGTTTTGGATCAGAGCAAAATGTAGCGAGAGGGGCATATGCTGAAGTTGACTATGACACAGTTAATGGAAAGTTTTTGCTATGCTATAGTGATGCAAATGATAGTTATAAAATTAACGCACGTGTAATTTCTGTAAGTGGTGGAACTATATCAGCAGGGACAAATGCACGAATCTCTAATGATGATGGTACTATGTCCCCTAGACCTGTCTATGATGCTAACGCTCAAAAATTCCTTATTTCTTATAGAGGTGCATCACAATATGGAAAATGTAGGGTCGCTACTATCAGCGGAACGTCAGTAAGCTTTGGTACAGAGGTAGAATTTAATAGTGGTTCTACTGCTTATTTAGACTCAACGTATGACGCAAGCGCACAGAAAGTTGTAATTGCTTTCTCTGATGATGGTCTGGGAGGTTTAGGAAGAATAAGAGCAGCTACTATCAGTGGCACAAGTGTTTCTTTTGGTAGTGAACAATCTTTAAATTCTGCGGATATAAACAGAATTGAAATAGATTATGATGCCAATGCAGAAGTATTAGTCGCTGTGTATGAAAAAAATATTGGCAGCTCTTTGGTGGCAAATAGAATTACTTTAAGCGGAACAACATTTACTGTTGGCGCAGAATTTACCTTAAATTCTGGAACTTCTGACTACCCTCACATTGCTTACGACTCCAATAGTAAACGTATGATTGCGGCATACAGAGATGATGGTAATTCCAATAAAGGTACAGCAATAATTATTCAAAATGCTTTTTCAGTAACAAGATCACTCACCTCAGAAAACTTCATTGGTGTTTCAAATGCTGCGTATGCAGATGGTGCAACGGCTACAGTGCAGATTGCAGGGGCAGTTGATGACGCTCAAAGTGGTCTTACAGCAGGTCAGAGTTATTATGTTCAAGCTGATGGATCATTAGGAACAAGCCCTGATACAATTGCAGTAATGGCAGGTACGGCTCTTAGTGCAACTCAATTATCAATAAATCCTGATACTAATCCTGCAAGTTATACAAATACTCAAGTAGATGCACACCTCAATCTAAGTGGAGCATCTAGTGGGCAAGTTCTAAGTTACAATGGTTCAGATTATGCTTGGACAGATGATGCGACAGGGGCAGGTAGTATTACAGCTACAGCATCAGGAGCATTAGCAAACGGAGACATGGTTGTTCTTAACTCAGATGGAACAGTTAGTGTTGTCGCAGATAGTACACAAGCTTTTGCTGTTGGTACTCCTGCAACTGTTTACTCTAGTAGTATAGCTAATGATCCTACAGCAGTTTATCATTCTGGAATAAACAAGATAGTCGCTGTATACCGAGATAGCAGCAGCAATACTACCTATGCTGCACTAGGAACAATCTCAGGAACGTCTGTTACGTTTGCAAACCAAGTTACCTTCGAAAGTTCTCACACTATTGATTATCTTGCTACTGCTTATGATCCCAATTCACAAGCTGTTGTCTGTAGTTACCGAAAACAAGGGAATCCCTTTTATTGGGGCGCAAAAGCTATGACGGTGTCAGGCACAACTATTACGGTAGGAGGAGCAAAGAATTTAGCAAGTTTTCAACCAGGAATGTGTGATGTTGTCTTTGATAGCAATGAAAATAGATTTGTCTTTGCTGCAATCAATTTTGATCAATCATATAGACTAGAAACTGTTGTTGGTACAGTCTCAGGAACCACAATTACAAGCGGATCAGCGCAAACAATTAACAGTGCTGCATATGGTCATCATATGGCTTTTGACAGTGGCAGTAACAAAGTTGTACTTGTTTTCAGAGATAATGCTAATAGTCTCTATGGTGCAGCTAAAGTTCTTACTGTATCAAACAGTTCCAACTCACTTTCTATAGGTAGTACAACTTACTTTAATTCTGATAGGTCTGATGACCCTAGAGTAGCTTATGACGTTAATGCTAATAAAGTAGTTGTCGCTTATGAGGATTATAACAACAGTGAAGCTCAAACATTGCAAGTGGGGACTGTTTCGGGCACAAGTATCAGTTTTGGGTCAAAAATTACTGGCTTTGTTGATCATAACTCCAATTCAAAAACTATTGTTTATGATCCAGACAATCAAAATATAGCGTTGTTTTACCGTAGATGGACAGCCTCTTTAAATGATACTGTTTATTTTCCTGTAACTGTGTCGGGTACAAGTGCAACAGTAGGGTCTGCAAGCACAATTTTAAGTAGTTCAGATCAATTAGAAGCTTATAGTACAAGATGGGTAACTTATGATACAACTGCTAATAAATTTTTGGTAATCTTTAAGAATGACAGTGATAGTCAAGCGCAAGCTGTTGTAGTACAAAGCCCATTTGACGGATCAACAAACCTTACAGATGAAAACTTTTTAGGTGTATCTGATGGAGCTTACAGCAATGGTGCTACTGCAACTATTCAAACCGCAGGGTCAGTAGATGATGCTCAATCAAGTTTAACACCTGCACAAACTTACTTTGTTCAAAGCACTGGCGGTATCGGGCTTACTCCTAGCTCACCTTCCGTTGTCGCAGGTACAGCTATCTCTGCAACAAAGTTACTTGTTAAATCTGGACAGCCAATTGAGAAGCCAAACACAACACAAGTTGTTGCTAATGGTGCGTTATCTGATGGTACTAAAGTTTGTGTAAATGCAGATGGAACAGTTAGTGCAATTGCTGCAACCCAACAAAGCGCATCGGCTGGAACAGAGGCTGTATATTATGGTGGTAATAGATGGACAGGCGGTAGTCAGGGTTCTGGTTATGTTTACGGTGTGGGTATGCACTCAAATGAAGGTATCGTTTACGACTCTACAAATAATAGAGTGATCTTTTTAACTAATGATGGTTGGTATAACCGCATAACCGCAGTAGTGGGAACTATCTCAGGTAATACGGTTGGAAGTTTGACAGAAACAGCAGTAAACGGTACTAATTCCGGTTCACATTTCAGTGGAATTTATGATCCTGATAATTCTAAAATTATTGTAGTTTTTAGAGATAATGATAACAGTAACTATGTCACTGCCAAAGTTGGGACGGTCGATCCTTCTAATAACACTGTAAGTTTTGGATCAAACGTTGTTGTAGATAGTAGTGCAATAGGTGAAAATCCTACTCTTGCCTATGATACTGCAAATAATAAAGTTATTGTTGGGTACTACTCTAATGCGCTTGGTAAGGTCGCAGTTGGAACTGTTTCGGGTACGTCTATTAGTTTTGGGAGTGCTACTGCTATAAGTCAGGGCAATACCTACACCATGGCACTAGGTTATGATGCTTCAGCAGGGAAAGTAGTTTTAGTTTCTGCTGATCCTTGGGAAACAAACGGGTCATATGGCATTTCATATATTCGCGTTGGAACGGTAAGCGGTACGTCAATAAGCTTTGGAACTGCTGTACAAATAGCAAAGTTAACTGGTCAAACTGTCCGTATTAAAAGTCCTAGTGTTATGTATGACGATACAAACCAAAAATGCGTTATTTCTTATGTAGAAGATAATTCAAATATTATAGCTAGAGGTGTAAGCATTTCTGGCACTACTCCAAGTCTGCTCTCTGGATCATCACTTTATTCCTCAACTTCGTATGAAACTGTTGCAAGATATGATCCTCTAAGTCAGACTTTTCTTGTTGCATATCAAGTTTCTTCTGCTGCAAAATACAAAACCTTTAAATTCAATGGAAGCGCAATAACTAACATTGGTAGTGAAGTTAGCATGGGTAATCCTATGCAGTACCTTGGAGCACGCGAAACGAACGACGGTAAATTTGTTATCTATTATAATGAAAGTGGTCAGAGTGATAATGAAGGGCGCTATGTCGTAGTTACAAATGCTTTCAGTCAAAACAACCTAACAGCGACAAACTATATTGGCGTTTCTGATGCAGCTTATGCAGACGGTGCAACTGCTACGATACAAGTTGCAGGGGCAACAGATGATGCACAAAGTGGACTGACAGCAGGGCAGCTTTATTATGTGCAGAATGACGGAACACTAAGTACTACAGCCGACAGTCCATCTGTAATTGCAGGTACGGCTTTATCAGCATCAAAATTAATCGTGAAAGGATAGTAAATGAAAATTATAGTAGAAACTGAAAACAACATTTCTAAATATGCAATCGCTGACGATGTAACTGTTGAGTCAACAGCAGCCAATATTACAGTCGGTGATCCAGTACAGTTTATTATTGGTGATCTAAATGACGCTAATACTACAGTCTATGCAGACGTTGCTGATACTCCTGATGATTGGATTGGAAACAAGTATTGCTACAATGGCAAAAAATGGACAGCTAATGCTGACTATGTAGAGCCAACAGACGATGACAGCGGTGAGTAATACCTAATCCATGTTTGGATTTTCTCCCATTGCATCAGCGCCCATTGCGGATGATGTAACGGTAAATGTTGTCAATATTACTCCTAGTAGCATTGTTACAGGCGCTCCAGTAGTTGATAATTTCTCTGCTACTGTAGTCCACAATTTTACTTTTAGTGATGTTGTAACTGGCGCTCCAGTTGTAGAGAATACTGCTGTAAGCGTTACCAGTGCTATTACATTTAATGGTGTCGGTGTTGGCTCTCCCCAGATAGAAAATCTAAGCTTTACGCAAACACACGCTCTTACCACACTCAACATTGCAACAGCGCCACCAGTTGTCGCCAGCTTTGCGCTGACACAAAATCACAGCTTTACTTTTAGTAACGTTGTAGCTGGTGCTCCTATTGTACAAAACTTTAATTGTGCAGAGCGTGAAACATTAGTTTCTGAGAACGTTTATACTGGCGCTCCAGTAGTTGACAATCTAGCACTAACCCAAGCTCAGATTATAGCGGTTGGCAATGTTACAGCTGGCTCACCAGCAATTGCTAACTATGCACTAACACAAAATCATTCATTTACTTTTAACGGTGTTACAACTGGCTCTCCAGTAGTTCCAAGCTTTACAGCAGCAGAAGATGAAACATTTGTTTTCAGCAATGTTGTGGCTGGCTCACCAGCAGTTGATAACTATGCACTTACACTAAATCACTTACTTACTTTTAATAATGTTACAGCTGGCTCTCCAACAATCGGAAGCACAACTATTGCTCTGTCTGACGCTTTTGTTCTGACGGGCGTTACTTCTGGTAATCCTGTTGCAGACAACTTTGCAGTCACACAAACTCACAGCTTTACATTTAATAATGTGGTAACTGGCTCTCCAGCAGTGCCAACCTTCTCAGCAGCTGAAGATGAAACATTTGTATTCACTAACGTTGCTTCTGGTTCGCCAGATATTGCAAGCTTTAGCTTTACTCAAAACCATAACTTTACATTCAGTAATGTTACTGCTGGCGCTCCAGTAGTAGGCGCTTATAACGTTACAAGTATTCTCAGCAACATAACGTTTGCTGACGTCGTAGCTGGTGCTCCAGATGTAAGCTCATTTGCTGCAACGCAAGATCAGGTCTTTACTTTTAATAGTGTAGAAACTGGTAGTGTTTCAATTCCTACTCTGCTTCTAAATGTTGGAACGTTAAGCATTGTTGAGTTTGGAGATACAAGCAAAAATACAGCTGACGTTCCATCAGCTACGTCTAGAAATTCAGTCACAGTTTCAGAGGTATAATAATGGCTTTTAATATTAAGCAAAACGATACAAGTCCACAGATAGCCGCGACTCTAAAAGATGGGTCAGGTAATGCCAGGGATATAACTGGAGCTTCTGTAAGATTTCATATGAGACGGATAGGCGCAGCAAGTGCTTCTGTTACCTCAGATGCAACTATTCTAGTTGCTGCTTCTGGAAGTGTTAAATACGTATGGCAAACTGGAGACACTTCTACAGCTGGCAGTTTCCAAGCTGAGTTTCAAGTTACTTTTGCGGATGGTGGAATTGAAACGTTTCCGAATGACGGATCAATAGCAATCGACATAACACCTGAGTTAGCATGATGGATGATAAACGCACAGTAGCAAGCGCTCACAAGCGTATAGACGAACTATCTATGAACTTACTAGAGCTTTCGACAATTGTGAAACTACAGCATAAGGATTTGTACGGGCGTATAAAACTAATTCAAAGTATTATCATAGGTGCTAGCGGTGCAATTATGTTGATGCTGGCTACGGTTCTTATTCAAGTAGTCTAAGATGGTTGATCCAATCACAGCTGTATCAGCTACGCTTGCGACAATCTCAGGCGGTATAAAAGCTGGCAAACAACTTTATGCAATGAAGAATGAAATTGTCAGTTTTTTTGACGGTGTAGATGATGCGAAAGCTAAACATGCTAAGAAGAAAAACAGCATATTTGCTGGGTCAAATGAAGAAGGTCTTGCAACCTACTTTGACGCTATGGCGGCTAAAGACGCGGAAGAAAATTTACGCGAACTAATCGTCAATTCTAGGGGGCTATCCAGCTATCAAGAATTGCAGAACATCCGTAAAGAAATACGGCAAGAGCGCAAAGCAGCTGAGGCACAGCGCCAGTTAGAACGTCAGAAACGTGCAGAAGCAGCGCTGACTGTTGCGGTTATTGTCGTTGCTGCTGTTGCATTATTTGGCGGCATGTATCTGTTTGCAATCTATATGGGCTGGTTATCTTTCTGATGTTTGTCTTGCTCTGGGTAATGTTAACGACAGCTGGTGAGCTAAAGCATTATCATATTAGTTCTCACAGCACTGAACAATCTTGTGAGGCTGATTTAAAGCGCTCTAAAATCTTGGTCACAACTAAAAACAGCAAAGTTATCTGCATAAAAATTGAACGGTAAATGTATCTGCGACAGTGGAAGCTCAAGTACGTTCTCTACAACGATAAGGGCTATGTGCTGATTATCAGTAGAGATCTCAATATTATTAGAAAAATAATAAAGGATTTAAAAAAATGAACGAACTTATTCCAGACAAAAAAGCCTATCAGCTGAATAAAAGAATTATGGCTTATTTAGCTATGGCAATGATGGGTATTGTGACAGTCGCTACTGTTGTGTGGCCTGGTCAAATGGCAGAAGCTGACAGCATATTAATGGCACAGTATCTAGCTCTCAGTGGCCTTGTAGGTGCGTATTTTGGCTTCTCTGCAAAGTCTAATAGTAGCACTAAGATAGAGGCTAAGTCATAATGTTAGGTCTTGTTGAAAAGCTTATTAATCCGGTTAGTTCTATTCTCGACAAAGTAATAGAGGACAAAGACCAAAAAGCTAAACTAGCGCATGAAATCGCTACAATGTCTGAGAAACTTGCTGCTGAAAATGCTGCACTTCAAGCACAAGCAAACGTAGAAGCCGCCAAGCACCCTAGCCTTTTTGTGGCTGGTGCAAGGCCAGCTATCTTATGGTGCTGCACATTAGGCTTATTTCTAAATTTCTTTGTGATGCCAATAGCAGATTGGGTAGTAGCTGTCTGGTATCCTGACGTAGTTCTTTTTGAGCTTGATACAGGATCACTGATGACATTGACGCTATCACTTCTAGGCGTTTCTGGCCTCAGATCATTCGAGAAATCCAAAGGTGTAGCTAGGGAGAATATGAAAAAATGACCACTTCTATTGCACTTTGTTTGCTCACAGCTGTTACAATTAACACTTGTGCTAATGTGTATCGCTTATATCTGGAAATGAAAAAATGAGTGATGCATTACGCCACCTTCAAGAGCGCTGTGGGTGTACTCCAGATGGGGCATTTGGGAGACAGACAGCTAAGGGAATTGTTGGCTTCTATGAGCTATCCCCTGAGCGTGGAGCGCACTTACTAGGTCAGGTGCATCACGAGTCAGGAAACTTTAGATACACCCGTGAGAACCTTAATTACAGCGTTGAGGCTATGATGCGCGTGTGGCCTAGCAGATTTCCTACAGAAGAGAGCGCAGAACCTTACGCTAGAAATCCTAAAGCATTAGCTAGAAAAGTTTATTCGGGGCGCATGGGTAATAATGAAGATGCTGCTGAGAAATACATAGGCAGAGGTTTTCTGATGCTGACGGGCTTTGACAACCACAAAGCATTTGCTTCTGACATGGCCTTGCCCCAGATCCTACAAGACCCCAGCTTGCTTGAAAAAGAGTATGCAATAGAAACGGCGCTTTGGTTCTTTAGTCGGAACAAGCTCTGGGAAATATGTGATGAAGGTGTTTCTGACGATACGATAAAAACCCTGACACGTAAGATTAACGGTGGTTATACAGGGCTTTCACATAGACAGAAAGAAACTAAGAAAATCTATCAGTGGCTGATTTAACGTTTGAATCTTTTATTTGCTATTTCTTCACGGTTCTGCATTTCAATATTAGTTCTTTCACTAATTATCATTACGTTTGCACTACCAGCACCCGTATTGATTAAACCATCTTGATAGTCTCTAGCGTCTTTTAATTTTTTAAATTTTTTACGTAAGCACCACGTTTCATAAATATAGATATATAAATTATACATCAGTTAATCTCCGGTCTTGGCATTGGTTTTATAGTCATGTCAAAGCTGCTCACAACTTCTGACTTCTCACACCATAAATAAATGTGCTTGTCGCTAATATTGTCAGCAATATAATCATATAATTTTTCTGCGTGATCCATAGCCTCTAAACATTGTTCATAGCTCTGCATCCAGAATCGCGCTGTGACGTGTTCACCATCTATTCTATAGCCAAGGATCATTGCTGTATAAAATGCTATTATCATTCTTTCGCCTCTAATCTGTGCTGTCTTATATCCTCAACAGCTTCTGCTAATTGTCGTAACTGCAAACCCATTTCTGGCGTTATGTGACCGCTGAAAAGAGCGCGTCTATCTTTAGCGTGGACTGCTTCACCAGCTTTTAAACTGAAGGTACAAGCGCTCTGATCTAGTTCAAACGTGACGTGTGCCACTTGCAGTTTCTCTGTTTTCAAAAGTCTGCTCTGCTCTGCTGATAGCTTTGTGAAATTCAAATCTGTCAAGTTCATGGGCGGCTTGCTCTAGTGTTAGAGCTAAATCACAATCACCTAACGAATTTGCTGCTGCTCTTAGTTTGCTTGCCAACGTCATTGTTCAAGCTCTCTAGGATAGTAGCTAGGTCTATCGTTATAATAGCTCTCACTTAGATAGTTCTTGCTGACTAAATGATTGACTATTGCATGTGCGGTAGATCGTGCTGACCGTTGCTCAAGAATCTGTTTATTGTTTATTCTCCCCTCACAGATTTCTCTGAGCGACGGACAGCGTTTTTCTACTTCCCAAAATTTCTTGTAGAAGTCGTAAACTTCTTTTTGCTTTTGCGTTAATGAAGGGCGCATTGTTCCCCCTTCACCTCTATCACTAGCTCTGTTTCAAAGCGCGTGAAATAATAATTTTCTGTTTCAAAAGAAGTCAAACTAAGCGCGGCTAATGCCTCACCTATCATTTGTTCCATTAGCTCTATTGCGTCTTGGTAACTTTCTAGTTGCGTACTAGCAACATGATAACAACCACAAATATCTAGCAGATCTTTACGCAATTTATCAGAAAGCTCTACAACTGCTTTGTCTGCATTGCTCATTGGAATATACCAGCAAGCACTATTGCAGCGTAGAATATAATAAATAGTGAAATAGCACCTAGAATGTCACCAGCTATCTCAAACAGTCTATCCTGTTCATTCTGTTTAGTCTGGTCTGTTTGTTCTGTTTGTGTTAAATTTCTGAACGCTCTGTAAATACTAACAATGTATATATTATGCGAAAAGCGTTTATAGATTGATTGCCTCATTATTGTTTTCTCACCTCTTTTTAATTAATACTTAGCCTAACACGTATTAAACCTTTTTACATGTTCTTTTTGTTTAAGCCTTTTTTACGTTTCCACGCCTCTACAGCTGCGTGATGTTCGTCGCTAAAAAGTGATTTATTGTTTACTGGCTCTGGTGGCTGGTTGTGCTGGCGCATCTCGAAATCTTCCCGAAATTGCTTGCTCTTTCTAGCAAAGTAATATGACTCTGGTTCTCTCAGATCTTCACGGGCTTCAATCTCTCTCACTCCGTTCATATCTACCAGGCTATTTTTCTCTGTTATATATTCATACATTGCTGCCCCTCTTGTCCTGGTGCTTTCAGGTTTCACCCTGCTGCAATGAATATTCGCTCTAGTTATTTCATTCTGAGCCATGAATACTTTATCAGACATATTTGCTTCTTTGATGCCTAGTACACGCTCTATGTTATCGGCTAGCTCACGTAAAATTCTTACGTTTGCTTGCAGATGGTCAACGTGCCAACAGAGCATTTCAAGGCGTCTGCTTTGACGTATTCCACCGCCTCTTAACTTTCGTGCAGTTGGGTTATCAAGTTTTCTTCTCTTCATACTACAACCTTACTCGTACATAATTAGTACAGTCAACGTGTCGAAACTGAATATTTACTGTGCAGTACTGCCACGCTTTTGCATGTTTTTAAAATACTCTCGCTCTGACGAACGATACTCAAAAAAATCTCTACGCGCACTGTCCTCAGTAAGCCGCAAAGTAGTGTCTACATAATATTCTGAGAACCATAACGCATTATTCAATAATGTTCGGCTAGGCAAATAATGCCGCTGAAAACCCTCTTTGTTGTTACGATAAATGTATTTCTTACTGTGCATATCCGACAGATCCTTCGACACACTTGTACGGTCACGTTTTAAATATTCAGCCGCCTCAGCAACCGTCCAGCCATTAATAATTGGAGTTTTTGCAAACATCCAAAACATCATTTGTCGGTTTGGCGTTGCAAAGATCCAGTCACACATTTCGTTTCTCTCTGACCAAGCCTTTTTGTCTAGATAAATTTCATGCTCTAACGCAATTTGTGTTTGCAAAAATGCGTTTGTCAAATGCTCACGAAAGTCGCGCAGATCGTTTCCATCTTTAGGAAAGTTAGTTAGCCTATCTTTTTTGTCGGTCAGTATGACTTCCTGTTTTCCAATAAAGTCTCTGCACTCACACACGTCGTCAACACACGGCTGCCCACAGTGCTCACATTTATCGTCATAATAGTTACCGATTGTACGATACCTTTGTGTTTCGTTTATCTTATTCATTCGCTTACCCTTCTTACTATAGCGCTTATGGTTGATTGATAAAACTTTCTACCCTTAGCAGTCTTGACGCCTTGACGATTTAGCTCTTGGGCAATGCGATTCAAGCTTAACCCACGGTCAAGGTACGGTTTAATAGTTGGAAAAATCTTAGACGCAAAATCATCAGACTTACTAATTCTAGCCTGTTTCATGGCTTCCGTGGCTTGGGGCGTACCTAGCTTAGTAATTTTTCTACCCTTGCTGCTATAAACCTCTTCTCCAGCCGCTAATCTCAATTTAATAGACTGCAAAGCTTTCTTAGATCTTGTCAATAATTTTTCTTTAGCTACTTCAGCTGAGTACGCTAAGACGCTGATAGAATGAGAATTTATGCTAGGATCGTCAGCAACCTCTATGCTGATCCCCTTCTCTGCTATCTGATCTAATAGCCGTAAAGCTTTCCACTTGCGATTCGTTAAGCCAGTAGCTGACGCAACGGCAAGTACGCTTACTGAAGTCTCAGCTGCTGTTATTGCGTACTGCAATTCTGTACGCGCTTCATAGGCTAGCATGTTGTAGGTTTCCGGCTCTTCTACAAAGTCTATATGCCTCTCCCCAGCTAGCGCTTTTAACTGCTGGCGGTGTTTCTTTTTTAGCTCAGGATCTACCCCAGCTATAAAACCTATAACGTCATTCATTGCTGCTGCTCCACTTCTTTGTAGCGCTGCAAAATTTCGTCAATTGCTATATATGCTCTGTGTAAAGCCTGTTGATCTGCTAAATGCCTAAATTGCCGCCTTCCCTTACGCAGACGGTCTAAACTTCCTAAAACAACTTTAAATTCCGATAATTCATAAGCGTTAAATAGAAGCTTTTTATCTACCCCTCTTTTTATAGTTACTATATCTCTCTTTTCATAACTCGACATAACATCTCCTATCTGTACGTCTTTTGTTGTATTGCATAAGTAACACGCATTAAGCTAGCTTAACAAGCATTATCTTTAATGAAATGTTTGTTAGAAATGATCAGCAAGAAAAATAAACAAAATCAACGTGTTATCTTATTTGTCAGAGTGCAAAAAAGCCACAAAGAGCGATTACAGGCAAAAGCAAACACTGAGCAAACATCATTAGCAAAGCTAGTTGAGCAAGTTCTTGAGGACTATTTAGAGGCAGAAAATGAATCGGACAGCACGTCAGTCAGGAAAACTGGCTAACACTCGCGGCAAGCAATTTGAGCGCGATATATCAACTTATTTAGGGCTAGAGTTAGGCTTTAAGTTTAGTCGTAATTTAGAGCAAACACGGACAGCTGGGCTTGGTGATCTCCTATGCTCTGAGCCTGACTTTCCGTACACTCTAGAGCTAAAAAGAAG
>PBTA01000030.1 GCA_002726395.1 Methanobacteriota archaeon | reverse complement strand
AGAAATAGTCTTAGAAATTCTATTACTTTCTTTGTATATCGTATGCCCTATACCAGATAGAGAACCACCTGAAGAGATTGCTAGTATTATAGAAAGAGGAGTAATCAAATCATTACAATCTGTTAAATCATAATTTGCTATCCTACCATTATTAGAATAATTTATTTGGTTATCTTGCCAGTTTATTCCAAGGTTATCGGAATTCTGCTTTAGTATTTCATTGCCTAAACAATCGTCTTCACTAGGCCAATGGTATAATTTAATTTTGTTGTGATGAAGTTTTGATAACAATATTGCAAAACTTGCCATAGATGAATCACCCGGAACCAATACCTCTTTTGGAGTTTTTACTTGCCAGTTACCTAAATGATATTGTCCTTCAATTCGCTTAATATTAGCTCCAAATTGATTGCATAATCTCAGAGTTAGGTTATGGTGTCTGTTGGATACTGTCGATTTACTTGGAGTCAGTATTACTTCTTGACCCAATAACGAGCTTGCCAATAGCCAGGCTGTCAAAGGTTGACTAGATTTACTCAAATCTAGGTTGATTTTGGAGATGATTGATTCTTCTGCAAACCAGGGGCCAGTAATTTTTACTGGGAGGTGATTACTAGTTGTCTCTATTATTGACACTCCTGCAGATTTTAGTGAGTCTTTGAGCGCCGAGTTCTCTCTTATTGAGAGTGATTGGTCTCCTTCAAGAATGATGGTTTGATTCATGGTTGCTATCATTGCCATCAAAATCCTCATTGCTGTACCAGAATTACCACAATTGACCGTTGGTTGGGTTAAACTAAAACCTTTATTCCCTACACCAGATACAATCCAATTATCTTCATTATCTCGCATAATATCTACGCCCAGTGAACCAAGAGAATCAATCATAGAGATAGTATCTAGGCCGATTGCTTGATTCACTTTAATTAATGTTGAGCCGTTGTCCAAGGAGGCCAGTGCTAATAGTCTAATCATGTGACTTTTAGAAGGAGGTAGGGCAAATTCTATAGAGTCTAGATTGACTTTGGGGATTTCAATTATTTCGCTGAAATTAGTAGATTTCAACCCCCTAGACACTTTTTCCACATCCCACCGAGTAACTCATCAAACATCAATGCTTGTAAGATAATTGAATAACCTCAATCTACCAGTTTACAATATGACCGACGATGGTTTAGGAAGACCTCTTCAAGATCTTCGCATCTCGGTGACCGANCGTTGTAACTTTAGGTGTGATTATTGTATGCCTGTAGAAAAATACGGACATAATCATGANTTTTTACCTAAATCTGAAATCTTGTCGTTTGAAGAAATAACAATAATTGTTGAGTCTATGTTGAAACTAGGTCTAAAGAAAGTTAGAATTACCGGTGGAGAACCTTTGCTAAGAAAGGATATATGCGTCCTTATTTCTATGATAAGAAACTTGGATAAAGATCTTGATATAGCAATGACAACAAATGGGACTTTACTTGGCAAATATGCCAACAAATTGTTTGATGCCGGACTNAATCGAGTCACTGTAAGCCTAGATGCCATTGAATCTGAGTTATTCAAAGAACTTTCAAACTCTAATATAACTCCACAACACATACTCTCAGGAATCGAATCTGCCATCAATGCTGGTTTGCCGGTCAAAGTAAATACAGTGATTATAAGAAATTATAATGAAGACCAAATAATTCCATTAGTAACAAACTTTCAATCNATGAATATTCCAATCAGGTTCATTGAATACATGGACGTTGGAGGTACCAAGAATTGGAATTATGAACAAGTAGTTACGGGTCAAGAAATTAGAGATATTATCATCGCACATTTTGGCAATGTGAGCNCCAATGAACAAGATTATTATGGAGAGGTGTCNAATTATTGGCAATTAAACGATGGCTATATCATCGGATTTATAGAATCTGTATCCAAACCGTTTTGTTCATCTTGCACAAGAGCAAGAATATCAGCAAATGGTAATATGTACACTTGTCTATTTGCTCACAAGGGTAATGATTTGAAATCTTTGTTTAGCTTAAATGCAGACAAAGAAGATATTGGATTAGCTGTTAAAGCAATTTGGGAAAAACGGACAGATCGTTATTCGGAAATAAGAGGTAAATTAAGCCATAATTTAATGCCTGTAGAAATGCATTTCATTGGCGGTTAATCTTCAATAATTGTGAGTCCGATATCAAATAGTAAAGTATTCGAGCTTTTGTCAACAANTTTGAANCCCCATGTGCCATCNTTNGAACCAATCGTTTCTGANTCNATAACAAAGTAATCTCCCTGTGTAACAGAATAACCAGCATCTCTATCATGGAATGANATNTTAGCCCCGATAACCCCATAAACATCAGAATCATCAACAAAGCCATTGTATTCATTTCCATTGAGGGCGTCAGAAGAATAGATTTGGTATTCTAATCTTGCTGGGTCTAATGCTTGGTCTAAACTCGTAATTCTAACTACATGAAATCCATTATCTAAGCCCTTGACACTNACAGTCATATTAGGTTCTGATTTTTCAACCGAAGTTAAAGCAGTTTGCATCATAATAAAAACCATGCTAGATAACATCACTGTTATCGCTAACAACAAGACTGTCGCAATGACTGGGCTGACTGCTTCATCCTCATGATAGATGTCAGTCACCATGTATCCCCCTACACATCATCTAACTTGAATCAACCGGCCGGAATAGTCATTTGCAAGTTGAATAATGGACTTGTTCGAGTTCTACAATTTCCTAGTTGTTGAATATTCTGCTACGGTTTTAAGTAGCGATTTAGCGCTAGATTCAGGGAATATTTCTAGATACCTGAGTGCTCTATCGAAATGATTACGAATCAATATCTTGGTGTAGTTGAAACTATCTGATTTAGTTAATAATTCGATTAATTCATCAAACAAAGAATCATCAAAATTATTGATAATATCTGCCAATCTTTCTCTATCTTTTCCGTGTGATAGAGTTAGTGAATGAATTAACGGCAAAGTCATCTTACCTTCTAAAACATCACAACCCCTTGGTTTGCCCATCAACTCATCCCCAATCAAGTCCAATAAATCATCAACTAATTGGTAGGCTATACCAATTTCAACTCCAAATTCCTCGAGGGCGTTTAATTCCTCTTCTGTTGCTTTGGCAACAACACCTGCACTTCTACAGCCAGATGAAAATGGACCAGCTGTCTTGCCCTTTACTATGCTGATATAGTCTTCTGGTGAGGTTTTGAGATTCTGAATATGGTCGATTTGGGAAAATTCTGATACTGCTATACTCGAACAGCAGTTTGCGATATTTGTCACAATATCTTGATTGTATTGCCCCCCTAAAGCATATCCTTGAACAAATAGCCAATCACCAGCTATTATGGCTTTAGACAAACCTGCTGTCTCATGGATTGTGGGAACTCCTCGCCTGTGAGTTGCACCATCATTAATATCGTCATGAACAAGAGTTGCAGTATGAAGGAATTCAAAGGCCATTGCAAGCGGCATGATTTCTGTTAAATCATCCCCTCCAGCAATTTCGTATGATAAGCACATCATTATTGGCCGCAGGCGTTTTCCTCCAGCAAGCAATACCTTGCCTGATAATTCAACAACTTCACCAGAGTCTATTCTTGATGCAATCATCTGTTCTAGAGATTCATCTATTTTTTGACGTAGAGAGTCTAGACTAGTTTCAACACCTTGGTGAACTTGCGTCATGTTACACCCACATAGGGTGCCCTTCTTAACCAATGGTCTACGCCCATAGGCTGTTCGGAGTGATCTGAGCCGAGGTGAAATGATGGAGGAAAAGCCAAGATTAGAAGTCTTAACTACTCCATCAAATTTTGATGGAGTGCGCCTGCAAACCGAAAAAGCCATCGAGAAAAACCGTGACTTTTTTAATTTCAAAATGTCTCAAGTTCCGCACATGGAANTTGCTATTGATTCATTGAAAAAAGGCACAGGTGATCTGTTAGCAATGAGTGTTAAGGATTGGAAGANGTTTGATGTAGAAGGCTTAAAAATATCAGCTTTTTTACCNCGAAGGGAGCCTACTTGGGTTTTGGTCTCAGATGACAAACCCGAATATTTACCCTTCAATGCGATAGTAATATGTGATAATCAATTGATTATTAGGCAATTAAAGAGAATGCGAGAAGACATAAATGTGCAGACATCGGCGGACTATTTCAAATCAGTAAATATAGACCATTTCGATAGTGAACAAGACAAACATCAACATTTAGATAATTTAGAACAATTAAGAATAGATGAAGCAATTGATGGATATGTTATATCTAGAGGTGAATTTAGTCAAACTAAAACTAGACTAAGACGTCATACACTAGGAATGCAAAGAGAAAAACCTAGTCAAGAATTTGAAAGGTCTACGTTTATTTCCCCCCCCCTAGAAGGATTTAGTATCCTGGTATCTCGTAATGGTTTCCCTACCAAGGTAATTGAAAGAATTAATGATAATTCAGCAAAATTATGTTTTGAGGTTGAAAATTCAATTTATGAATCATTAGATGATGACCTAAAACAAATTGCTGGAATCTATGTTGAACAAAAGAAACTTTCAACAATTCTAAAACAATATGTGAAACTTATTGATGATTCTTATGCGTTAAAAATCGGAGAAAATTATTTGATTCCGAGTAAAAAGAAATCTCGAGATTCAAGAACAAAATGGAATATTTCAAGAAATATCATCCAAGGACCAAGGATTTGTATATACTTTGAAATTCTTGATAACAGCGGTAATGTTTCGCTAGAAATGGTGAGGATAGAACCACTTGAAGATAATATGTACGACCGCGGCAAAAGTGTCTTTATCACCGAAATTAAGTTTTTACTAGAACTATTACAACAAGACCACGATGAACTAAAGCGATTAATTAGCGGACTTCCAGAAGAATACAAAAATCCTAGACCAGGGATTTTAAAATTTTGAGTTATTCTGATTCAACGTTTTTTCCGTTTCTTCCAACTAATTTATCAAACCCTTGATTTGAAATGTATTGTTCCAAATCTATCAGTTCTGAAGGATCTTGATCATCACACAAATCGGTAATTGATTGGTCAATATCTCGAGNTATTCTTTCCCAAGTGCCCGCAAACCTTTGCAAATCTGAAGCAAAACGCTCTATTGCCTCAACCGCAGACATATTGGGGTGAAGTACCAATGAGATATCGTCTGAAATTTTATCATTAGCCAGCTTTAATCTATCTATGTCCTCAAAGATTTCAGTTAAAGTAAGTCTTAATTCCTCTAAATTATTATTTTTGGAAAACTTTCTTTGTGCTTTTTCTATTGACTTTTTCATAGAACCAACCCCGGCAACCATTGCCTCTCGAGCCTTAGAAGATTCAAGAATCGCTTTCTCTGCCTCATCAATTCGTTGACTTAGTGATTCTTCCAAACCAGATAAATTCTTTTTGAAATCACTTCTAACCATATCACCTAATGAATCAAGAAGAGTGTGCGTCTCTTTGATTGAGTTCTTCGCTGCTTTGAAACTTCGACTCAAATTAATCACCAGATGCTTTCAGCCTCTAAATTCATCTCGATAGTCAACCATACAATACCTTTGCGGAGGTCAAAAACCCTCGCAAAACCAAAAAAAAACTCCTGCATGATAGCGAAACCACATATACTGCTTTGTACGCATAATGCACAAGGTGATTGGGTGATTGACAAGGTAGACCTGCTTTGCGAACTCTATCAAGCTAAATTTGATAGGTTGAAAGAGGTAGCTTCTGTCAATGATATTTCAAAAAAAGGTCCTGTTGAAATTGTAAGAGCAAGATTGATCAAAAATCTTATTTTATCTGAATGGGACTTGTCAGAAGATAATATAAAATCGATTAAGAATAATCACCTTGGGGAACTACTTGGTGTGTTTGGACTTAAAAAATCAGGTTCCATAAGAGAAAGAAGACAGAGATTGTATCTGCACCTATACCAAGACCCTAAAATTATGACAGCGGAAAACTTAGACAAAATGAATAAAAATGAGATTCATTCAATGTGTAAAATTCTAGAATTGCCACTAACTGGCGATAAACAGACCCTCCTAGTTAGGGTTGCAGGAGTATTAGCCTCGCAACAAGGTTCATGGGGCAAAGTAAAGAAATCGCTCAAAAGACATAATGCAAATGCCAAATCAAAGATAATCATCCCATCACCTCTGGAGGATTACGAAGTTTCCGAAGTAGAATCGCTTCAAGAGACGGTCTCTAAATTTATTGAAGAGCACCCAGAAGGTTGGACATTCGAAGATGAATCAGAATTGAGAAGTGGTTTGGCTGATGATGGATTAGATACATCCAGAATTGAAGTTTCTACTAGTATTGATGCGGCATTAAAGAATATAAGTGTTGTAGACGAGCCAGAAGAAATCACTCCTTCAATGAACCAAAGCCCGCCAAGTATTCTTGTAGAAAGTGAAGTAAGCACCTTGGAGAGAGAAGCAGCACTAATTGAAGTGGAGGCTCGAATAGCCGAAATAGAATCTTCAGCCAGAGACTTTTTGACAGTAAGTTCTGCTTCAAATATTGATGATTTAGAAGCCTTCATAAACAGTTTATCTAATCATGGAATACCTATTGAAGTAAAGTCAGTACGTGCTTACATAGTAGATTTAGTAATGCAACTCGAATTTAGAATTGACTCCGAGAAAAGTGCGGTTAATGCAATGCCAAATTCTTGGCGTGAAAGGGAATCAATTAGACAATTTGAAAATTCTAGGAGTTCACTTAGAGATCAATTGACTAACACTATTGACTTGCATGACGGTGATTTAGTAAAAGCAAGAATGGCTTTCGAGGAAATTGCAAAGTCGATGGACCTTGACTTAAGGATTCCAAGTATTTCTGGTAGGCTACATGCACTATTTGACCTGCATGTGGATCTTTCGGAGGTAGAAGGTTTACAAGACCCTAATATTGCCAGAAGAAATCGTGTCCTCAAGATTTTACACCACGGTTCAATCCATATCAGCTCAGAAGAAAGAAGAACTATTGAAAGATTGGAGAAAAATATAGTTGGATTTGAACAACTTGTTGAAACTGTGATGGAAACCTCGGAAGGAGAGTTTAATGATTCTCAACAATCACTGATCATTAGATTCCTTGAATCTAGAGGTTACGATGTGAACACTCCAGATTTAAGACCTAAAGTTTTGGCTTGTTCTGGAATAATAGGCGCTGAGTTAGGTTTCATATCTCCAAGTGAGATTCCAAGAATTGCTCCAGGAGTAATTGTTTCTGAAAGTGAAGTCGATTCAATAATAGTTCAACTAAAAGCCCTAGCCCAAGACTTCAAGCCAAAATCAGAGAGTAAACTTGAAGAGATTATATCAGGTGATAGCGACTTAACCAATGCAGGTGAGAGGGTTAAATCTGCCAAAGAAAAGATTGACCACATAGATGACGTATTAGCACGGCTAAGAGGTTAAGATTACCTAGTTGCGTAGAAGTTTTGTATAACTTGAGTTACTGTTTGAATATCTCTAATATCTCTATTTATCAAATCCTCTAGAATCTGTTGCCTTTGAGATACATGCTTCTCAAACACGTCTGGCGTAACTCCTGCTGCTTGACAAATCGTTTCTCGCATCTTAGATGGTATTCCTGTTTCCTCAATTCGATCATTCGCTGGATTGTATTTCCAAATAATGTTCAGCCTTGGTTTAGTTCCTTCCATTCCAGCAATTTCTGCTACTTCAGTTATTTTCCTTGCAGTCTTCCCATTGACATGAAGTCTGGCTTGGATAATGATTAAGTCTAATCCCGTTAGCATAATTGGCGGAACCAACATTGGAGGATTAATCATTCTAGTTACTGTTTCTTGGGCTGTATTAGCGTGCAGAGAACCAAAGGAACCATCGTGACCGGTATTCATAGCAGTAAGTAGAGTTGCAGCTTCTGGCCCTCTTACCTCTCCCACAATTATTCTGTCTGGCCTCATTCTGAGACTTGATTTTAGACAGTCATTCATGTCCACTTCAGGAGTCCCGTCTGGTCTTTCCCTCCTGGTTTCCATACGTAACCAGTGGTCATGGTAAACTTGTAATTCAGCTGTGTCTTCGACAGTCAGCAACCTTCTATCCCATGGTATATACATACCTAAGCAATTTAGGGTCGTAGTTTTACCAGAACCGGTACCTCCAGCGATTACAAAATTGGCTGGCCGACTATCAAGGCCTTCAATCCAGACCCACATCATTGCGGCAAGCCGTGAGTTTACTGTACCAAATTTAACTAGGTCTAGCATTGTAAGAGGATCTTCTCTAAACTTTCTAATTGTCAACGTCGGCCCGTCTGGTGATATTGGCGGAATAGTACCGTTTACTCTTGATCCGTCTGGTAAACGTCCATCAAATATTGGCACTAATCCCGGTCCGTCTCCTAATGGGACATTGGTAAAAGATGCGATGTTTTTAGCTATCTGAATTCCACTGTCATCGTCTATCCAAACATTAGTTCTACACATACCGTGCTCTCTATGGGCAATTTTGACACATTGTGTGCCACCATTATACATTACCTCTTCCAAATTGTCATCTTCTAGTAAAACTGCTAAATCTCCGTATGGGTTTGGATCAATCGAGCCATCAACATGATAGATTGGTGAAGGGTGGTTTGGTTCAGTATAAATCGTTACTCTGCCGTATTGTTCTATTATTTTTTCAGACATTTTTCATCCTCCAATCATTTTCACTGCTCCAAGATAGAGTAACATAGAAGTTGACATCCATAGCGGTATCCACCAAAGCATGTCCCTTGCGCGACCCATCATCCTTCCCGAAACCATGGCACCTGTTGCTGAAGCCAAAGCGAAAAAGGTTGAGAATGTCGAATTGAAGTTAGCAATTTGAAATCCTGATGCTGCAGGAGCAAATAAACCAACGATAAAGGCGATTAGTACTGGTAGGCCAATACAGACGAATAGGATGATAAGAATGCCTCTGCCAGCTAATTCTGTTTCTCTTTTATTCATTAAATCATTTAATCTTTCATAATCCATAGCCAAATCTGAGAGAATACTTTGCAAAGGAGCATCTTGCTCCATTGCTGTATCAATTAAAACAACAACCCTCTGTACTTGAGATGAGCGAGTTTTTGAGGCAAAGGCAGAAAGTGCTGCATCAAATGAAGATGCATGGCTACTTTCAAGTGTTTCACTTAAGAGTTTTCCCAGAATACCTGGAGTATTCCTACCTTGTTCTAACATTGCTTCTTGTAAGCCTCTTCCTGCACCAACTGCATCAGAAAGTGATTCAAGTAAGCCAGGTAATTGATTTTCAATACCTCGCCGCCTATTTCTCTCAATCATTGGAGGAATACCACCTGCTGCGCAAGCAATGCCTATAACAAATAAATAGAGCACTAATGAGTTTTCATTAAACGCCTCAAGGAAATCAAATATCATTTCACAACCCCGGATCTTTTGTATGTGCCTTTAGACCAATCAGCATCATTCCTACCAAGGTAAACATCAGTCCACCATTTACTATAGAATTAATCAATCCTTGGTCAATGGTACCGATTATTGCTTCAGCTCCATCTCCAAGTATTTGAGGAACAAGTCCGACAATTGCTAGAATTATCGGGCCTATCATACCAATCGAAAGCAAGGTTTCAGGTACTCCGCCGAGTTCTTCGATGTACTTATTTACCGATTCACTACGATCTTCTTCCATTCTCTTACCCTGTTTTCTAAGAGTATCTATCAAATCGGTATTTTGAGTCAAATTAGTATACATAGTATTCAGTAATCTTCGGTAGCCATCCGATTCGGCTTTGTTCATCAATGCTTTAACTTCAAATTCTAATCCTCTTGATTTACCTGCACTTAATTTTGTCATTAATGAAGAGAAGTCCTTGGAAATAATTCCATAGCCACCTTTGCCAATCGTGTGTAAGGCAGCCTCCAGACCAACACCTGAAGACATCAATACATCTAAGGTCCTAATAACATAGAGAATCTCTTTCTTCTCATCGAGTTTTCTCAAAAAAAACACCTCAAATAATATCTTCTATGAATTCAAAAATGAATGATTCATTAGAACCATCATACTCCATTGATGCAAATACCACTTTCACATCCCTTTCTTCAAATGGGTCATGAATGCATGGTTGCCCAGATTTGTACATGGATAATATTTTCTTATACTCATCTATTTTCATTTCCCCTGAAACAGTATAAAGAGTAGACTCAGAGCCTTCATCATGAAGATTGTCGCCTTCTTGACCCCTCACAATTGTTCGAGTTATTCTTCTAGCAGACTTCACCTTAATATCGGCATTTGGTATCCTAACCCAGTCTGAGCTACTTGTTCCCGTTGCGGGGCGGATAAAAAAATCCATTCCTGACACGTCTCCACCTATACCGAGCACAGTCAACTAAGAACTTGAATGTGTTGGGAGTTATTGCTAATCTAAACTAATCTAAACCAACCAAATGCTGGCTCATGAACAATACCACTATCTGACATTTCCTCGATTTTTTCTTCGGTTATGGAGCGCTGGAAGCCTCTAGCTTCTGCATTTACTATAATTGTCTCAAAATCCACTCCGTCTCCTTGATCAAGAGTATTGATGATATCGGTTATTGCCTGCTCAACATCACTTGCTTTTTCCTCTGACGAATTATCTTCATCCATAGTTGATTCTAATCGTTGAGGTGCTGGTTTAGAAGCAGATTCTAATTTCCCTTCAGCAATGTCCAGTGCTTGCATCACATTCAATCGATAATGTTCTAGATCTAATTCTCCGTAATGATTCCTAGCAGCAACTAAGCCGAGTTGTTGATGTTCGGTAAAATCTGATTTAGACATTGATTCAATGTTAGCATCAAAATCTAAACTAGTCATATAATTTGACATTCGTGTCATCATATGATCTGATGTCTTAGCAAGCCAATTAGCATATCTAGCCGAATCGATAACACACATTTCTTCCGGCCTAAGCGAGGTATAGACAGCACCTTCGTCGGTTTGATATAATCGTGTTTTAGCGACCATCATCAGCAATATTGGTTCACCTGTTTCTAATTTTTCGGTCAATTGTATTGTTAGTTCTTTTACTGAATCAGAAACATAATCTCCGACTGAAAAATAGTTAACTCCAGATGGATCCCTTAACTGACCTTGATAAATTACCGAACCGTTTGAAACATCTCTGCCTTCAATACGTTCTAATAAACCTGCAACTATTACTCGATTAATCCTCGAACCTAACTTTGTTATTACAAATGATGGATCAAATTCGCCAGATCCTTTCTCGCTTAAGGTAGATTCACCATATTCCGAAGCAAATATGTGTACCGCAGATTGTCGCTTTACGCGCCCTGTTGATTGCATTAGTTAACCCCCCATTTAGACCTTACTTCAGTGGCTAAAAGGCCTGCATCACCGTCATTTAATTCAACATGGTCAGCAAGAATCATTGCGCCTTGTTCGTCAACTATTGTACGACCGTTGGCTTTTATTATTCTTCCAAGCATCATATCCCTTAGTGATTGGACAAATTCCATTTTCCCATCGGATGCTATTTTTTTAGCCATCTTATCTTCATCTAAACCTGTTAGTTTGATTGATGCTGCCTTATTTATCAATAAAGAAGCGGTGTTTTCACCGTTATCTATTACTAACCTCAATCTAACATCTTGTTGAGATTCTGTCGAATCACAAGATGAACATTCGCCATCGCGAAGCACTCGACGACATCCTAAACAACGCATTATAATTCCAGAATCATCTCGCACACTAACTATTGTTCCTTCGGTAGATATTCCAACTCTACTAGACGAAGTAGTTAATTCAGTCAAGTCAACTTCGACAACATGGTCCTCTAGATTGATTGATTCATCCCAAGGAGTTTTGTCAAGAAATTCTACTTGCTTTGCACTATCAACCGTTATGTCAGGAATGCCCTGCCAAGCTCTTACCCTAACGCCGGACAGTTTAACGGTTAACGGTAATTTATTTTCGTCTATAGGCAATTCTTCCCAGGCACTCATACGGCATCTTCCGGTCAAATCTGCTATTTGCCCTGACCAAAGATGCTTTTCGACTCCATCTTTAGTAAAAGAACGCTTCTGCCATTCAGTAATTTGTACAATAATTTCTACATCTCTTGAACCATCGGTAAGTTGAGATACTGTTTTCATATTTTGGCTGTTTAGTTTTTCTGTATCTGCAAAATTGGCGTCGTGAAAGGTTTCGATCTTAGTTGTTCTACCAAAATTCAATTCTGGAGTATCTCTAAAGGTCTTAACCTGTGCCCCATCTATTTTTACCAAACTACCAATCTCATGTTCGAATGGTTCCCATGAAAGAAAACCAATGGTGCCAGATTCATCGGCAATTCTACCCCTTACCACATCGATAGATCCAGAACCATCTTTACGGTGAATTTGGTCTTCCCTGCATGAAAGTACTCTGCCAACAATACAAATATAGCCGTCTTTTGGAATATTACTGATATCTATTGGCTCACCAGGAGCATTAACAGGTCTTGTTCCCTCTCTCAGTACCGCGATTCTTGCCCCTTGATTTATGTTTAGCGACATTTTTCCTTGATACTCATTGACTGATGCACCTTCAATTCGGACTACAGAACCAGGTGTTATGTTCGAGTTTGGCCCCCAATCCTTGTATTCCCAACGAACTCTTTCTGAGCCATCATCCCACGGATTATCTTCAAGTAATCCGAAGGCGATTTTCTTCTCCTCACCTCTAATTGTTTGCTCTCTAACATTATGAGAGATGATTTCTACTTCTATCTCAACATCCTTGTCGGTCCCTGAAAGTTCAGATAGCGACTTTACTTTCTTAGTATTCCTTGGTTGGTTATTAGCCCTATTCGGTGATGTAGTTTGTTGTTCACCTTGGAATCTTCTAACGATTGATCTAAGTGCATCTTGTGGAGGAATATAGAATTCTTCTTCATATTTCTTAAATGAAGCTTTGACATCATCAACATTCGCATCAGGGCATTCTGATAAAACTGCCTTAACGTGCGATTCGTATTTGTCATCAGACATATGAAACACCTGTACAAATAATATTCAGTTTGCCGTTTCCATAATTTGGAACGGATGCGGGCCTCTGTGCGGTTTGGTTTAGACAATACACTCCCTTTTCCTCCAGTAATGTAATACCAGCGTCGGCGGAACATAAATTATCCCATTGAAAAATCGATTAAACGGGATTAACTCTTATTCCTTTAGTCAATAATACATTTGGTACGTACATAGTTCCAGATGAGTAAGACCCCTGTGGCCTAACATCATCACCAAGGTAAACTCCTTTTTGTAATGCTTTAGCCATATTACCTGATACTCCGGCTTGTTTAACAGCACCAATTATTTCACCATTTTCCACACGCAGTATTGAACTGGAAGTGACAGAAAAGTCTCCGCTAGTAGGGTTGGCTGTATGAGCGCCCATGACACTATTGATTACGAATCCATCTCCCATCACTTCAAGCATGGATTCAAAATTATGAGATTTTTTGGAAGAAGACAAAAACAGGTTGCTGCACCCTGAAATAGGTGGGGATTGGTGACCAGATCTTATCGCTGAACCGGTGGTATGTGCAGAGTCAATTCGCCCCTCTGAAATTTGCTGTGCAGAGTCTCTGGTTGACCACAAGGAACCTGTTAACTTACCATCTTGGATTAACACATTTTGCCTCGATGGTACTCCTTCGTCATCCCGTGAACCTGATGACTTACCGGCTTCAACTGTTGCATCATCGATTATTGACAGTTCAGAACTAATCACATTTTGAGACATCTTACCTGACCAAAAAGATTCATTACGGACTAATTTTTCTCCTTTCACTGCTGTCGGAACAACTACTGAAAACAAAGGAGAAAAACCTTCACTAGTCATCAATATTGGCGAATCATCTTCCGGTGCTTCGACTTTGATTGGATCTCTAGTTAGTTGAGCCCATTCAACCGCTCTTTCAATACACTGAGGGACATTTGGGAGTTGACTTTTGGCAGATTTACTTTGCCAGGAACTAGTCAGTTGGCCGTTTTCCTCTATAGAAATTTGTACACCGACTCCATGCGAAGTAGTTAAACCTCCTGACTCAATACCTTCACTAGTAAGAATTGATGCTGCATTAGCACTAACTCCGATACCTCCTCCAGTAACAACAGCTCGTGAATCTAAGGAAGCAACCTCTGAAATTATAGCATCTGCTTGGTTAAGGAGAAATTCGGAATCTAAATCGATAATAGATTTATCAAATAATCCTGCTACTTGTTGTGCACTTTGCTCCGATGGAAGGACAAACCCCTCTATTGAAGGTGACATACGGGCAATTGAAATTGCGCTATTGATTGCTTCATCCGCTGATTTAACATCAACAAGATAAGCAAAACCAAATTTACCATCTTCTAACACCCTTATTCCATATCCACCTTCTCCACCACCACCGGCAAGAGAGATTTTGCCGCCTTCGATGTCTATTTGGTGACCGTATGACTGGGTAGCAACTACTTCCCATTGACTGATACCTAATTGATTGCACCGAGAACCAATAATTCTACACCCGTCTTGAAGTCGGTCTAATGCACCGTCTGGCAACAAATTCATCCCACCAAAGCTTCACTTATTCGCATAATTGGACCGCCATCACCAACTGGAACTGTTTGCCCTTTACCGCAAAATCCTGGTGCGGCCAACCTGGAATCTTTGGTCAATCCGTCAACATCGTTCAGTATCTGTAAGGTTAGTCCACTGACACTTACATCCTTTAACGGAGTAGTTATTTCACCATTTTCGATTAACCAAGCTTCTTGTGCAGCGAATTGGAATGAACCTCTGCCGGTATCTACTTGCCCGCCACGGGAACCACATGCATAGACACCATACTCAACATCATCGACAAGATCATCTAAGTCGTTGTGTGTACCTCCGTGAATTAATGTGTTTGACATCCTAACCAGTGGGTGATGCAAGCCGTCTTGAGCCCTGGCTCCAGCATTGGGTTTGATACCGAAATGTTCTGCAGTCTCCCTATGGTTAAGATATTCAGTCAACACACCATTTTTGATTAAGCATTTTTCTGTAGTATCAAGTCCTTCGTCATCTACCGGGTGAGCCCCATAACCTCCACGAATTGTTGGATCATCGATAACAGTCACTAAATCACTGCCTATTTTTTCGCCTAATTTACCATCCAAACAAGAATCACCAGCAGCCACTAAATCTGCTTCACAAGGATGACCTAAGGCTTCGTGAATGTAAACGCCTGTCAAGTCGCGGTCAGCAATAAGTGGCATTTTTCCTGATGGGGCCCTTTGCGCTTTTAGTAATCTTAATGCTGAGATTCTAGCATTCTCCCCAAGAGCATCAACATCGCATGATTCTATCAGTTCTAATCCTCCTTCGCCACCAAAACGTGTACGGTAGGAAACAACATTGCCACCATCTCTAGCGGTGACCATGCCGTTGATTAACGATCTTTGAAAACTCCATGTTCGATTCATCCCCTCACTGCTCAAAAACTCAGTGTGAATGTTTTCATCATGCCAACCGCAGGTAACAGATACGATATTTTCGTGTTCTGATGCAGTTGAATTCATTACCTTCAAATGTTCAAGACGCTGGGATAATTCAGTATTTCTAACATCTTTTTTAGGCACCCAATGAATACTGTCTTCAATGATTGGAACTTCTGCTAATTTTATTGGCTGATCTTTGGCAGACCTCCTTGCAGCAACTGATTGGGCTAATTTCAAAGTAGGTGACATTTGTTCTTGTAACGACGATATATCAGTAGTTGAGTGAACACCCCAAGCTCCATCAGCCAGCACTCTAATAGTTGCACCAATTTCTTGCCCGGGGATTGCTCTCTCTAATTTTCCGTCGCGCATAGCCACAGAATAATCAGTTAATGCAACTAACCTTACTTCAGCGTATGTTGCACCGTTGCAGGTTACTAAATCTAAACTTTTATTGATTTTATCTACATCTAGATATCTGTTGCTGTTTCCGGATACCATTGAATCTGGAGTCTTAACTAGGACCATATCCACCCCAACAAGCGGTGGTGTTTGAATACTTCTTTCCAATGACTCAAGAGTTTAGGTCTGAAGATATAATATGACCAATTATAGAATCCATTAAATTTAGTTTTGATTCTGGTAACGGAATGCCCATTTTCTTAATTCCTTCAACATTGATCTCTGGTTTACCTTCGATCATTTTGAGATTTAATTTTTCAATCAATGTTGCTACTCCAGAATTAAACTCATCCAAAGAAAATGATGGTATTATCTCATCTAAATCCGCAACATGGTTTGGCAAGAATATCAACCATGCGCTATCATCTTCTTTATGTATTCCCGCTTTTTTGAAAGCTTCTGAAACGTGATGTGTTCCAGCAATATATCGCAAAAATTCAGCATCTAATGATCTTGCAAGCGCCTTATTATTGGAAAATGCTCGCTTTGCCAAGAGCCAAGCAGTCCACAGTTGTTGCTGACCTTGTGCAGCATAATGTGACATTAATAACCAACTATCATTTTCTCTATGCTGGAGAAATTCGTCGATAAAATCACTGCTATGATTGGAGATATCCAACTTGACACAAGGGAATTGAGGCATCTCCATAATTATCGGCAGGTGAACTGGCTTTTCAATAATCCGCTCAAATTTCATCATCTAAGGGTATGTCATCAAGACGAACCTTTCGTTTTTGCTGCTTGGAAGGTTCTATCACTTTAGCTACCTCAAGCATTATTTTATCCAATAACTGAGGACCCCAACCACGTATTTTTAAAATCTGATCCCTTTTCTTTTTGGTCATATTTGCCACATGGTGAGGAGTTCTTATATCAAGTTTAGATAACTCACGTGCCCTATATCGACCGACATTTGGAATATTTACCAAGGTAAGTAAATCTTCTTTGCAACCGTGTCTTACCCGCAAACGCAATACGTCTAATTGTTTGATCAGTTCAGCAATCTGCGGCATGTGTTCATCAGAGAATACATCATCCGTCAAAATTATTTCTCGTGAAGAATGTATCAGCCATGCCATAATATCAACTCGATAGTTAATATCACCAGGGTTAACGTCTAAATCTTTCTCTATAGAACGGATGTTTGATTCTTCACACCACATTTCAACCATCCATGCAGATTTAACATTGGAAAGTAGCATTTCATCATAACTGGAATCCGATAATAATTCATCTTCGACAGAGTTAGTTTTTATCCATAACTTTGAATTTGGCTCCATCTCTGAGTTTTTCGCCCACAATGAAGTGAAATCTGGAGTTGATGTTGCTAGGTGTAAAAGTCCAAAATTGGTTACTGGGGCAATGTCCTTGACAATTCTTCTTATCGCTCTTCTAAGTCCTGTTCTAATGATAGATGCTGACAATGGGTCAAGGTACAGTTGGGTTATCCTCTCGCCCATTAACGTAGCCTCATATTTCATACCTGAAAATTCATCCAAATCATTTGAATGCCATGCACCAATAGAGCTCAATTCAGATGCGAGATTAAACCCTAATACTGGTTTATTATGTGCTGTTATTTTGTTGTTCGTATTGGAATTATTTTCACCATTCATCTCGACACCTTGAGTGGATTTTGCAACCATTGCCCAAGCAGGAACGTTGTCATCCCAGTCATCACTATCTACGAATTTATCTGCACGTGCCTCAGAATAAGATTTGTCAACTCCTACTTTTCTAATGAAACGTTCCTCAGTTAACCATGTAAGAGTTTGATCAATCTTTTCTTTCAAGATATGTTTTGGAGTCGAAAATCCGAGAAATGTTGCGGCAAAGAAATCTCCTATTTCTCCCCTATGCTGAATTCCGCCTGTCGATATAATTGAAAGAATGTGGGTGCGCAAAGCAGGCTCGCCTGCTAACTTGGAATTTATCGGCTCCACATCTCCAAAAAAGTACTTCTCACTAACCATATCTGCAACCTCCCAGCCGTCAGTGCCTTTGCATAGAACCCAAGCCTCGCCAAAATCGTCATATTTTGGCCTACCGGCTCTACCTAGCATTTGCCTAACCTCCATAACCGGCAAAGGTCGACTCATTCCGTCATCCCACCTTTTGATGTCTCTAACTAATACTCTTCTTGCTGGCAGATTTACCCCCGCAGCCAAGGTAGGTGTTGCAGATAAACAAGTCAAAATTCCTTCTTTGAAGGCATTTTCAACTACTTTTCTTTGATTATGAGTCAATCCCGCATGATGAAAGGCTGTTCCTCCTCGAATACATTGCACTAATTTCTCACCCATTGCAGATTGACGTCCGCCCTCTATAGAAGTTGCCACATCATCTAATTTAGCAATTCTATCAACGTCTTGTGTGGAAAGTTTTTTTGACACTCTTTTGGCTAATTTTACCGCCTCAGATTCAGCACTTTTCCTAGTCCCGACAAAGATTAGTAATTGGCCAGAAGCGTCTATTGTATCATTCAATACAACCCAAGTAGGTTGTGATTTTGGACCTTCGAGATCTCTTGGTGGATTAAGTAAATCTGCTTTAGCTGATAAATTAGCAGACTGCACCATTCTAGGCTCCAAATGTAAATCATGAAATGTACTATATTCTAAAGCAACTGGCCGCCAATTTGAAATTATCAATTCAGCATCGAGCCAATTTGAAAGTTGTTCGCAATTACCCACTGTGGCAGATAGAGCGATAATCTGAGCATTAGGTCTTAGATAACGTAATTTGGTTAAATTAATTTCCAAAGTTGGACCCCTAGATGCGTCATTTAACAGATGAAATTCATCTGATACAATAATTGAGACATTAGACATCGACTGGGAACGGTTTCTAATTATTGAATCTAATTTTTCAGAAGTACATACTAGTATGTCACACTCATCAATCCTTTTTGCTTCGGATGATGAATCACCTATACCTAAACCAATAGTTAGATTCAATGCCTTACCAAGCGCCTTAAAATCTTCAAACTTCTCAGAAGCTAAGGCTTTGAGTGGTACAATGTAGATGGCTTTAGAACCGATGTCCTCGAGTAGTAACTTACGCAAAATCGCGATATATGCAATAAGTGACTTACCGCTTGCAGTGGGTATTGCAATTAACGCACTACGATTGGAGAAGACTGCCTCCATAGATTGTGCTTGAGGCGGATGTAGTTTGGTAATTCCCCAGTGTTCTATGAAGAATTTCTTAGCCTTGTCGGGTAAAACCAAGTCATCTATCGACACAACTTGGCCTGCCATGTGTTGACTGTGATGTCAATAGTCCAAAAGGACAACGCATGAAATTATAATTCCGACATCAATAAAACCCTTCGGTTACTGCATAACTAACATGAGCGACGATATGGATTCGATAATTGAAGAAAGGTTATCGGTTTTTGATGATGAACCAGATCTAAACGATTGGGTTGAGGTCATGTGTGGTGCCGCTATGGCAGTATTAGGTATCTTTCACTTAATTGAGCCAGGGGATTTAGTTGACCAGAGCATTATGCGATGGTTCGCAGCTGCAGTTGTTGCAGCCGGTGCAGTATGGGCTGGACATGGGCTAAAAGATATGGCTGTCAAGGAAGTTAGACGCTCTATTGCGATATTAGACATGTCGGAGTCAATTGATTCATCGCCAAATCATGGTTTGATTAGAGATGTGTTGCTAAATCCTCAAGCATACAAGGACTTCTTGCTAGATGCTTACGAAACAGCATGGTCTGACGGAGTAATCACGGAAGAAGAACTTCAAGACTTGAAATCTTTCCAGGCTGCCCTAGGAATATCTGATGAAGATGCTGCACGAATGAATGTTGAGGCAGCAGTCAAATCTGCAGCCAAAGATGGTGAAATTTCTGAAGCAGAAAAATCTACGATTGAAAGGGTTGCTCAAGATGCAAACATGGACGTTGAAGAAGTGATTGAAAAAGCAGAACAGAAAGCCAAAAAAGGTAAAGGAAAGAAAAACTCGAAAAAGTAATCAAGTTTGAACATCCGTTAGAATAGTTGAACAATTTCTGCACTTATACTTCCCTTTACTGGGCTTTTTCCTCGGGAAGCTTTTCGAGCATGTCGAACATGTCCACAACCATTTAGCAGACTTTCTTCGTAGGTATTCTGTAAACTCAGGCCCAATCATACCTGCCTCAATCCCTGGCCAAGAATACTCTAAATGTCTAAATTTTGCATCATGGTTATGGAATCCCAAAGCGTGAATAAACTCATGGTGCAGTACAAAAGCGGCATACGCATTCCAATCACCCGACAACAATTCAGGATGCAATTCGATTACTTCGACAAATTCTAAACCCAATTGTTCTCTAGATATTCCTCTTTCCCATTTTGTTGCTCCGTGACGCTGGGTTGCGTTTTTATTTAGCACTGCAAGTGGTATTTCGTATAATAAATCCAAATCAAAATTTTGCCATATTGCCATATCCTTCATAATTTCAACAACTATCACTCTTAGCTTTGCTAATTGGTCTAATTGTTGTTTAGAAGGTTTGGCCATTAATCTAATTCCACCTATGATATGCAGGATGACCTTCTTTGACTGCTACAAATAATCCTTCTCCTGTGGCGCAAATTTTACCATTAGCCTCGAGCAATAATTCGACTTTTACTTTGTTTCCGTCTAACTCAATGATTTGACTGGTAACGATAAGTTTGCAACCTACTGGGGTTGGCCTTCTCAGTTTAACAGAATAAGAAGCAGTAACAGTACAAGGTGGTTCATCCAAAGAATTGTGATCCATAAGTGCTACCGCAGCAGTCCAATTGCCGTGACAATCAAGCAATGTCCCAATAATACCACCATTAATCATGCCGGGGAATGCTTGATGAAAGTCACTTGGCTGGAATTCCATTGACAATCCATTTTCAATGCGGTGACTGGAAATCCTCAATCCTTTTTCATTTGCTGGCCCACAACCAAAACAAATAGAGTTTGGTGCGTACATCTGTTGAACACCTAGGTCAGGCATGGATGTTCCAAGTGTTAGACGTCTTTGTTTATTGCGACTATTTTTCAGCAGTACAATTCATTGACGATGACTGATTGGGTCTGTCATGGGCAAGGGTAAAAAGGTCAAAAAGACCAAAGTAAGAGTTGCCCATGAGTTACCAAAACGTCGTAGAATGGCAATTCAAGAAGCTTTAGCTGCACATCAAACAGAAGACCGTCCTGAGTGGGATCGTGGAGCAGAATGGGGCAATATTAGGCTGTTTCGTAAAATAATCAAACCAGGAACGATAAGAACCATTTCACTCCCGCTTTTGGAAGTTGATCTTGGAGACCCATGGCCAATTCCTGTTACCGTAATACATGGAGTAAGACCGGGACCAACAATCACGGTACTAGGGGGTATTCACGGAGATGAATTAACTGGTGCTTCAGCATGTACGCATCTTTTGTCAAATGCATTTACCGACATTGGTAAATCATTAGACCCAACTCAAATGGCAGGAACTTTGAGAATTGTTCCAGTTGTCAATCTACCTGGATACCGAAGTAAATCGAGATACTTCCCCGATGGTAGAGATTTGAATAGAAATTTTCCTGGAGATTTTAAAGGCTCCACGACAAAGCGAGTTGCAGCGCAAGTATGGAAATACTTACTCAATGATAGTGATGCCATTATCGATTTGCACAGCGCAGCAAAAGGCCGCTCTAATATGCCCCAGATTAGAGTTGATTTAGCTCATGCCAGTTCTAACATACTAGCAAAGGCCTTTGGAATTGAAATCTTACTTGACTCCAAACCGCCAAAGGGTTCTCTTAGAAAAGTAGCAAATGAACAAGACATACCGTCAATTACTTATGAGGGAGGAGGAGCAAATTTGATTGATAATACTACCGTAAAGGTGGCAATACATGGGGTAATGAATATACTCAGGTCGTTAAGAATGGTGCCTGGAGCTCCAAACAGACCTAGATTTAGGATGCTTGCAAGTGGTTCAAGATGGCTTAGAGCTAGTGAAGGAGGATTACTTGACATGTTTGTATCCTCGGGCTCTGTAATGAGAGAAGGCGAAGTTATAGCAACTATATCTGATCCAGCAACTCCGGGACTTACTGTCGATATTGTCGCCCCAGAAGATGGATTATTAGTTGGCGCTGCAACTAATCCATTTACGGCCTCTGGAATGCCTGTTGGACACTTTTTACCAGTTGCAAAACATATAACACTATTAGAACAGCAGATAGATAAAAATGGCTATTTCATTGTGTGTGGTTCCGATGAAGAACCGTCATGGCGAGACGAAGTTGATGTTGACGAAGTTGCAGTAGATGGTGAATGGAGTGGTGGAAGTGTTGATAGCGAGTGGGTTAACTCGAATTCTAACCAAACCAATCCAGATACTTACCGGGAATTTGAGTAATCAACTATTCAAATATTGAGCCACTTCGGATTCAATCTCTGCATCAGTCATATTCCTACTTTGGCTTTTAGCGACCTCAAACATGTGCGCTACCAGTGCATCTGAAACCTCGTAGCCGTTTTGTTCAAGCCACCAGATTATGTTCGAGCGACCGGCCATGTGACCGATACGAATTACCTGTTTAAGCCCAAAATCACCAGCTGGAACACCTGAATATACCCTGTCTGCAAGCCAATCATCACCTTTTCGCATTGCTTTGATAACTGCTGAAGCATGAACTCCAGTACCGGTTTCAAACGCATCTGTACCAAATATTGGATAATTTCTGGGCAGTGGAACTTCAATGTACTTATTCGCCATTCTAGTATATTCATCTAGTAAAGTCAAATCATTGTCTATTACACCCATTAATTTGAGATTGACCAACGTTTGATCAATTGGGGCATTTCCTGCTCTTTCCCCTACACCAAGAGCCGTTCCATGAATCACGTCTGCACCTGCCTCAACTGCAGCGATATTGTTAGCAACACCTAGACCACGATCTTGGTGACCATGCCAGTTAACCTCGATTTGGTTTCTTTGATAACCACCGTCTTTGATGACTTCCTCATCAATAAAATTCAGTAATTTCTTAACTCCATTTGGAGTTACATGCCCGCAAGTATCACAAACACAAAGTCTTCTTACACCAAGCTCCATAGCCCTTTGATAGATTGCTTTCACATCTTCTGGATTTGACCGTGTAGTGTCTTCAGTCACAAACATAACTGGCACTTCATTTTCTACTGCATATGAGACTGCTTTCTCCATTGTGGAGATTAGTTTTTCCATTGTCCATCCTTCGGTATATTGCCTAATAGGACTAGTACCTAAAAATGCAGAAGCTTGGATTTCCATTCCGTGTTGTTGTTGCATCTGCACCAGCGGTTCAATGTCATTCATTAATGTCCTAACCGCAGCACCGGGCCTAATTTGGTAATCGTTCTCAGATATATGCGCAAGCATTGCACTAATGTGTTCTCGATGAAATGGGCCCGCACCTGGTAGGCCTAAATCGACTTTTTGAATACCCAGCCTTTCCATGTAAGAAAGAAGTTCAATCTTTTGTTCTATAGACGGATTTCTAGCGCTTGGGCTCTGTAATCCATCCCTCAATGTTTCATCATCGAACCATACATCGTGAGGGTGATTTGCTGGGTTACGATTAATCTCATAATCGATAACATTCCAATCATAAATTAATTTATTCGTATTCATGGGTATCACCTCTAGACACTCGGTTATTTCAACCACAGGCGTTATTCAATTTGAAGTCGTCGATTTATCAATCACTCTTCTTCATTTAGAGTATCACCGGATTGTTCTGAGTCAAATTCATCTTCATCTTCAATCAAATCAGCAGGCAATCTAGCGACAAAAATAATCTCGTCGGTAAACCCAGATTTACCCTTATTCCTTAATTCCATGATTCTTGTTCCTTTTGATTTTTTAGATTTAGTCTCTTTTGTTTGATTTGCTCTAAGCCTAATCATCATGCCCTTCTTGGTCAATACAAACAGATTATCTTCTAGGTCAGGAATATGTCTAGCCGCAATTATTTCATCATTCTCATCCTTGTTGATGTTCATAGTAAAAGCACCCTTTGCACCTGGATTGGTTTTCCTGTAGCCATCAGTACGCTCCATTAAATCGCCAGTGTCTTTATCCACTTTCTGAATTCCAGCAGCATCTAGGTATGGTATTTTCTCTGCTGTACCAAGTCGACTTCGCTTAGCCATTCCATACTTTGAAATTGTCAAGATTTGCGTTTCGGTATTATCTGTTGCGATCATACCAACAACGTGTCCTCCATCTGCACCTTTCCTAGTACCTGTTTTGATGCCATAGACACCAGCAGAAACTCTTCCGGATGCTCTAATTTTACCACAGGCAAATCTACTTGCAAACCCTGTGCTGGAAATCATTACGATATCTGAATCATCAGTACCGCACCTTACGTTGACTAAACTGTCCCCATCTAATTTGAATCTTAGAGCATATTTCCCGTTACGATTGATTTTGACATATTCTTCTAATCGAGTTTTCTTTATCAAGCCCAATTTCGTAGCGAATAGTAAGTAGTTACCCTCTGCGTTTTCTAATTGCTCTCTTGAGATTGGAAGAATTGTTACTATGTTTTCATCATCCCTGAGGCTTTCTAATAAATTCCTAATGTGACCGCCTCTAGAATGCCTACTACCAAGTGGTGTTTCCCATGCCTTCAGACCATAAACGCGACCTTGGTCGGTAAATATCAATAATCTGTCCTTACTGAAACATGTAATGATTAGTTGTGGTGTATCTTCAGCCTTCGTAGCTACTCCCTTGAGACCTTTGCCGCCTCTGTTTTGGACTCTAAATGATTCAACTGGTAAATGCCTGATATAATTGTCTTCACTAAGAGTGATAGCAATAGCTCGCTCTTCAATCAAATCTTCACGATCCATTGAAAGTGGCATTGGGTCAATGTAAGAACGTCTGTCATCGCCATGCTTCTCAACCATCTCGTTAAGTTCATTGAGCAATATGTCTAATCTTCTTAGCCTTGATGAAATAATATCGTTAAGATCTGCTATCTTGAGTTGCAACTCAGAATACTCATTTTGTACTTTTTCAACGTCAAGTCGACTCAATTGGTACAATCTTCTCTCAGCTATTGCTTTGGCTTGTGCTTCACTGAAATCAAACTTTTCTATTCCACTCATGGTTTCGTCGCCTCGCAAAATAGTTTCAAACTGTTCACGGCTGGCACTTGCTTTACCTACTGCAATAACATCATCAATCCTATCTTGTGCTTTGACTAGCCCTTCTAATATGTGAGCCCTAGATTCGGCTTTTTCCAATTCAAAGATAGCGCGACGCTCAATTACCGATTCCCTGTGTCCAACATAAGTATGTAGAATGACCGGTAGAGTAAGTAAAACTGGTCTGCCGTCTAGTATCCCCATCATATTAGCAGAATAAGATTCTTGCAAACGACTTGATTTGTATAATTGGTTCAAAACCGCATGGGGATCTGCATTATTTTTCACTTCAATAACTACTCTAATTCCTTCTTTAGAGGATTCATCTCTAATATCTCTAATGCCCACAACAGTACCTTTGCTGACTAAATCTGCAATGTGTACAAGCATGTCTGCCTTTTTGACCTGATAGGGGATCTCGTGGATAATGATTCTCTTACCATTTTGATCATCTAATACATCACACTTTGAACGGACATGAAATCTACCTTTTCCAGTCGAGTACATATCGAAAATACCATCAACACCGTGAATTCCTGCTCCTGTCGGGAAATCTGGACCTCTTACGTGCTCCATATATTCTTCTATAGAAATATTAGGGGGTTTATTTTCATCTACACCTTCCTCAATAATGGTGTTGATATGCAAATTAATTGCACCTGCGACCTCTGTCAAATTATGTGGAGGTATTCGGGTAGCCATACCAACTGCAATTCCATCACTACCATTCAGTATCAAATTTGGCAGTCTTGACGGAAGAACTGTGGGTTCGTTCTCTGAATCATCAAAGTTGGGTTGAAAGTCAACCGTATTCTTATCGATATCTTCTAGCATATGTTTTGAAATCTTATCTAGTCTACTCTCAGTGTATCGCATAGCAGCAGGTGGGTCACCATCGATAGAACCAAAATTTCCTTGGCCGTCAACTAATGGATATCTCAAAGAGAAATCCTGTGCCATTCTAACCATTGTGTCATAGATAGATTGATCGCCGTGTGGGTGATATTTACCCATTACTTCTCCCACTGATCTAGCAGATTTACTAAATTTCTTTTCAGATGTATGCCCGCCTTCGTGCATACCATAAAGCACTCTTCTGTGAACTGGTTTCAAGCCATCTCTAGCATCTGGTAATGCTCTTCCGATGATCACTGACATTGCATAGTTTATGTATGAAGTCTTCATTTCCTCTTCAAGTGGTTGATTCAATATATTTCCTTTAGGAACGTTATCTTGTTCCTCATCAATGGGTTCGTTGTTTTCTTCTTCAGATGTCAAGGTTAGTCACCTCCTTTGCATGCATTTCGATAAACGCCCTTCGATCTGGTACGTCTTCTCCCATTAGAATTTCAAATAGTCTATCTGACTCTTCTGCATCTCTGATGGTAACTTTCAGCATGGTTCTTGTTTCGGGATCCATGGTAGTCTCCCATAATTGTTCTGGATTCATTTCTCCAAGACCTTTGTAACGTTGCACTCCGATTTTGGCTGATGGATTGCCGGCTTTTAATTCCTCAATTATGGAATCTCTTTCCTCATCGCTGAAGGCATATTTGCTAACTCTGCCCTTGGAAAGTTGGTACAACGGGGGTTGTGCAATGTAGACGTGCCCTTCGGTAATTGCCGGGCGCATAAATCTCCACAAGAAAGTCAGCATCAGTGTTCGAATGTGAGCCCCGTCAATATCTGCATCAGTCATAATTATTATTTTAGAATAGCGCAATTTTTCTGGATTAAAAGAACCCTCATCATCGGGATTATTTCCAACTCCGGCACCTAATGCTCTAATCATTGTTTGAATCTCTTGATTTTGGAATACTTTCACGAGATTCCTCTTTTGTCTTTCTACATTGAGTATTTTACCTCTCAACGGAAGAATTGCTTGTATCCTGCGGTCTCTGCCAGTCTTAGCAGAACCACCAGCAGAATCACCCTCTACCAGATATACTTCACATTCAGATGGGTCCCTAGATTGGCAATCCGCTAGCTTACCCGGTAGGCCACCACCTTCTAGAACACCTTTCCTCCGAGTCAATTCTCGAGCTTTTTGGGCCGCTTTTCTAGCCTTAGAGGCCAATAAAGCCTTTTCAATGACGATTTTAGCAACCGAGGGGTTTTCTTCAAAGAATTCCCCAAGCTTTTCATAAACAACAGTTTGGACAATACCTGTCACCTCACTGCTGACTAATTTGTCTTTAGTCTGGGAAGAAAATGAAGGATCAGGGTGCTTTACACTGACCACTGCAGTAAGACCTTCTCTGACGTCATCTCCTGAAAGACTCTCGCCTTTCAATAAATTCTTTTTCTTGGCATATGAATTCAAGCCACTAGTTAGGGCAGTTCTTAGCCCCGACATGTGCGTACCCCCATCTTTGTTACGGATGATATTAGTATAGCATCTAATCGATTCGCTAAACGCACTTGACCATTGCAAAGCAAGGTCTACTGTCACTGTCCCTATTTCTAGTTCTTTCTCGCCAGAGATAACAATTACCTCTTGGTGCATTGCTTCTCTAGAGATATTTAGCTGAGAGACGAATTCACTAATGCCGCCTTCATAAAGATGTTTTACCGTATGGTGTTCTTCTTCTCTTTCGTCAGAAATTACAATCTCAAGTCCAGCATTTAAGAAAGCTGTCTCCTTCAACCTAGTATCTACTTGGTGGAACTCGAATTCGACAATTTCAGTAAATATGGTCAAATCCGGCTTAAATGCAATGATTGTCCCGGTATCTTCACAATCGCCAACTATCTTCAAAGGCGCTGCTGGAACACCAGCATGATACATTTGTTGATGCACCTTACCATCTCGATGGATAGTGACTTCCATCCACTCTGAAACTGCATTCACTGCTGAAACCCCTACGCCGTGAAGCCCTCCTGACACTTTGTATGAGCTGTTATCGAACTTACCACCAGCATGGAGTTTAGTCATTATCACTTCTGCAGCGGAAATTCCAAACTCATCGTGTAGTCCAACAGGTATACCGCGGCCGAAATCTCTAACAGAGAGTACTCCGTTTGGCTTTAATACTACTTCGATCTTGTTATTATATCCTGCAAGATGTTCGTCCACAGAGTTGTCCACTACTTCCCAGATACAGTGATGTAATGCGGAACCATCATGAGGGTCTCCGATATACATCCCCGGGCGTTTTCTAACGGCCTCAAGGCCTTCTAATACTTGTATGCTTGATGCACTATAATCGTCACTCATTGTTGGTTCACCTCATGGTAAAGAATTGAATAAATTCATTTCGTATTTTGTAGGGTTATGATTTTCGCTTTTTTTGCCCGAAAATGAGCCGCTGTCTAACGAATACTACTTGTCCCCTCCCCTACCAATTGGAATCGGAGAAGGGGGTACTTTAAGGTACTGCAATTGGAGTGTTTTTAGTGCTGATTATTAGACAAAAATAACCACCTCAGTATGACGAAATAGAGAGTTTTGGAAAGAATTTACAGCCGTGAGCATTAATAACGACTCCTAATTGGCCAAGTCATGGCTGAACCGAAAGTATGTGTGTCGCTTGAAGCAATCTCTGTAGAAGAGATGATTGATGAAGCAACAAGAGCAAATATTGCAGGTGCAGATTATGTCGAGGTAAGGTTTGACAAATTATATCTGAATAAGCCGGAACCAATAATTTCCGTTAATGACGACGGAGAAGAAATATCCAAGATACCACCCATCGAAGAATGGGGCGTCAAAGATTTCTCAGAAATCGATATCGATGCTGCTATTTCAAAGTTAAAGGATGGAATCCCGGTACCGGTAGTATTTACCGTTAGATCTGTTCGAGAAGGTGGTTTCTTTGCAGGAAACGAATCACAAAGACTGGACATTCTAGAAAAAGCAATCCATTCAGATGTAACATTTGTCGACATTGAATTATCGATTGACACCAAAGACAGGAATAAACTAATGAAGTCTGCTGAGAAATCAAACTCAAAGGTAATTGCCTCGATACACGAAACAAAAGCGACACCTAATGCCAAAGAGATTGTAAATTTGGTAAAGGACAATAAGGATAACGGAGATATCGTGAAATTCTGCTCCTTTGTAAGCAACCATAGAGATGCATTGCAAATCCTTGAAGCGGCAAATTCACTGGTTGGAGAGGAGTCATCTCACTGCTTAATGGGACTAGGAAATGGTGGCGATTGGGTTCGCCTCCACGCACCAGTACTTGGCCAAGAAATGGTTTACGCAACAATGCAGAATAGTTTCAGACTATCTGACAAGGGACTGATAAATGTCAGAGACCTTAGAGATGCATGGGCACTGATGGAATACTGATTAAGTTTCTTTATCGAGTTCTATGCTAGGATAAGATTTCTGCTCTTCTGGCTGCTCATCACCCGTTATTGGCGGCAATTCTGCTGGCCGCTCCAAAGAAGGAACTAGGCCACTATTTGGCATATTTTCCGCTTGCTCCATGCCTGATTTCATATACCTTGCATTCAAAATGAATGGGAATATTACAACGCCAATCATCATTAGCAAAAAGACCAATGCAACAGTATAATTTGGCAAAATAAATGATCGCTCAGTTGTTATAATTGTTACATCAGCCGCAGTTACAACGCCTGGTGCAGGAGAATCACTATCATGATTATTATCCCAAGTATCTATCACTATGTAGAAATTTTGCCACTGCTCGGAGCCAAATATTGGAGTATAGGACTCTGGACCATCTAGATTTAGTGCGAAATTAATCTCATCAACCGACTCATATTGGTGTGCATCTCGGTAAGTTCTCCAGCCGGTGAAATCCATACTCCTCCATTCTGGAGAAACATCACTCAATGAATCAGCTATATCCCAATAAAAACTATTTTCAGAATGATAAGAATAATACAATTCAGTATAACGTTCATATTCTGAAGTGGTCATCAAATAAACATCGGCTGAATAGTCATTGTCTGTTTCATTTAGAGATTGTAGAGAGATACAGATAGTTGTACGATGCTGCGCAGATAAGTTAACTCTTAATGCACCTATACTATCATTGCCTACCAACATAGTAGCATGATGATTAGAAGTAAGCGGCTCTAGTTGAGATCCTCCGTCCCAGTATCGATACATCCACTCTTCTTCGGGATTCAGTTCAGTAGGCTCCCTTGCCTCGGATGGGAATTGTTGTGACTCATGATCTCTACCCCTTTTGCCATCATCATCATCATAATCGCCAAATCCCCAATACATGTCATAATAATTATAATGCGGCACTAAAGCAGATCTTCCGACAGTTTGATTCCACAACACTGGCTCTATATCTCCATTACAAGCGTCAGCAGCAGACGCATTACCAACTAGATAATAATTAGGGGCACCGGTAGCAAACATAGGCACCATGAAAACTATTATCATGAAGATTACTACTTTCTTACTCATGCCTTACCACCATTTATGCCACTACTAACCAGTTCTATATTGTAACTATCAAATTCTTCTTCTTAATGGCCTTACGTAACCACTATCTTCACTTCTACGCTCTTCTTTAGATAATATCCCCGGGGCCGGTGGAGGAGTATGTTGGTCCATACCAAGCAAGCCACCTTGAACTTCAACGTGCTCCACGTCGGTGTATGTTTCTGCAGCTTGTTTAGCCTCATCTTCTAACTCTGATGATTCCCTCAATACTAACCAGCCTAGAATCAAGGCAACGGCAATTAATGCAAAGTAGGTTGCAAGATCAGAGCCTGCATCTTTAACCCATGAAGTCCAATCTTCTAGTTCAAAATCTGATAATGATGGTTCAGGATCTGGTTTAGGTGAAACTTGCAAGGTTTCTTCCATAGAGGTACATATCCCTAAACTATCACATGCTTCCACAATAATAGTGTAACTGCCCGATTCATTCCACAAACTCTCAATTCGATAATTGACTGCGTTAGGTTGAGGAGTAATATAATCATCTTCCAATATCCCATTTTTGTTTGAGTCTTTGTAAATGTCAATATCCCATCTTACTACAAGATCGGGATTTAGCGATTCATCTCGGTCGAATAATGACCCATCTTCGATATTCAAGTCACGATATAATAGGATATTGTTAGCGACTTCAAAATCAGTAATATTTGCGCTTAAATAGGCTTTTTCCTCAATGATTATATCATCCGGAATTTCGATCTTTTTGATTTCCGGCGGCTCATCAACGACTATAGTAAAGACTTGCTTACTTACGTCTCCAGTCCCGTATGAATCCCTGACAGTTAGCGTAACAGTGTAGGCCCCCGGCGTATCATAATAATGCCATGGCGAAGCTTGTTTTGATAGTGGTGTTGCATCACCGAAATCCCAAGTATATTCTACAATACCATTCCATTGATCATTATTTTCATCGTTTACAGGAGAGTATTTGCCCTCATACCTCCGATCCCCATCTCTTGTACCCTCTGAGTCAAAATATAGCATCAAATTAGGGGCTGTATAGGTATTTTCTGCTTCATCAAAGGTATGAGTCCAAGAATCAGGTAAGAAACCTTCTGGACGAGGGGTATTTTTGTCCATTTGTTGCCCATCGACCCATCCATCCAATATTTGAACGGAAATTATTGGCAGTGGGTTTTGAACCCTAACAATGATTTTCTTAACTGTGCTATCCGCACCGTTTTCATCCGTCACAAATAGTGAGACTTCGTGGGTTCCAGGTTCGGTGAAGGTGTATGTAGTAATGGCATTTTCACTGAATTCATCACTACCAAATGACCAATTATAAATTAATCCAGCAGAATCGCCAGTAGTTGAATCTATGTCATAAGAAGAGATTCCATCAAATGTGTATGGGACATCAACAAAACCATCCTCGGCTCTAAAGTCTATAGCCGAAGTCTCGCCGTTCTCTGTAATCCTTACAATGAAGTCTGCTACAGGAATTTGATTTAACACATTAACAAATAATTGTGTAGTAGATTGGCTACCGTCATCATCGGTAACTGTCAGAGTTACGATTTTTATTCCAGGAGAATCCCAAGAGGGGTTAGGATAAGTATCACTTGAAGTGGTCTGTAAAAAGTCGTCTCCTTGATCGGTAATCCCACCATTTAGGTTAACACCTTCTGGAAATACCCAATCATATGAAACAATTGTTCCATCGTCATCAGCAAATACATCTGGCATTGGGACTGAAGTGTATGTGTAAGTGGTCAAATTATCTGAAAAGATTTGATATGGAACTCTATTATTGACAAATACACTAATCGAAACAGTACCAGTATTGAAGCCATCAAATACCGACAGAGTCAAATTGTACTCTTCTACTTCTTGATTGATTGCATCCCATTTATGCTGGACTAGATATTTACCTGTGTCAGAATCTAATGTTCCATCACCCCACTCCCATTGGAAATCTAAATTACTCAAAGGAACATTGTCCACAGTCCGAGAAGCAGAAAATTGAATTGTTTGCTCTGTCAAGATACTAATATTGTCTGTAATGACAACGTTATTTACTGTAATAACTGGAATTGGCACTGAATCATCTGTAACATTTATTTGAACAACATCTGTTTCAGACCAGGTATTCCCTTGATCCATTATTCGCAACGTTGCGTTATACAATCCAGCATTTTGATAAGAACGTGTTGGGGATTTCAAATTAGAAGTGACTGAATCACCAAAGTCCCATGCATAAGCAACCGGTTGGTCTAGGTATGGCAAGGTATTATTGTCTAGGGACAAACCCCAAGCATCAAATCCGTCACCGACAAATTGTATGTTTTCCCATGTTTGAGACACATTAGTAGAAACTGATGCATTTGCAGTTGGACGCATATTGGATAAAGCCCAAGCTTGGGTTGAAACACTGTCAACAAGAGTTCCAATCATATCGTACATGTCAAACTTGACCGTATACTGACCATCATTTGGCGCAGTAAACCAAATATTGCTGTTTGAGTTAACACCACCACCGGCTGAAATTCTAGAAGTCTTCTCGTCAATTATGTTACCACTAGAATCTAAAATGCTGATATCAACATCTAAATCTTCGAAAAAGGCGTTAGAGAAAACATCAAAGTTTACTTGAACAGTGTCATCATTACTATCGCCATCTCTATCTGATAAAACTGAGTTATTGATAGTCAAACTAGCAGGGGAAGTTATTCTTGCAGCTTCAACATCAACCGTTCCTTGGGGGTAAGATGAGCCGCAAGAAGTGTAATCGCAATCTGCTACTGTGCTTGCATACCAAGTTATTGCCCAAACTTCATCTGTCAAATTACCAAAACCAGGAACAAGAGCAGTAGCAACATTATTTTGGAATGTCAAGTCTGTTACTGAAAGTAGACCATCAACCATTGATTTGCTAACAATAACGCCGTCAAATTGGCTTACATCCGCAGTTAACCTAATTGTCAAAGGTGCTGGAGATGATGAGCCAGGAGTGAATTTAAATCCTCTAAGTCCCCATCCTTCAACGCTGTTACCAGTTGATGACCATGGAGTGCTCCAATCACTATTTACTTCAGTTGGCTGGGCACGACAGAAAGAATTCGAACTACAAACTGGAGTTAAGTCTAGATTCGAAAACCCGTAAATCCCTTGTTCTGAATCCAAAAATGCTGCGACTGAGAAATTAGCAAAAATCTCTCCCATGGTCCGGCCAATCGCACCAGAGGAGCCCGAAGGAGGCGATAATGCTAGATTTTGAACACTTACCCCGCCAGTAGCCGAGTCTTGAACCAATTGTCTTACTGCTGGGCCGCCACCTAAATGATCGGCCAAATACATTGTGAAAATAAATCCTGCACCGTAGTCTGCAAATCTTTGATTCCACCATCTTATGGACAATTCAGGAGCTTCTGTCCATTGATTTAGATGACTAACCAGTGTTGAGTCAGGGCCAAAGCAGAGATATATTGCTACATCTGCATTGCCTTCATCAATCCATAAATTTTCATAAGGATCCTGGGCATTGTGCAGTAAATGCTGCAATTCGTGAGCAATTATTGATTTGCCCCAGTTAAGGGTAATGTCGGCAAAGTCTATGAAAACAGACTCCCTTACACTAGCAAATGATGGAGCAAAGTAACCACCAGTATTGAATGCCCCATCAATATCGTATACTATGATTTGCACTTGACAATTGTTGTCTATATCTGGAGCAGCAAGTCCACGTCCGTCACCGTAATCTTTCCCGTAGTAAGTGGTCATTGTTGGGTAAATTGTTGAATCCCAAGACGATGCTAGATTATTTAAAACAGTTGATGATAGAGTTCTGCCTGTTTGAACAATAAACGCCACAGTGTTGGTAGTCTTTGCGACATATGCATCAATAGAACCACCTGAAATTGGAACTGTAAGGGCGTCTCCAGTTAAGTGGGGCGTACAGACTCTACCACTTGCTCTGCCGTGAGTTACTGGTTCATATTTCATATCATCAACTCCAGGCCTTCCTGAGTCAATCCATGCCTGCTTCATGAAACCATATGCTGATACGACCGCAGTGTCTTCTTCAATCAACAAATACTCTCGACCGTCGGCAGGATCAAACTCTGTTAAATCGCCGATAATTATTCCTTGTGCATCATACTCATCATCCTGGCCGTCTAACTGTTCATCAGCCGATGCCGAGGACAAAACTGGGGTCAAAAAAGAAATTACCATCAGGCCAATTAAAAACAGTGATTTTGTAGAGCGTTTTTCCGACATGAGAGGGACCCAACTAAATGCAACCTTGCATTCAAATTAAGCAGTGAAAAAGAACTATTTAAGTGTCCGTCTGTTAGGAGTCAGTAATGCTCATTGTCAAACCGCATGACAATAACCTGAAACTCAGGGTCATATCGAGCGTATTTATCGTCTTTATTTTGATGCTGTCAACCACTATTTCTTCAAATAACTCTCAACAGATATATCTGGGAAGCGACCCCTGTGATTCAATTTCTGAATTACAGTTTAACGCTACAAAAGCCAATCAGTCGGTCTCTTGGCAAACTAGTCTAGGATATCGTTTACCCGGGTCTGATGCTTCGGCAGAACTTCGCCAATCTGTCACGGAAAACCTCACAGAATGGTCATTTACAGAATCATCGCATCAAAGAGCTAATTTTACTCTAACAAATCTAGTCGGCACTTACAGCCCTGATAATACAACGGGACAAAATGTGATATTCGTCGCTCATTATGATAGTAGGTACATAGCGGACAGGGATGCTGATGAATCAAAAAGAAACCAGCCAATTTTAGGGGCAAATGATGGAGCAAGTGGTGTTGCTGTACTAATCGAACTTGGAAGAATAATACCATCGTTACAAATTAATCATGATGTTACTCTATTTTTTACTGATGCTGAAGATCAAGGACAACCTTACAAAGCAAATACTTGGTCTTACGGCGCAGATGCTTGGGTTAGTAATTTGACCAATGATTACAAAGCAAATATCTCTGCATATATCGTAATAGACATGATAGGGGATATTTACCTTGACTTCACCAGAGTTACCAGCACCTCTGATAGGCTTTGGGAAACAATAACCCCAATAACAGCCGCACTTGGTATGATAGATGGTGAGCTGGACTGTAATGGCAATAACGGCCAAGACATCTACAATCCAGATCCAAATGATGAGAGAGGAGTGATAGACGACCATGTCGCAGCACACAATGCGGGAATCCCTGCGATTAATTTTATCGACATAAATTACGGTGAAAATGCACCTTCTTTTGGAGGGCATTGGCATACCCAGAATGATACTGCAGACAAAGTAAGTTCACAGTCGCTTAACTACATTGGATCTATTCTTGAACTTGGTTTGAGGACATCTGCTTGGAATTTGGTAGATGACATTACAAATAAAGAAAATATCAACAATACAGAAAGCAGTAACACTAACAGTGATAATTCAGCAAATTCAGATTATGGGTATAAGAAGTATATTTCATTGTTGATTGTTATTTCAGTCTTTGGCTTTTCAGTCTTTGGCTTAGTGGTGTTAATCTTTGGTTTGATTACTAAACAAAAAGAAGATTTACACTCGGATAAAGATTCTGAACAAGATGAGAGTAATAGTTGGTGGGAGAATCAAATAAAGAATAATATGAATTAGTTGCAGATATTTCTCTCTAAAGGTAATATTAAGCGCGGACAAACAAGGGAAGAGGTATTATCCGCGCACTATATCGTAACTACATGGAGGGCCTGTAATGACTGGGAAAAGTTTTGAGCAGCGCAGGGCTGAACTTCGGAAGCGTGTTCAATCACAAATTGATTCCCCAAATGAAGCAATACATTATTCTGACTTAACTGAAAATGAAGAAAATATTCAACAGGATATTGTTGTAAAACCGATGATTGATTTAGACTATGATGAACGATCTAAACTGCGCATGATTGCAGCCATTGCAATACTGGTAGGCAGTATCTTAGGCATAATTAGTGGTGGAATCTTGCTGCAAGGCAATCCAGGCGATTTGCTAAATTCTTCCTTATTTAACGAGGCAGAAACAGTGGACTTGACTGGTCAAGTACTAACCGATGACGGCGTTGCCATAAATAACGCAAGTATAGAACTGTACGAAGATAATTCAAATTCAGTAATTCAGACAGTCCTTACCAATGATAACGGATACTTCCAGTTGGATAATGTCAAACCCGAAACGATGACAATAAGAGTCGTAAAAGATGGTTATAGCAGCCTTGAGCGTACATTTATTGCTGAGGATGGGTTAATGAGTCCGTTTACCATGAAAACTGGTAATCCATCAATTATAATCCAAGAAGACTTCGTAGATAGTGAAGGGGGATGGTCTCTTGAAGCAGCTGTTGCATTATCAACATTCCTTGGAGTGATGACCATTATAACTGGATTTGTTGGCATACAAGCATCAGTAGAAACTAGAAGGGCTAGTCGATACAGAAGGACACAATACCTTGCTGGAATTAGTTTATTTAGCCGTGGTCTTATTTGGATTGGTCCCATTTTGATACTGGCTGGTATGGCGTTAAATTCGTTAGTAAAGGATCAGTATGAAGATTACTTAGAGGATTGAAGATGTACCTCATTTCAGTCGAAGGAGGAGATGGTTCTGGCAAAGGAGAGGCTGCTAGGATAATTGGTGAAATTTTGAATGACTTCCCGTTTCCAAAAATACATTCGACACACGAACCTAGACGACATAGTGAATTAGGCAAATTAGCCCTAGAATCAGTAATGAAAGGCGACAAAACGCCACTACAAGAGGCTGGTTTATTCGCAGCAGACCGCTTAGACCATTCTCATACTATCATCAAACCTTTACTTGAGAAAGGGCAGATAGTGGTATCTGACCGAAATATACATTCATCAATGATTTACCAAGGTATAGTCGGCGAACTAGGAATTGATGACGTAGTTAAAATGAATGCTGCAGCAATGATACCTGATTTAGTAATTTGGATTGATTGCGACCCTGTAAAAGCAATGAAAAGGATCCGTTCCGGTACATTGAGAATGACCAGCAATAAGCAGGAATATTTTGAAACTACTGAAATTCAAAAGCAAATCCGCAAGGGTTTTAGAGCTTTATTATCAGGCAAAATCAAGGTACCTGAGCCATTTGATAAATGCCAGGTTGTTGGACCTATTTTGAATGAATCTGGACTAGATGAATTAAAGAAAAAATTAAGTGATACTCTTAGAACTTTCTTTAACAAAAAACCAGCGCCATTAAATGTAGACAGCGACAAAGTAGATAGGTACTTACTTTCTAAAATGATCGGCAATCTAGAAACTCAAACAAGACTGCCTGGCGCCCCGAAGAATATGACTGCTATACACGAGGGTTGGTTGGCGAAAAACTCTCCTGCAAAATGGATGAAATTCGCCGAAGATAATTGGCCTCAAAAATCTGCTAAGGAATTCGATGTCCCAATTAATCCTTTTTCATTATCCTCGTGGTCAATTCTTGGTTCTCTATCCCTTATTGGTGGATCAACTGAAGTACCAAAATTGCATAAACTTCTTGGCCCTCACAGAATGATCACTAGGAGACATACACAACGTTTAGTCAAATGGTTGGAAGAAGAAAAGTGGATTAATAAACAGTTCAATCACATACCATTCTCTGAAGCGAAAGTCTTCAAACTTAGAGAAGAGCGTCTTGGTTTTGGTAGACTTGCTCTAGCAATGTGGCCATTGAGAACGTCAATATCATCATGGCGTAGGGCAAATCCAAGTAGTGAGTGGGAAATATGTCTAGAAGAAATTATTCAAAAAAATCCAGCAAAATTACCGGCTTATCAACTAAAAAAATGTATTAAAGATGTCACAGAGAGATTAGTAATACTGACTAGCGGACATCGTGAATGCCCAGTACCTAGTAGCATAGAAGAACTAATCGTTTGGTGGAAAACACTTCCGCCTTAATTCACTCTTCTTCGACGAGCTGAAACTTCATCCCACCCGGCAAACTAACTTGTGATGCTGATTTGAAATATTTTGACTTAGCCGAATAAGTAGCACTAATTAGTACCCCCAATCCAACTCCAAATCCAATTCCTGTAAGCGGGCGAGTAATGTTATTTGATTCGTAGGAAGTTAATAATTGAGTGAAACCATCGATGATCAATGGTAAACAAAGGGCTAAGCCGCACAAAAGCCAAACTAAGGTTCTACGATTTTTTAGATAGGTGTTAAGTAACCATCTATCGGGTAGTAAAGAAAGACAAGTGTCTTTTACAGTCCAACGATTGTATCCCTTTCTTGAAAACCAAAAACCCCCAACAGCAAGTCCGAAAAAGATTCCAACGTCTCTAGTGCAAACTGGCATTTGATTGTCGTTTATTATCCAAGAACGCTCATATTTTTGATGACAGTTGAGGTCTCCAAACCCGTAAATCAACGCCGAGTATGGATCTAATTCAGTCCAGGCAAAGTCATCTTCTAAGTTATCATTACCTGAAGACCACATGCCGTCACTGGTTGCATAATCAAAGGCATTTGCTCTTGCTTCTAAAGGCGGGACTTCTCCGGTACCTACTATTATTGGTGCAAGAAAAAAAGAAATGAAAAAGAAAGCTGAGACATAAAACACCCAGTTCCCAACTTTCTTCTCTCGGTCACGAGAGGCTAATCCATTCTTGTTCACATACACGCTAACAAGAAACGACTTATAATGAATTCATGTCAAAGTATTCTTCTACAATCCGGCTTTGGCCATAACATGGCAGATGAAGTTGGAGAGCCGGTTGGACTCACCATGGGGTTTCAAGCCGGTGGCTTGATTGGCCTTTACCTCGGTTTTTCTCTCGCAACTATCTCTGTTCTTACCGACGCTGAAAATGTTCAAAGAACTATTTCTTTAATGTGCATTCCACCATTTTTGTTTTCCCTCTTGCTTGGGCCATTCCTATCGAGAAGAAGAAAACCAGTAATATTAACCAAAGAGCCGCTTATTGAAGCTAGGGAAAAATTATCCAAGTATAATGAAGGACAAGGAAAATGGCGTACTCTAAGTCATATCTCAAGTGATGGAATGAACCTAAGAATCGATATGCACAATCTTACTAATGTGGAGGGAGTAGTTGATGCTGCACTGGATATTGCTGAAACAACTACGGTAAAATTTATTGTTGGCAGAGGAAACCACAAGAGTTCTTCACCAGAACTTAGAAACCGTGTCTTAAAAATAGTCGAAGACAAAGTAGGTGTTTTGCGAAGATCCCGTAAAGCAAAATCTATAGAAGTGAACCCTATAGCCTCACATGAGTACAATGCTTATCAAAATAAATTAAACAGAATGCTGTTGATATTACTACCAATTGTTTCCTTTTTAGCATGGCTAGAGATGAGAAACTGAATAAACTAAGTTCAATAGATATTATTTATCCTCTATAATTAGGTGAGTCATGCGCGAAGTGACCCTGTTTTGGAAAAGAACACGCCTTGCCAACCTAGACATAGGAGGTATTGTCGATGTATTTACTCAACTAGAGTTTATATCTTATGTCAAAAGAGTCCCAAAAGATATCAGAATCATTTTGAAGGCAAATTTTTGTGAAGGACGTTCACCTCAAGACATAGAAGACCTTCATTTCTTGGAATTACTAGAGGTTATTCTTGAGCCAAAAGACAACTCTGATAGCTACATAATATTAGTTAAATTAAACCACTCAGTATCTAATTTGAATGCTAGAACTAACGGAACAAGTGCAGTACCTGGTTGTAGATTAGATGGAGAAGGACTAACTTACATAATTCAAGGACCGCCGCTGAAATTACGTTTGGTTTCTACCTTGGCAAGGTTAATATCCCAGCCGGACCGAATCAGCGCTAGAAGTTTAGATTTCAATTCTACTTTAGACCGCTCTGTGCTTAATACAAAACAATTAAAATTGGCAAAATTTGCTTATGACAGAGGTTATTTTGACATCCCCAAACGGACAAGGATTTCTGATTTAGCAGTTGAGATCGGGTTGGCTAGGGCAACAATTTCAGAACACTTAGCTAGAATCGAATCAATCTTGATGGATGACATGTTCTCATCTTTTGATGAACTATATACAGACCCAAAAGTTGTGAAAAACCTTATGGAAACCGTTGTACTAGAATCCGAAAATGAAGAACTTGATATTACTGATAACATGATTCATATCCTAAATAATATCAAACAATCAATCCAAACTCAATTGAGTAATTTAACTGAGGATTTGTATGAAGGAATTACTGGTGAGGAAATGATCGAATTGGCTGTCAAAGAGCATCAAGAAAATCTGAGTTATATCGATGATGTGATTGAGGAAAAACTCAAGGCCTCTTCAAAATAATGGGACTATTTACAAGATACGAGGTTATACCAGTTGCATGACCCGGACAGCCGAGTTGCTTCGACGCCTGTCCAAAGAGGGTATAGAGGTCCCAAAACATATTAGAATAGCAATGCTAAAAGTCGATCTAGAAGATTTTACTGATTATGATGCCTCGCCATTTTATGCCGATAGACCTGTACCCTACATAGAATCTAATTCTGGTAATATCAAAACAATCTCTGCGCCACATATGATTATCAGTCTATTGCATCATATGGAATTGAATCATGACCAAGAAGTGATAGTAATTGGATGTAAAGGCGGCTATTTAGCGGCATTAATAGCAACTATTGTTGGTGAAAAAGGTCGAGTAAATGTTTTAGATCCATCTTCTGAAGTGGTAGATTATACTAAAGAAAGACTATCACATTGGCCAACTGTTGATATCAGACGAATCGAGGATTTATCTGTTGCACCAGTCGCATTTCCAGGAGAATTTAACCGAGTAATTATGACTGGGCAAATTGAGGTTATCCCAGAGTGGGTCAAGTCACGAATCTCAGACGGCGGTTTTATTGTTGCACCATTAGGCGATTTAGATTCCCAAAAACTGATGAAGATAGAGTATCAAGACCAACACGAGCTAGAAACTGACCTAGGCAATGTCTGTTTTGGTCCAATCGATGTAGATTCTCAAATAGACCCACACTTACATCCCAAAGAATTAGCAGACTTGATTGAATTATCAATTGAAACCTGTGAAGAGCTTGAGATAATTGACTTTGATGAAATGCAAAGTCTGCAAGATTTGGTTGCTAGATTAAACAATTTACCTGACGATACCCCCCCAATTGGCGAGGGGGGAATACCGATTTCACAGCACCCAATGGTCAAATTATTATGGCATTATTCTCCATCTTTCCTAAGGCTGTGGCCAATAATTCAAGTTATGTTACACCCAATGATTGCCAACTTTGAGTACAATAATATGGATGGCCATGATGAAGACCAAGATATCGACTGGTGATTAGATTGGCCGGTCGCTCTGCAATGGCATTACAACATCTCAAAAGCCGAGATGACCGAAAGAAGCGACGGGCGATAAGAGAATTGTTTGAAATCGACAATGAAGGAAATTTGGAATCTTTTATTCCACTGTTAAATGATAAAGACAATTGGTACCAAACCAAGGCCCTAGATGCTTTCAAAACTTGGGCTAAACGAAGGGATATATCGATACTAGAGGTATTAATTAATCATAAAAAAATAGCGTATAACCGTGTTGCTGCAAATATGCTCCTATCATTCAAGCCGGAGGACTCTAAGTTGGCCAAGATTTTATTTGAGAAAGATGACTTATTGTGTAAAATAAAATCTTGTGAATATATCTTAAAATGTGAGAACCAAAGTGAATTTTTTACCCTTGTCCAAAATCATGAATCCCCAAAAATAAGAGTCATAGCATTAAATAGCCAATACGCTGATTCAAAAATAGTTGAAAACATGCTTGAAGATGAATCTACCAATGTCGTCCAAGCGGCATTGAAAAAATTGCAGGATGGCAATATTAAATTATCATCAAAATCAATTAAATCAATGCTTGAAAATGGTGTAGATCCTAAATTGATTATCCCACATGCACTTGCTAATGAACAAAATATTGTCATGACTCTAGTGAAATCCCTTGATTCTAACGGAACAAAGGACTTTGTTAAATACCTAAGAAAAAGATTTACTGAAGTTGAAGATGATATAATTCAAATTCTGATTAACAAACATGAATATGAGATTATTGGGCGATGGTTACAAGGTAAACGAGGCGAGAAAGTCGACTCACTTAGGTGGAAAATTATTGCCCGTGATGAAGTAAATGAAATCGAAAGATGTCGGTTAATTGAACGTTTGTTCTCTAGGGCAGATGAGCCAGAAATTATTGAACAAGCGGAAAAGATTGCTAACAATTCTACCAGCGAATTGATTAGAATTACAGCGCAGAACCTTTCAACCGCCGGCTCTTAGCAGGAAATATGACTGACAGTTCTGGTCTAACCTTCCGACTGGATGCGACGAAAGGCGAAACACGATTTCTAAATGTACAAATAGAGATTGAGCCGCCTTTTACTAAAAGTAAACTAGAACTAAAGTTTCCCAGATGGGTGCCTGGATCATACTTTATTAGAGAACCTATGCAATACCTGACCGACATAAACTGTATACAAGGTGAAACAATTTTGAAATTTGTCAGAAAAGATGTTGATGCTGTTTCAATAAAACATGTAAACAACAAGCAAAATATCGTGGTAAATTACAAAATCCTCGGAATTGAATTATCTGTTAGGTCGACACATATCGATAATAGCCACTTGCACATGATGCCACCATTTACCTTCTTACTACCGACATCTGGAATTGATGATGCAAGAATGAATTTGCCGCACAATATCTCATTACATGCACCGAGTGGATGGACACCAGCAACTCAATTAACGATATTAAGTAGCCAAGAAAATTGTCTTAGCATAAACTCATTAAAAGGCGATACATATAGATTACAAGCCGGAAATCGAGACGAATTATTAGATGGTATTATCGAAACAAATGCAAGGGATAATATTTCTTTCTCAGTAGATGGACGAACTCACATTTTGAAATTATGGGATAGCGGGGGGTACCAACCTGATGAAGAAATGGTCACCAAGTTTGTTGATGATATGATTAAAATTGTCAAAGAGTATCATGCTCTTTTCCAAACACCTGATTGGGGTGATTATGTAGTAATATTGCAACTGACAGAATCTTCCAGAGGTGGCTTAGAACATCTCAACTCACAAACCTCAATGCTACCAAGAAATTGTTTAATATCAGGCCATGAAGATGAATATAGGGACTTAGTTAGCCTATTTAGCCATGAATACTTACATCAATGGAACGTTAAGAGATTAAGACCTAAGAATTTTGTCGACTATGATTTACAACAAGAAGTTCACACTACTTTATTATGGTGGTTTGAGGGATGTACTTCTTGGCTTGGAGACATGTTATGCGTTAGATCTGGGGCATGGTCAGAAGAGGATTGGCGAAAAGACATGGAGAGAAAACTTGGCCGCCACACAGTAAGAAACGGTATGGCTCATGAATCTCTGGCAGAATCCAGCCACGATGCTTGGATACACCTCTATAGAAGCCATAGCTTCTCTAGAGAAATACAAATTTCATACTACCTTGAAGGAGAATTAGCAATATTTTGTATTGATGCGGAGTTAAGGAAGCGATCAAAAGGCAAATACGGAATTTGCGACCTCATGGTAAGACTATGTGAAAAATATGCCATCGGTTATCCAAATGTTGAACGGATAGGCATCGATTATCAAGATATTCGTAAAGAATTGGTTTCTATGGAAGGCGGTAGAAATCTGGGGATGCAGTTGGATAAACTGATTTTTGATAAACAGGTCCCTGATTTAGCCCATGCGTTTGCTTTCTATGGACTGGAATTATCCTCAAAGAAATCAACAAATGACAAGTTGTCATCTGCTTGGCTAGGGTTAAATCTAGCAGTTAAGAATAACCGAATGATGGTAACATCTCATCAAAATGAATCGCCATTGAGAAATCTAATCATGCCTGGTGATGAACTGATTTCTATCAACAAAATTAGACTGAAAACCATCAAATCAATGAAGAGTATATTATCGAATTTAGAACCTGAACATGTAGAGTTGTGCTATACTCATGAAGGGATTGTTAAAACCGATATAATTAGCCTAAGAGTAGAACCAGACCTAAAAAGTAAGGTTTCTGGGAAAGGCAATAAAAAGTGGCGAGATTACATTTCTTCAAGAATCTAGGCTAGTTCCTCTAAGGCAACCAAAATTGGCGGAAGGTCGTAGATTACCACATGTTTAGTGGTTTTTGGAGGATATAGTTCATTACCCAAACACATCTCTATGACATCTGCCTTATCGACTGATTCAATATTGGCATTAGGCCACAATTCTAAGCTAATTAACTCTGAATTGAGATAATCAAGGCAAATTGCTGGTATTAATTTCAATCCAAGTTCTTTTGCGACCGATAACCGGTGATGTCCATCAAGTAAAGCACCGGTGTTAGTGTCTACCAATATTGGTTTGGTAAAGCCACCCCACCTATTTGTCATATCAAGGAGTTTATCTCTTGGCTTAATCTTAATTTCTTCATGTGGTTTAAGCCACTTCACAGGCACTAACCGTACGTCCTCTTCAGTCCACATAGAACTTCGAACAGTATTTCAAGGATAATACTTTGGCAGGAACCAAAGGGAATGGAGATAAGTTTGCAAAATTATGAGTTCGGCAAAGAATCTGATTTAACGGGGATGCCATTAACCGATAGTATCAGTGATTTTGTTGATAAACTACCGAATGAACTTACCTCTGTCCTCAATAAAATTTCTTTGGCTAATGGTGGAGTCTGGTTAGTGGGGGGTGCTGTTAGAGACGCTGCATTGGGAATATATCCGAATGATATCGATATTGCGACCGACCTTGAACCTGCTAGATTACTAACTATTTTTCCTAACGCAATAGAGACTGGCATTGCATTTGGCACAATAACAATCAGATCAGGAGAATATCATTTTCAAACTACAACATTAAGGTCAGAAGAAAATTACTCAGATAATAGAAGACCAAATTCGGTTAATTGGGAAACCTCGTTGAAAAGTGACTTAGAACGGCGCGACTTTACTATCAACGCAATGGCAATTGATGTGGCAAGGCGAATTCTCTACGACCCACACAAAGGCTTGATTGACTTAGATAACAAAATTATTCGATGTGTTGGAATTCCGATGCAAAGGATTTCAGAGGATGCCTTAAGAATGCTCAGAGCATACCGATTTCTAGGCCACCGAGGAAATAAAGTATGGCAACTAGAGAATCAACTTAAAACTGCAATAAAGAATAACTCTTTCTTAATGAAAGATTTAGCTAGGGAGAGGATATGGCAGGAACTCAAGAAAATACTAAACTCAAATGTGGCATGTGAGATAGTTGAACAAATGCTAGAAAATGACATCCTTGACCATATTTTTGATTGCCAAATTGCAAATAAGTCACATCTGAAAAATGCTCTTAATGATAGTAGACTCCTAGATTATCGCTCGCTTCTAGTTGTGATTCTTAATAGCATGCCAAATAAAGAAGTTATCCAAATATGTCAATCACTAAAATTACCAAACAAGGACCTAAGAATAATTAGAAAAATGTTAGATTATCAAGGCAGATTACCAAGTATAGAAAAGCCTGAATTAAGATTATTTCGACACCTATTATCTGAACGCTACATGCAACAATTGCAATATGAATTAATTATTAGCAAAAATTTGTTGACAAATACCGATGGAGTAGATTATTTGCAAGTTATTGCCATTATTGATGAAATTCAAAAATTGAAGCCATTGAAAAAAGAGCGCCAAATAATCGACGGACACTGGTTAATGGCTGCGACAAATTTACCGAAAGGGGAACGTTTAGGTCGCCTAAAGGAGTGGATGTATCGATTGCAAATTGAACATGACTTATCAACAATACACGAGGTTAGTGAATTACTTTGTAAGATTCAATGGTTGGATGAAAATTTCCATTCATGGCCAAGACTATCACTGATATGAAGGCACCAAATTGAATAAGATGAATTAGCACGGGATATCATGTTCAGTGGACGAATCTCAGAAATGGTTGCTAAGCAAATTGAAAATAAAATTGCGGAAAGAGGTGATTTAACCTCACTAAGTGATTCTGAGTTATCACAATTAGCTATTGAGTTTGTTGGCGATGCACCACCTTCGCATGTTCCAAGAGAAACGGTAATTCAAATCCTTTCACAGCAGCCTGAAATCACCGCCTGGCGCTCTAAATTGGCTGATAAAGCGAAAACGGCTGGGCAAGAAAAAGTGTCACAAATGGTTGCTAATGTAGACCCCAGAATGGCTCAAATGATTAAGCAGCAATTTGGTCAATGGTTACAAAACTCTGGGCTGTCAACTGCAGAGATCACCTCGAAAATTGACACCAATAGTGATGGAATGCTGAGCCGCAACGAGTTAAATAATTTCATCGAGAATTTATCCGGGAGTCAACCACCAGAATGGGTATCTGATACTGTCATATCGATATTAGACTCAGACGGTAATGGGGTTATTGAAGTCTCGGAGTTATGGACTTATCTGGAATCTATTGGTTTTGCAACGCCAGTCATAGTAGACCCTATTATCGAGGAAGAAGAAATTAAACAATCAATAGACGAAGAAGAGTTTGAAGAAATGCTTGATGAGATTGAAGTTGCACCTGCTGAGGCAGAGGATGAGATTATTTTGCCAGAAACTAATGTTATAGATGAAGCTACACTAGAACAACCAGAAGTTGAACAACAGGAACAAATTGCCTCTGTAACAACCTCTATAGAGAAATTAATTGAGAGTTTGTACTCAACTAGACTTCATAGCGAAGCAAAATCGGTGATCGACACATCAGAACCTGGTAACTGCACCCTGAGCATCCAGAGAGTTGAGAGAAATCTTATGGTAATGGATAATTATCGTGGAGGGATGACAATTGTTGGAATTTTGGATAATGGACCTTATACCGTAGCCGTATTGTTTGAACCTGAGTACAACGAGATAATAGAAAATTCAGCCGGTAAAACAGCCCACTTTACTGGAAAATTACATGACTGGTCAAGTGGCCTTAGACAGGCGAAACTGAAAGGCACCGGCTTGCAAATAAAGTAAGTTTATTTTAGCGAACGAGCAATTACAATCCTTTGTACTTCTTGGGTACCCTCGTAAATTTGAGTTATTTTCGCATCACGGAAGAACCTTTCAACTGGGAATTCCTTGGTATAGCCATAACCTCCAAGCACTTGTATGGCTCTTTCTGATACCCACATTGCGGTATCACCAGCATACAATTTAGCCATACTAGCCTCTTGAGTATGTCGTTTGCCACCGTGTTCATAGTGTTCCTGTTTAGCCCAGGATGCTCGATAAACTAGTTGTCTGGCAGCTTCTATCCTAGTTGCCATGTCCGCCAAATAAGACATTATCATTTGGTGGTGAGCTATTGGTTTACCAAATGCTTCTCTTTCATGAGCGTAATTAAGTGCGGATTCGTAAGCCCCTTGAGCAATTCCTAGTGCTTGGGCTGCAATACCGATTCTACTGTTATCCAAGGCATTCATCGCAATTGGGAATCCATTGCCGATACCCTTCAAGACATTTTCAACAGGCACCTTACAATCATTAAGTACCAAAGTGCATGTGTCAGATGACCTAATACCTAACTTATCCTCTTTCTTACCAACGGTAAATCCTTCAAAGGTTGATTCTACGATAAATGCGGTTGTTCCACCGTGCCTCTTTATGCCATAATCAGGATGATTGACATCCTTAGCAAACAGAACTAGGATTTTGGCTTGAGCACCGTTAGTAACCCACATCTTTTCGCCGTTCAAAATAAAGTGTGAGCCATCTTCAGATAGTTTTGCCTTACAAATCATTGCCGCTGCATCGGTACCTGCGCCCGCTTCAGATAGTGAATAAGCGCCTACTTCTCCAGCTGCAAGCCTTGGTAAATACTTTGATTTCTGTTCTTCGTTACCATGTAGCGAGATGGTTTTTGCGCATAGGCCGACATGGACACAAAACATAACGCCAAAGGATGGATCAACTCTTGATAATTCTTCCACGATTATAGATTCCGAGATATCGTCGACTGGAGAACCGCCGTAATCTTCGGGAATGGTTACACCTTGTAGACCATATTCTAGAAATTGTTGCCACTCTTCTGATGGTGGTTGTTGAGTGCTATCTCTGTGTTCGACCGTAGGCGCCAAAACCGTTTCCGCAAAATCTCTAACTAGTTCTCTAATCATTTGTTGTTCATCGCTTTCTGCGTAATCCATGACTCTCCCCAATGCCTCCAAAAGGCCAACTCACTTAACCCGTTTGCTTTGACAAATTGGCGTTTTTCCCAAATTGTTCATATATGATGCCCATGAGCCGCGTTTAGGAGGAATCATTTTGGATGAAGAAACCGTTGAATTTAATGTAGCACATAATAGGAAATACTCGACTGAACACTTATGGTATCAAGAGAAAGATGACCGTTTGATGATTGGTGTGAGTGAATTCCTAAAATTAGAGATTGGAGAAGTACTGAGAATAATTTTGCCCCAAGCCGAGACTGAGGTCGATGAAGGCGATGGGATGTTTTCAATATGGACTGCTGAAGAAAAGAAGCCATTCCCTGCCCCATTCTCTGGACTAATAGCCGAAGTTAATGGAGAAGTCGAAATCAATCCAGATTTGGCTAATGACTCTGCCTATGACCTTGGCTGGATTATCATACTAGAGCCTCATAATTTAGATTTAGAATTACTACTAGACCCTGATGAATATGTTGAGTATCTCGCAGAACTTTGATGGCAAAGGTGACCATCATGAACGAAATTGACATTTTGAAGCAGAGTTTAATCAATGCCCCGATCATTTGGAAAGGCGATTATCCTTATTTTATCCATCCTATTACAGATGGCGTTCCAAGATTAGAACCGGACGTTCTCAAGGCGGTAATTGAACTCTCAGTTCCGTTAATCGACTGGCAAAGTGTTGATCTGATTCTGGGAATTGAAGCTATGGGACTTCCTTTGATGGCGCCACTCTCAATGCGAACTGGAATTCCTATGGTGATTGCACGAAAACGTCAATATGGACTTACAGGTGAGATCGAAATTAATCAAGAAACCGGTTATTCAAAAGGAAGTATATTCCTTAACGATATCAAGCAAGGTGAAAATTTAGTGATTATAGATGACGTATTATCAACTGGTGGAACAATCAGATCGGTCATCGAAGGCGTAAAGAAAACAGGTGCAGTGATTCAAAACATCGTAGTGGTTGTTGAAAAAGGTCCTGGTATGGCAACTCTTCAGAAGGATTATCCAGAAATAAGGTTTGATTCTTTGGTAAAACTAGAAATGGATGGCGAAAAAGTTGTCATAATTGAATAAGGAAGTGATTAATTGGACCTATCTAGACATGATTTTAAACTGAATGATTTAGTTGATAAAATTAAAGAAAACGATAACCGTCTAATCGCTTTGCAAGTGCCTGAAGGGCTTAAAATGCAAGCTCTTGAAATGATGGACGAAATAGAAACTGAAACCAGTGCAAAAGTGATCTTGGCTGCAGACCCATGTTACGGTGCTTGTGATTTAGTGCATGATAAAATGCAAATGATGGGAGTTGAACTAGTTGCTCACATGGGCCATTCCCAAATGAACATAGATTCAGGCATGCCAACAGAATTCATCGATGTTACGTATGATGGTGACCCAGAGTTAAAACCTGTAATACCGACTCTAAACAGACATCTTGCCATGGCTAGAGAAAGAATGGCAAATCAGCATGAGAATACAATGCTCTCAGAAGAAGCTGCACAAGAAAAATTCATGGACGCTGTTGGTAGAATGGCTCCGCTAACTGATACAAAACTTGGCTTGGTCGGTTCAATACAGCACTTACACCTACTGCCTGACTTCCACGATAGACTTGAAGCCGCAGGCTATGATGTTACTATTCCAATTGGTGGAGCAAGACTATCCTTCCCAGGTCAAGTACTCGGCTGTAATTATTCTGGAGATGATCCAAGTATCGGACATTACCTATTTTTGGGGTCCGGAGATTTTCATCCAATCGGCCTAGTTCTGCATACTGGAAAACCATTAGCAATGCTCGACCCATACTCAGGTGATGCAAAAGAAATGTCATTTGAACGGATTGAAAGAATACTTAGACAACGGTTTGGTTTGATAATGTCTAGCCAAGATTGTCAGTCTTTTGGCATATTAATCGGTGAAAAACCGGGTCAGATGAGAAGAACACTTGCTTTGAGAATGAAAAGATTATTGGAAAAGCATGGAAAAAAGGGCTATTTGTTAGCACTTGAACATATTGGACCTGACCTAATTGATTTCTATCCCGTTGACGCATTTGTCAATACTGCATGCCCTAGAATTGCGATTGATGATGCGGTGAGATATCGAAAACCTCTGATTACCCCATTTGAATTAGAAGTGGCTCTAGGCGAGAAGAAATGGGAAACTGGATATATGTTTGATGAGATACCTTGACTGAGAAAATATCAATAATTAGTCGTTGTTAAAGCGTATATTCAATAACGGTTGGCGTAACCCTTCCGATGTTATGAGTGGCTATCTTGACCGAATTGGTGCCGGTTACGTAATCAAAGACCCAGGACCTTTAGATTTTGATTATGTACCAGAAAACATTGTTGGAAGAGAAGATTTTCAAAATAAGTTGGCTGCTAGATTTTCTTCTATAGACAAGCCAGAGACTAGTTGCAGAGCAGTCATATCAGGTCCAGTAGGGAGTGGTAAAACTGTTCTTGTCAAAACCTTCTGCCGTGACCTTAAACGACATTTAGCCAATAGAAGAGAGATTCGCATAGCTCATGTTAACTGCCGTAACGCATCAACTAGCACTAGGGTTGTTCAACGAATACTACACGCAATAGACCCAGGACACCCAGATAGAGGGCTATCTATGGGAGAGTTACTACTCAGTTTAAGAAAGCTAACCAGGCGAAATTCTGCTCATTTAATCGTGATATTAGATGAAGTTGACCACATGTTGAGAAAATCGGGAGACGATATTCTGTATCAACTACTCCGAATTGATGAAGACCAAGAAGGCAAAGGTACTCTGTCACTAATTCTAATTAGCCAGGAACAAATTATCGATGTTTTAGAGACTGCAGTCCTATCAAGAATGGGGAAAACCAACTTGATTCAAATCCCGTCATATAATGAAGATGAGTTGTATAAAATTAGTAAACAGAGAGCTGATTTATCTTTGGCAAATGGCTCATGCTCAGATGACATAATTAGACTTATAGCACAAAAATCTGCTCCAATAGGCGATGCTAGATTGGCAATCGAGTTACTAAAAGCCGCAGCAGAGGCTTGTGAAATAAGACAAGATGATCACACACTAAGGGAAATTAGTGCCGATGATGTACACTCAAAAGACAAAGAACTTTCAGTTGATATTGTTAGCGAAATTGATGCGTTGGAAAATCTTCAACCCCACGCAATGTTGGTTCTTTTAGCAATTTGTCGAAGACTTAGAAAAGAGAGTTCTATGACTACTGGAGATGTAGAAAACCTATACGCCGTAGTTTGTGAAGAATATGATGAAAAAATGAAGAGCCACACCACATTATGGAAGTATCTCAAAGAACTCGAGAAGCGACAATTAATCGTCACCAGAATATCTACAGTTACCGGTGGAAGAGGAAGAACTACCCATCTTTCAATGCCGCATTTCTTACCCAGTGACATTGCTAAGAGATTAGAAATGTTGGTGAAAAAACAATTCTGATGGCAAATTCTAGTCAACGGTTTATGCGGTGAGCATAAATACAGGTCACTGTTCGGCAACCTGTCTTAGAGGCGTTAATATGGCTACTGGTCAACAAGGAGAACTCGTTGCTGTCGTAAATGACACAAACCCAAAGAGTAACGGCAAAGCCTATTCAGTGAAAATAAGTGGTAACAATCACTCTCAATTACTTGGCAAGAAAATTGGCGATGTTGTCGATGGTATTTTTGTCGGAGAAGGTGACCAAACTCTTTCTGGTTACAAACTACAAATTACTGGGGGCTCTGACAAAACTGGAACTCCGCTTAGAAGAGATCTAGAAGGCGGCTCTCGCCAGTCAATCCTAGTTACTGCTTCAACTGGCTTCAAAGGTCATAGTTTAGTATTCAAGAATAAAGGCGGAGAGAAGAAGCGATTCCGCTACAAACCAGACGGTCTAAGGAAGCGTAGAAACTTCCGTGGCAACACTATTACTCAAGACACTAGGCAAGTTAACCTCAAAGTTATCGAGTCTGGCAAGAAAGCACTATCTGACATTCTTGCTTCGGAAAGCGAGGAAACATCGGAGTGAATCCCGAGAGGGTTTTCGTAGTAGGGGTTGACGGGAATGGCGAGAAAACTTCCCGAGCAGCCAACTGTAAACATTGGACTAGTTGGTCACGTAGATCACGGTAAAACCACTTTGACAAAAGCTCTTTCCGGAGTTTGGACTGACACTCACTCTGAAGAAAGGAAAAGAGGTATATCGATTAAACTTGGATATGCTGATACTGCATTTTACAAAACTGGTGACGGCACTTACTACGCTACTGGTAAACATCCAGAAGGTAAGAAAGATTCTCCTGACGATTTACAGAGAGTTGTGTCCTTTGTCGATGCACCTGGGCACGAGACATTAATGGCAATCATGATAACAGGCGCATCAATAATGGATGGCGCAATGTTGATGGTTGCTGCTAATGAAAAATGCCCCCAGCCTCAGACTAGAGAGCATTTGATGGCTTTGAATATGTCTGGGATAAAAAATATTGTAGTTGTTCAAAATAAGATTGATCTAGTCAGTAGGGAGCGTGCGATTGAATCTCATCAAGAAATTAAGGAATTTTTGAGCGGCACGGTGGCAGAAAATGCACCTATTATACCTGTGTCTGCTCACCATGATGTTAATCTAGATATTCTTATTGATGCCATAGAGAACACGATTCCAACCCCAAAGCGGGATGAAAAAGAAAAGCCATTGATGCATGTTGCAAGGTCATTTGACATTAATCGCCCGGGCACCAGACCAGCAAAGCTGTTGGGTGGAGTGATTGGTGGTAGTATTGTTAGAGGCGAATTTAAAATTGGTGACAAGGTTGTTATTGGACCTGGAAGAAAAATAGAACAAGGATCTAAAACTAGATGGGAACCAATTTCTGCTACTGTTACCAGTATGCAAGGTGGAGGTATAGCGTTAGAAAAAATGCATGCTGGAGGCCTTTGTGGGCTTGCCACTAAACTTGACCCATCAATAACCACCTCAGATAACTTATCGGGACAAGTGGTCTCACTAGAAGGCGAATTGCCTGAAGTGAGGTCTGCGTTAGAAATATCAGTACACTTAATGGAATCAATGGTTTCTTCAGATCAAGATAAACCAGAAAAAATTCAACCGCTAAGAAATAATGAAATGTTGATGATTAATGTAGCAACTGCGACATCTGTTGGCGTAACCAGAAACGCTGAAAAGACAAGGACTGCTTTAGAATTAAGGCTTCCAATCTGTGTTGACTCTGGAGAACGGGTTTCACTTTCAAGAAGAATCGGTTCTCGTTGGCGATTAATTGGATACGGCATAATACAATAGGCGGTATAATGACTCAACGAATCATTATCGATGCGTGTGGCTGGGTGGCCATAATTGATGCTGGGATTAATTTTGAAATAGAATTGGAACATCTATTTGGCAATTTTGAATTAATACTACTACCCGAAATAACAGAAGAACTAGAAAGATTAAGTGTTAAACGGACAAGAAAAAACACCTTGCTGCTAGAACTTCTGGCCAAAAAGTCAAATGAAATAAATCATATTTCACATGATTTAAGGCACACAGACGATATTATCTATGATTTAGCAGTTAATCATCAATTAGCTGTTTTGACAGTGGACAAAGACCTAAAAAGAAGATTATTCAAATCTGGTATTGACGTTGTTGAAGTGGTTAAGAATAACCATCTAAATTTGATAGAAGGTCTATAGAACGGTTATGGCAGAGTGAATAGTCGGTCATCCCCATGACCATCTAACAACCTTAATTTAACTCCTGCATCAATCCATGCATGGGCATAATTTATTGCCCCATAGGCTCTGATATAATCTCCTATTTTCATGAAATGCTGCGCATCACTGGTATAGTCATCTGCCATCCTCAGCAAAACTGCTAACATATCATCTTGCTCAGTACCCTTTTCATGAATAGGTGTGGCCTTTTTACGGGCTTCTTTGGTCAAATTCAAATAATGTGTTAGTTTTTCTTCGCTAATTTTGTCGTTAATATCGGTCATTCTCCATCCTCCTTCTGCCGTTTTAACAAACGCTTGACATCCTCTTGTCTGCCTAATGATTGGTATAATTCAACAGCAAGAGATAATCTTCCTTCCGTTTCTGATTGTTGGGCTCTAATAAATATCGCTTTACGTTCTTCCCAATCTCTTGCTAGTGCGGCTTCAGCAGCTGCTTGGTAACGACTCTCACGCTCTGAGTTTGCTAGGTGAGGTGCTTTCCACATTCGAATTAAACCATTTCTAGTTGCAGTAACCATACTATCATTGGTAATTTTTGCCAATAAATCTCCTAAATTCATTTCATTACCTAATTGACTGCTTTCACTATCGGATGAATTTGACAGATGGTACAGTAAACCTTCAATCCCTAGAATCCACCATCCATCTCCACAGCGAATCCCTTCCATTGGTTCCAAAGAATCGGATTGTAATTTTTCAATATGATCCCAGCCAAATGGATGGGGAATACCTTCCCAAATCTCACCAGAACTTGTCTGAAGTACCAGACGCCCGCTATCTAATCGAGAAACCCAACTCCAGATGCGATCTTCTAAACACCTTTTTGCGTAATTATTACCTAATCGGCCACACCACAACAAACCATCATCTGATTGCCATAGAATATGCTCTCTGTCCAACCAACCGACTAATCTTCTAACCTTGCCTGTTTCAAATCTTTTAATGCCAATTCCCTCATGAGAAAATAAGTGCAATTGCCCTTCCTTGCCTGATAAAATCCAACCCCCACCTGGCCTACTCATGACATCATTAAATCCACCATAAGTAGACCTGCCATCATGAATCATACTTCCATCAGTAGTTGATATTACATAGAAGCCATGTGCTGCTAAGGCTGCTAAAATCCCATTATTATAGTAAATTGAATGAACCTTGAATGGGGTTTTAATTGACCACCTTTTACTTCCATCTGATTCTAATAGATGTAGCTCTAGACCATTGCTTATTACAACTCCACCTTCAACTGCTGCAATACATGAGATTCTAGAAGGTGCTTGCCATGACCACGAAATACTCCAAGTCATCATTCATCACCTCCAATAATGCCCCAAGCAATTAATTGCGCTTTGGCTGCTTGGGTAAGTTCGAAATAGCGATTCCGGCCTTTCATTCTAACATTTAATATTCCTAATTTTAGTAACTTATTACTTATTTGTGACAATCTAGGCCTTTTAATCGACAGATGAGTCAATATTTCTTTATCGCTAGGAGAATATCTCCTTAATCTAGCAATTGACAAAACATATGATTCATTAGAGGTTAATGAAGAAAGAGCCAACGGGTCTAATGGATAATCGGTTTTGGCTGAAAAATTTTGATTTGACATACCCATTAATGCGCTTATGAACCGATTGGAACTTGTATCAAAATCGCCTGAAATTATATTATTATTTATTAGCGGAGCCAATAATGTGGCTATTTGACTAGACAACACTCCTAAATTTTGACCATGGTTAGATTCCTCTACGCGCTCTATTGTTTGATTTAGGGGCAATTCAAACGGTTCATCATTTGACTCGATACCGATCTCATCGTGAATTAATTCTGCCGAGTCTTCGGCAGTAAATTCTATTTTTTCTTCTACTTCAATCATCTCTTTGGACACCCACAGTTCTGCTCCCTGAGTTTCCATTTCATTGACCATATGGTCTGGTTCAGACTCCTCAATTTCAGCAAAGTCTCGTGTCCTCCCTAACAGTCCACCAAAAGCTCCCGCATCAATGTGAGGGCGTGGTTTTTTTGTTTCAGTAATGGCAGCATCATTAGAAGGAAATGCTGAAAATGTATGTTCTTGAACCTCTTCATCAAATTGTTGAGATTCTGACAACTCGTCTAAATCTAGCTCAAAACCAAACGGGTCAGCAGTTTCTATTTGCGAGCTTAGTTCACTTAACTCATCTCTTTCAGTCCATGGCATAGATGCGTCAATTACTGTTTGGTCATCAATTGAATCAATTATTAAGTTAGTTTCTTCTTCGGCATATCCAAAGTCTTGAGTTACTTCTGGCTGAGATTCTATAACATCATTCTTAATCGAAAAATCAATTCCAACGTTGTTCATCATCGTGTTGTCTATTGCATCACGCATGAATTTAACGATTTTAATCGGCATTCCAGAGGTTTTTTGATGTATTATTTTAGCATCATCAAAGCTAAGACTGAATGGCTGATTAGTAACCGATAAAATACGCCGTTCTACCAATACTTGTACTTCGTCTACAGTTAGTGGGTTAATACTGACTTCGTTGGCAAATGTACTCAATAAATAATCTGGAATGTTCATTCTCTGTTTTGGTTCTACAACTACAACAATTACTGCCTGTAGACGTTCTAAGGACGGTAATACATCCCTAAGTGCAACAGAAAGTACGCTTCCCTCCACATTTGGAGTATCAATTACAATAAGTGGCAATTTATTATTAAAAGAGCGAGAAAAATCAACCATTTTACTTACTAGTTCAACCGAGTTTTTTGGTATATCATATCCAACAAGGCTAGAATACATACGATGTAGAAGGCTTTCATCCGGTCTAGATGCCGAAATATGGTCAATATGGACGTATACTGGAGCCTCTTCGCCTGCACACCGAAGCAAAGATGTTCTACCGCTACCTAGTTCGCCGACCATTAAAATGCTACGATTAGATCTAAAATTGATATTTTGGGAGATTCTTCCCCTTACTCCTAGCCGGCCAACATAAAGGTTGGATTGATTACTTTCCAATGGACTTGTTGAGAATGGATTGTATGCTAACTCAGGAATCTCAAATTGTAACCCTTCTACACGCATGTTGGCACCATCAACCAAGAGGGTATTTGATATTTCACCATAATTAGCACCAATTAAACCCGTTATTATGCGTCAATCGATTTATTCAGTGAGATTATTTTCTCCAATTAACGTATAATTAACATATAATTAACGCGTTAATGAATGCGTTAAACCCGTTAAACTGACATCCATACAACCCATTGCTTATTTGCAGACTCGCCATGGGTACCAATAGTGAGGACATGCCTGTAGAGAATAGTCGATTGAGTGGTTTCTTCAAATTATCAGTTGAAGAACGGCGAAAGCTAGTACAAAATCTATCTGGCATCTCTGATGAACATGTTGCAGCACTTGCCAATAATGGCGAACTAGACGATGATGCTGCGGATCGAATGATTGAGAATGTCATTGGCACCATGTCATTGCCAGTAGGCATTGCAACTAATTTTGTCATTGATAGCAAGCACTACCTAATCCCATTTTGCCTTGAAGAATCCAGTGTAGTTGCTGCAGCCTCAAACATGGCCAAGAGATGCTTAGATAACGGCGGATTTAGGACACAGAATGATGCGCCACTAATGATTGGCCAATTACAAATTTTAGATGTGGAGGATCTTGAAATGGCTATGAAAAGTATACATCAAGAAAAGGATGAAATAATCAATTTATGCAATAGTCTGCCTTCTATGATGATAAAGTTGGGCGGCGGCTGTAAGAGAATTGAAACTAGGATCATCGAAACCATGTCAGGCCCAATGCTAATTCTTCACATTATTGTTGATTGCAGAGACGCTATGGGAGCTAATGCAGTTAATACAATGGCGGAATTGATTGCTCCGGAAATTGAAAGAATGACTGGAGGCAGGGTGCATTTGAAGATACTATCAAATCTAGCCGCCCACAGATTAGCGAGAGTTTCTGCCACATTCACTCCCGAAGAGATTGCCAATGACGGTACCAGGGAAAATGGACTTGATGTTATTCAAGGAATTATTGAGGCGCATCATTTTGCTGTAAGTGACCCGTTTAGGGCAACAACACACAATAAAGGCGTTATGAACGCAATAAGCAGCGTTGCTGTCGCCTGTGGCCAAGACTGGCGTGCTATCGAAGCTGGATGCCATGCATGGGCATCACACTCAAGTAATCATTATACTTCAATGACCAATTGGTCAAGGGATGAATCTGGAAACTTAATTGGAAGTATCGAGACACCAATGGCAGTAGGAATCGTTGGCGGTGCATCAAAAGTCCACCCAACTGCAAAAGCTAATCTTGCCATACTTGGAGTTGAATCGGCAAACGAACTGGCTGGAATAATTTGTGCTGCTGGTTTGGCGCAAAACCTTGGTGCTCTTAGAGCCCTTGCAACCAGCGGAATTCAGGCCGGACATATGAAATTACATTCTAGAAACATGGCAGTAAGCGCTGGCGCAGAGGGAGAAGAAATTGAAATTGTTGCTTCAAGATTACAAGCACTAAATGGTCCAAAAACCCAAACTGCTGTCAAGAAATTATTAGAAGAACTAAGAGATGAATAGTCACTCTTCCTCAAATTGTAACGTTCCTTGAACAGTCCCTTGATATTCAGTTTCACTTTTTAGCACATCATTGGTTTCTAATTCGTCCAGAATACCGGTGTTTTGAACTTGTTCTCTAAACCATGCTTTGACTTTTTTACGGTCGGTATAAGGGCAACCAAATGCTTCAGAGAATCTTCTGGTGGTCGTTAATCTTCTGGTGTTACCGTCCTTACGACGGTCAATCATGCCATATTGAGCTAATTCTCTAACATAATCATATGCCTTCTGACCTAATAATTCAACCAGTCTTGATTGTGACATTGGCTGATGGTAAGCAATAAGAGATGCTGCTTTGAGTAATTTTTTTGGCAGATCAGTCTTAGCACCCTTAGGCAAATGAGTGGCAATTTCCGGCTTAACTTCTATGGCCCACCTGTCACCTACTTCAGCGATTTGTAGAGCTCCTCCGCGACGCCTTTTGAGCGTGGAACGTAGCGAGAATAAACAATCCAACATCTCCTCCTCATCATAGCCTAATGACTGACATAACTCAGATACTGTCATCGACCTACCCGCGCCGAATAATGTTGCTTCAAGTAATGTATCTAGTTGTATTTCTGACATGTAATCAAATCCTTACTCTACCAACCAATCATGCTCAGGCAAATCATCTTCCACTGATGATTGGATTTGCTCTTGCTCGAATTGTTTCCTCGCTTTCTCTTCTTTTGCTCTTATTTTTTCGGCTCGACGTTTGGCAAATTGTACTGAACCTGTCTCTTCTTTCTCTGAAGAGTTGCTTTGAACTTCCTTTTTATCCTCAATAAGTTCCTTGATATCATTGAACTCTGTGACCCCTGGCCATAAATCTTCTAACATGATATCACCATAGGGTACTTCATCTTGACTTATTAGAGCAAATCCTCGATGAGTCAAAAACAGGCTGGCTATGAATGATGCTACTTTAGATTCTTCTTCATAGCCTTGTTCAATATGACCATTTTCAGCCAATAAGATATCATTTAATTCAGCCATTACCTGAATTACTTTTACTTTGGCTGAACCCGATTTTTGACAAGCCTTTCTAAGCGCTGACCAGCATCTATAGATGTCACCTTCCAAATCTTCATTATGCATCCTACTACCAACATTGTTCAGATAGTCACCTAATTCTGCTTGATGTGCAATCCTGTTTTCTTCTCGAATTTTTAATTCTTCTGCGTCCTCTGCAGCATCTTTGAAGGCAGATAAAAGTTCACCTAAAGTCACTGGCCTACCTTCGTCTCGACGTATTCTTTCGTCAAACAATGATGGAAGTAATTGTTCTACATCCCCTTCTAGAATTGAAGTAGTAAACAGATAATCCTGGTCATCATAATCCGACTCCCATCCAAAATCAATTTCATCCTCCCAATCCTCTTCTTGGTCCATGTTTTGTACTCTATCAAATAGCACCATTGCTTGTTGATTCAAAACTTCCCAAGCCATCCTAATCAAACGCCCACATGCAGGTAAATTCAGTTTATCGGATTCAGATCTAACCCGTTTAGTAAATACTTTCAAGAAAGTGGACAAATCTATGTCCCAGGGGTTTAGTTCCTGGTCTTTAACCAATGACAATACTAAGGCTACCGACCTGTCAAATGGGTCATCCAGTGATTGGTATTCGGATTCCTCTGCTTCAACTACTGGCATAATTCGTTCAGCGAACTTTAGCGCATCTTCTGATTCCTCGCCTGATTCAAGTAATTGATTGATAATATCCTGCCTAAGGAACCATTTATCCAATACTGATTGTTTTGTTGACAAGCCCTCACCTCACGATTATTCTTTAACTTCCAAGTCATCTTCTTTTGCTAATTCTTCATTAATTGCTTCAATCGCTTCAACTAATTCTTGCCGTTCTTCAATATCCTCAGTCAGTTCACTAGCCCTATCCGCAAGACTCGAGATTGAGGAGTCTTCAATGTCATCATCTTCAGTATAGTTTAACAATCCACCTAGGCTACTAGGTGGTGGCAACGGTTCTGGAACAGTTGGCATGTCAGAATCTGCTTCAAGTTGTTTTTCAAGCTTTATTGCATTGATCCTTTCATCGAGTGGATTGTCCTTGGCAGATTCAATTTCGCTCAATTCAATGGCTCTGTCACGATCAAAGTCGACAATTCTTCTACTGCAGCCGTCTCCACCATGAGTAATTCCAATATGATGGTCTGCAAGCCTCAATGATACCTTTCTCAAGGTGACCATAATGAATTGAGCTTTCTTACTTCTCTGCCGACACATCTTAGCAATCAATTCTGCATTTACCGCATCCAGATTTTGGTCAACTTCATCAAAGTAGTAAAACGGACTTGGGTCATAATCTTGAATGGCAAAAATCAACGCTAAAGCAGCCATTGATTGTTCTCCACCAGACAATTGTAAACGGTTAACCTTAGACGATTTACCCTTTGGCTTAGCCCATAATTCGAGACCTGCCTTGAATGGTTCCTCAGGGTTTTCTAAATACAGTTCACCCTTTCCACCATCGCTCAAAATCTTGTACGAGTTCTTGAAATTTTCATTTACTTTATCTAATACTTTAATCAACTTTGACTTTCTTTGGCTTTCTAATTTCTCTGTGATGTCGACAAGGTTTGCTTTTCTGGCTTGCAACTGCTTAAATTCATCCTTCATTGAATTTAGCCGTTCCTCGCACTCAGCATACTGTTCTATAGCAAGCATATTTACTGGACCGTGACGTTCCATGGCTCTTTCAAGTGTCCTAACCTTCTTATCAGCATCTCCAACTGAGGGCAACGTAACATCTAATTCAGCAGGTTCTACTCCATTGCTTTGCATTTCAGAATATAGTTCATTAATGGCCATATCTTTATTGACAATAGACCTTGAAAGTTCATCACTTAATCTTCGGCGTGATTGCGAATCAGTAGATTTCTGCTGCAACTCTGTCCTTAGGCTAGCCCTCTCATCGACGAGTTCTATTCTTTCATCCTCAAGACCTTTGTTCTCTTCAAGTAGTTGAGTTCTTTCTTCTTCCTTATCTTTTAGGTCGATAGAATCCGTGGCAATTGCTGCTTGTAAAGTATCAATCATTTCGCTTCTCTCTATAATTGCCTTATCGATAGACCTGATTCTTGACTCCAAGTCTTGGACTCTCTGGTTTAGCAAATCTTTGTGCTCAGAACCGCTCTCTAACGCAGCTAGGGCCTTGGACATTGTACCTTCTGCATCAAGACGTTTAATTTCTGCAGCATGCATTCTATCTTTGAGATGTTCTGGACTTGCAGATTCAAGTTGGGCCCTGGCCGCTAATATTGCGGATTCCAAATCTGCAACTACAGATTGAGCATCATCTAATTCATCTATATGGCCTGATGCTAATCCTTCAAGGTCTAATAGCTTCTTTTCAATTGTAGTGATTTCACCTAATGATTTATTGTAGACTGTTTTGGCTTGCTTTAATTCAGCCCGCCATTCTTGCAATTTTACAGCATGATCACTATCAGTCAACTCGTTGATTTTGGTACGTAGCCTTTGTTGTTCCCTTCTAGCCTCCAATAATGCCGCATTGACAGTTTCGGACATAAGTTGTAATTTACTAATTTCAGAAGATAGTTTTTCTACTTCAGTGGCACCTTTTATGCCACCACCAAATGATACGGACATTTTGCGTTTAGAACCTCCAACCATAGCTCCACCAGCTTCAGTCACATCACCACGCAGAGTAACTAGCCTAACGCCTCCCATGTTACTTCTAGCCGTAGATAACGAATCTACAATCAGCGTATTCCTTAGCACAAATTTAATCGCAATATCTATTTTGGGATCATAATCTAATAATTCATGAGCAAAACCAATTACTCCGGGCTTCTTAGAAACCATCAATGCTTTTCCTGCAGTTCTGTTGCTGTTTAGCTTGTTGAGTGGCAAGAAGGTTGCCCTTCCAGCTCTTCTTTCAGCCAACCATTTTATTGCTCTTGCTGCAACTTCATCACTTTCCACAATAATCGAAGTCATACCCCCGCCTATTGCTGTGGCTAAGGCGCTGTCATGAGATGAATCTACAGGTGCACATAATTCAGCAATACTCCCAATAATACCAGTAAGTTCACCATTATCTCGAGCTGCAATAATTGCCGCAGCCCCTCCTGCCATTCCTTTAGCGCCGGAGGAGGTTTCCATTTCAGCGCGTAACCTTTCTCGCTTTCTTTCCGATTCTCTAAGTTTGTTTTCTATCAATTGAGATTCCTCAACTAATTTGCCTTCACTCCTTTGAGCAGTTATCAAATCGGTTGACAACTTATTTCGGTCTACTGTGGAATTTGGCCCGGTAAATTCTTCGCCTTGTAATTCTAATTCACCAAGTAGTAATCGGTTCTCTTCTGATTCTTGCTGCGCATTAGATAATTGCTCTGAGATTATTTCTGCTTGGGCAGCAGTACGGTTTACCTCAGTTTGTGCAGCATTTAGAGTTTCATTTGCTAACCCTAATTCCCCAAGAAGTTTAGTCAAATGTTGGGAAAACTTTGCACTCTCGTCTCCGGATGATTCCATTATTTCTTGCACTGCTAATTCTTCTGATTTTGCTTCTTTTAGAGATGATTTGGAAGTTTCAAGGTCCGTCTGTGCTGAATCTAAGGTTCGGATGAACTCTTCTAACGCAGATGCGGCATTTTCTAATTGCTCATTTAGAACCATGACTTCATTTTTGTCATCTAAGTCTTTACTTTCTGCGTCAGAGATTCGATCTTTATTAGTATCGATTTTCAAATGTAAATCAAAAATTAATTTATTGAGGCCTTTGTTCTCTCCACCGGTTAATTCCTCTATTTGCCTCTGTAATTCACCGACTTGGTCATCTAAAGAAAGTAGCTTTTTCGACCCTTCTTTAACCTGTAAATCTAGGTCATTTGCTTCTTGTAAATACCTAGCTTGTTCATCGACTTGATATTGCTTTTCTGCCAACTGACTTGCATAGTTTGCTTGGTATGCGATAATTCTTGATTGATTTAATTCTTCCACCAAGTCTTTTACTTTCATTGCGAGATCTTTTTGTTTCTTGAGATCTTTAAGCCTTGATTTTTGGCCGTCCTCTAGGAGTTTGATTCTTTCAATATAATCTTCGACACTTTGTTTTTGACGGTCTGCCTTTCTTATCTCATCATCATACAATGTGACTCCAGCAACACTATCCAATACCTTTCGACGTTCTTTAGCCGTCATTTTTGCTAAACTTGTAACATCTCCTTGCAAGACAATGTTATATCCGTCAGGTCTAGCATTTGCTGCACCAAGGATACGATGGAACGACTTTTGTGAACTTTCCTCATCATTTAGGTGATAGTTGGTGACGACATTACCGCTTTTAGTTAGTCTAATCGAACGAGACATTCTGACCTCATCTAGATTGACTGGAAGCCTCCTGCGGCCATTATCCAGTGTCGGATTGGCAAATACCAAAGTAACATTACAGGATCTTGCTGGTTTGTTGTTATTTCCTCCGTTGAAAATCAAATCTTTGGAATTTTGAGCACGAATTGTTTTGTTAGACCTAGGACCTAATACGAATTGAATTGCGTCTCCACAATTCGATTTACCTGAACCATTTGGCCCGGTAATTGCTGTAAACCCCCTCTCTAGAGGTATCGTTACCTCTCCTTTGAATGATTTGAAATTTGAAACTTCAAGTGCTTTTAGATACATACCCAATCCCTCAAGCGGAAAATAAACTCCGACCTTATTCTCTAGAGCGGACTTCTAAAGGTCTTAAAGTATACTAGTGTTGAGTATTCAATACTGCGTTTTTACTAGTTGTCAAATTTACCCGTGTAGGACTAAATATTACCAGAAAAATTACATGTTTTACAACCTGCACCTTCGCAATAAGGACATGTTGCCTTAACCTTGACAGAGTTTGTCGAACGTTGCATTGCTAATTTTGAATCTCTGTGCATTAATGGCGAGCGGGCAACACGTTGTTGTTTCCCGTGTAATTCGGGCAATGGCTTAGCAATAGTGCCATACTTAGAACGGAATTTATCTGCTACTGCACGTCGACTTTCTAACCGTTTATTGGTCAAATCAACTGCTTCAGCCTCCCAATGCTTAGGACCACGCATCATGAATGCCCCCACTATCGCCATTCCTAGTTGAACAAATAATGGCGAGACATCTAATGGTATTAATTCAGCAATCCCTTTAGAGCCTACAGACCTCGGTAAAACTTCTAATCGATCTAATATCGCGAGACCAAATAGTGAACACCCGCCAATAAATGCCAGCCTTCTAAGTCGTTTTGCCCATCTCCCTTGTTGGGGAAATTTGAATCTACCCACAAACACCATGAATACTCCCTCGGCTAACAGAAGTAAATCTGCCCCGTTCCATTCTCCAGCATCTGCTAGACAAAAACTATCATTTCCTTCAGCTAATTCTGATTCAATTTCGGAAATTGCACAATGAGGTTCAAGCATTTTGAGTACGTCAACCTTTGAAGTATCTGCACCTTCAATAATTTGTGGAGCAACCATGCCAAATTGTACATTTGCAATGACAAATACGACCATAGAGAGGCCAATGATGGTCGCGAGATTGCGCCTTAGGCTGCCCATGGTTGCCCACATTGAATTCGTTTGATATGTCTATCGCTCAAACACTTGAAAAGGAAGTATCATTTCGGTAAGTTTGCCTACCATGTCAAACATTGCGATTATCGGCAGTGGAATTGCTGGATTGTTTTCAGCACTCAAATTAGCTAATGCTGGACATAATGTCACAGTTATCACCAAACAACGACTCAAAGACTCATCAACTAATTGGGCTCAAGGTGGGATTGCTGGAATATTAGATAAAACAGATATTGGAGCCAAAGAATCTCATATTGAAGATACCTTAAAATCCGGAGATGGATTATGCAATGAGGAAATGGTTCGAGAAGTTATAGAAGGAGCTGCTGAGTGCATATTTGAGCTTGTAAACATAGGAGTTAAATTTGAAAAAAATCAGCATGGTGAGTTTAAATTAGCCAAGGAAGGAGGTCATGCTGAACGTAGGATTTTACATGCTAAAGATGCAACAGGCCGAGAGATTGAACGAGCTTTGAGCGAAGCTGCAAAGAATCACAACAATATTTCATTGATGCGAAACACTCTGGCAATAGATTTGATTCAACGAGATTATGGCAACCCAGAACAGGGAGTGTGTGGAGTTTGGTGTTTAGATCAAAAATCTAGTGAAGTAATTACCGTTAATTCTGATAGTGTCATAATAGCGACAGGTGGAGTTGGCCAATTATGGTCGAAAACAACTAATCCAGGAGTTGCAACTGGAGACGGCGTAGCGATGGCTTATCGGTGTGGAGCAGCGGTGAAAGACATGGCTTTTATTCAATTTCACCCTACTGCTCTAACAGTCAAAAATGACCGCCCTTTCCTGATAACCGAAGCACTAAGGGGTGAAGGAGGAGTAATTCTCGATAAACAAGGATTAGCAATGTGGCAAAATGATTGCCAAACCGCTAGAGAACTTGGACAAGAAGTGCCAGCGCCAAGCAATTATTCATTCACCCTTGAATTCTCTAAATTAGGTTCGATGGCAACTCGAGATATAGTTGCCAGAGCAATTGATAATAATCTCAAAAAAACCGGTGAACAAAATGTCTATCTAATAACCTCACATTTAGACAAGGCAATGCTTGAAGAGTCATTTCCAAACATGCAAAGCCATCTTGACAAATATAATCTACGACTTGGTATTGATAATTTACCAATATCGCCTGCTGCACATTACATTGTAGGTGGATTGGATGTTGACCGTGATGGAAGACCAAAATTAAGGAATAAAAAATCACCACTGCCCAACCTCTATGCCATCGGCGAAGTCGCTTGTACAGGAATGCATGGAGCCAATCGATTGGCATCAAATAGCCTGCTTGAAGCGGTTGTATTTGCTAAAAACACCGCCAATCACATAATCGAAAATAATCCAAAAGGAACACGAAAAGCCTTGCCTGATTGGCGTGCAGATGGATTAAATGAGCTTAAGGAACATGCACCAATCATCAATGATTTAACAATGCTAAGAGATACAATGTCAACAGAAGTCGGAATTGTCAGGAATTTTAAGCGATTAAATCGTGCATCAAGAAGATTACATCTGCTAAACCAAGAAATCGACATGATCTGGAAATCATCACTCCCATCTAGAGAGATAATTGAATTACGTAATTTAATTCAAGTAGCCATTTTAGTAACCAATGATGCCATTGGCAGAAAGGAAAACCGGGGCCTTCACTACAACACAGAGTTAGTATGATGTTATCGATTCTACCAATTGGCTCAATAATTGGTTCAACGGAGTTGAAACACCATATTTCTCTGCCCTATCAACAATCTGTCGGTTGAGAAATTGAATTTCAGTGTCTCTTCCTTGCCGTACATCCTGCAACATACTGCATTGATTGTTTGATGTTGCTTGTAAAACAACTCTAAGATTATCAATCAAGGTTGCATCATCAAGTGTTGTAATGCCTTCTAATCTTGAGATTTTAGCGCCTTCTAACATTACTTCAACACAGGTCTCAAACATCTCATTCTCAAGTAATGCACCATTGCTAAGTCCGGTAATCGCAGCGATTGGATTAATCGCAATATTTAGCAATATTTTAGACCAAATCATAGCCATACCATCAGGTTGTAAATTTGGATTCAAACCTGACTGTTCCAATAAATCTACAAAATCCTGAATCTCTGTCAAGTTAGCCCCAAATGGCAACTCTCCTAAATTAATGGCTCCAATTCCTGCCCAATTTACTACCCCTGGACTAGGACGCCAAGCGCCGTGTGTAGTAGTGGCTGCGATGGTACGATGTGGTCCAAAAGTGCCCTTACATTTTTCAACATGACCAAGACCATTACTCAGCACCAGAACTTTTGTGTCTATGTGGCACATTCGCTTAGCGATTTCAAATAACTTCTCAACTTGGTTGGCTTTACTACATATCAAAACATAATCTGCTGCACCGTCAAAAATATCATTCACCATCACATCGGCAATAGATATTTCATAAGCATCTGGAGAAATTTTCAGTTCTTGATGCCCAGTTATCGTAATCCCGTCTAACGCCAACTTTGCAGCGTGTTCACCCCGGGCATGTACAAGTACTTGGGCAAGTTTAGAACTTGCCAATTTCGCAGCAATTAGGCTACCAATTGAACCTGCACCTAAAATTGCTATTTTCATATTACCACTCACGAATAACTACCAAGATAGATGTAAACTTCTCCATCTTCAAAATCGACCCATAATGTAGAGACGACACTGTTTGGTGGAGTAAATTTAAACTCGTTTTCACCTGGTGTAAGTAAATTTGTCGAACTGACTATTTCCCAATCTGTAGATTCATTACCAGAGGTAGTCTGTACAATATTTACTCCAATTGTTTCGTTAGTTGGATTATGAAATACAAATTCTGAAAGATTATTACCAGATAGTTGACCGTTTACTGCAGATGCCCAAATAGAAGTCCATAACCGATAGAAATTACCATTTCTTTCTAGAATCAATTCTGGACCATACTCGACTGATACTTCTAGGGATGGTTCTGGATACAACTGGTCCGAGCAAATCGTCATGTTGTTCCCTTCTTCGATTACTAATAGTATCGAATCATTATCTTGTATCGATGGAATAAGTGCAGTACTACGGTAATTAGTATTCCAAATCCATTGGGATGAATCGCCTGGTTTTGTCGGCGTGCTGACTTTGCTAGCTAATTTACAATTAGACTCCGATACTGAGAGTATAGTACCTGGAGAAATTTCAGAACCCCATCCTCTTACATCTGTTGAATCAATTAACGTACCATTTTCTGGAGTAATAAGTTGTAGATTTAATTCTGGTTGATTGGGGTAAAATAGATTATCGTCTAGTGATATAGCGTCTAGTACATACGATCTTAACAGAACCACTGGATCTTGGCCCTTAATACAAATTTCATCAGAGGTATGGTCGATTTCTGCTGATAAACCAGGGTTACCTTCTACCCAATACATCCGGGTTTGGAAATCAAAATCATTGGCCGAATTAGGGAAGGTCAGATTGTAAGAACCATCTATGTTAGTAAATACTTGTATGCATCTCTTGAGTTCATCTGACCGATAATCTAGATACCAATCACCACCGGGGTAAATTGGTAAGTCTGGTATTAGTTCGATTATTGAAACATACTCTTCATCGCCAATATATGTGATCAAATAAACCTCATCTAAATGAGGAGAGTAACTGGCGGAATTCCATGTCACATTAAGTATAACAGAAGATTTCATACCCGGTTTTATGACGTCTCCACAACCTAGTCCTGACAGTGATGGTCTGTCATCATCACTACATTGCCAAGTGAAATTCCAATCAGGTGACACAATATCATCTATCCTAGCCAGGTCTAGTTGCCAGTCTTGAGAAATCGATGATGGGTTAACAATATCAATCACTAAATTACCATACCATGTTTGATTACCTTCCAATATAGTGATATCGTCATCAAATTGATATTCAATATCCTCATCCCAATCTTGATCCATGGCAAATGGTATTTGACTTGGTAAGCCAAGTAAAAAGATAACAAACAGATACATACCCATCTTTTTTACACTATCAAGCTCGATTCCTTTTGGTTCATTGAGGATGACTGGCACCCTCCGGTCTGAGCCCATAAATAACAAGAGAGGAAATGCAACCCCTAGAACAGGTAACCAAATGTTGAAACTACCAAATGCGTTAAACATCCAAGCAAAAGCAAGTATTACGGCAAACAAAAATAGTTGATTGGTCGAATTTCTTGCTTCATTCATGCTAGTCCTAGCTATTAACAACCGCCCGCCAGGGAATGTTGGAATAGGCAATAAGGATACCCAACCAAAGAAACTTAACATTGCTCCAGCCTTAGATAACGGGTGAGCCCAAACAATCTTTACAGAAATACCATCAGCGATTATTGGACTCAATAAGTTGACTAACAAAGGCATCTCTGCAACGTATTGCATAGAGGTAACTGCTACTAAATCAGGAGTAAGTAACAATCCTAATATCCATAAAGCCATACCAGAAATTATCAAAATACTTGGAACAATAAGGGCGCTCCAACCTAGTAATTCACGATCTTTCCATGGCCTAGCATCCATTCTTGGGAGTGTCGGTATTATCAGAATACCAAACGGCCAAATTAACATTGATTTTGACATAAGCCCTAATGAGAATAAACTGATAGATGGCTCTGGTATTGGGGTTAAGTGACCCACTCTTAGACCATGCTTTTGCGCATGATATTTCTGAGCAAAAGACGCTAACATAATTATTGCAAAAACTGGCAATGTATAGCCAACAAATGCATCGAGGAATAATGATTCAAAAAGCCATCCATCTTCAGGCCTAGAACCATCTATCCAAAACATTCCAGCCAAAGTTGCGGTGAGAATTGACACCGACCAAAAACCAAGAGTTGTTTTTGAAGCAGGAAATTGCCTTTCAGGGGATGGGATTATCTGTACTAACCACGGCTCTCCTGTTTCTAGTTTAGCCAGCCAACCAAGATCTACTAAGTGTGAATTTAGTTCATCTAAACTCTCATTCACCTCACTATCGCCAAGGATGTCTACCTTCCAAACAGGCCATCTGGTTCCGCCAAGTTCCCCAATTATCTGAAAATGACGAGAAATTATTCGTTCAAAGAGTTCTTTCTGGCTCCAAACATCTCTGTGTGCTGGTAATCTCGATAATTTGTCATCAGATGACGAGGGTTCTTCAACAACTTCGCCGGCCATAACTGAANCTCCCCATTTAGGGGTGTGGTTCTTTCCTACTTTAACCATCGTTGGCTAGTAAGCATCATTTGTTCTTGAATCGTTTGAGTCTGAAAGTTTCCTCTCTTTCCATCTCTTCAAGTCTTAGTTGGATAAACACTCTTGCTTCTTCGAGTTCTGGTATAACTTTGAATTCCAAGGCATTTACTCTTCTTTTGGTTGCTTCAATCTCTTCTAGTAGACGTTTTAAGGTCGCTTCCATTTCACTGGCAGTAACTATTTTCTCGATNAGTTCGCTAAATGATTCACTTGCTTCGTCGATATATGGAGACGAACCAATATAACCAACACCGCGCTCTTTGAAAGTTGATTTCAAGTTAGTTCCACTAACGCTTGGTACAACTACACCCATGATATTGCGTCGTTCAACTTCAACTTCTGGGTGAGCGCTATTGGCAATTGCTGCAGCCCTAACTGCTAGTCCGCCATCAATTGCGTTAGCCAAGTCAATTCTCTGCTTAGCCAATCTGTATGAATCTGTCAACTCGCGTTTGGCTTTTATCATTTCAGAAAGGAGTTGCCTAAATTCATGGAACAGGCCATCTCGCTTCATTTTCAGCAGTTTGTAACCATTTTTGGTCTGCTTTATTCTAGACTTAAGTTTGATTAATTCACTGCGGGTTGGTTTAATGTCCAATGCCATGAATATCTCTCCTGTTTCACTCTTTATTTTCTGGGTGATACTTTTCAATCCACTTTTGGTCTAACCTAACAAGATACTTGGTGTCAATAGAGGACATTAAATTCCAACACAAATCAAGTGTTTCTTCAATCGAACGGTCTTCGTCTCTTGTTTGGCGCAGGAATTTATCTTCAAATACTCCTGAAAAGTCTAACAATTGCTTGTCTCTCTCATTTAGTGCATCCTCACCAACAATTGCTACTAAACCTCTAAGCTCTCGACCTTGAGCATAAGCAGCGTACATTTGGTCAGAAACTGATTTATGATCTTCCCTAGTAGTCTTTTCACCAATACATGAACCCATCAATCTAGAAAGTGATGGCAGAACATTGATTGGTGGATAGATACCTTGTTGATGTAATTCTCTTGAAATAACAATCTGTCCTTCGGTAATATATCCAGAAAGGTCCGGAATAGGGTGCGTAATGTCGTCACCAGGCATCGTTAAAATTGGGAATTGGGTAATGGAACCCTTCTTGCCCTTAACAATNCCAGCACGCTCGTATAGCATAGCCAAATCAGTATACATGTAACCAGGGTAACCACGCCGTCCAGGAACTTCTTCTCGAGCAGCACCAATTTGTCTTAGTGCATCACAATAGTTTGTCATGTCTGTATAGATAACAAGTACGTGATAATCTTTCTCGAATGCGAGGTATTCCGCAGCAGTTAGTGCCAACCTAGGCGTAATAATTCGCTCGACTGCAGGGTCGTCTGCAAGGTTAACGAACAAAACCGCATTTTCTAGCGCTCCAGTTCTCTCCAAGTCAGACCTGAAGAAATTGTATTCTTCAGCGGTGATTCCCATAGCACAGAACACAACAATAAATTCTTCATCTGAACCCTTCAACTTTGCTTGACGAGCAATTTGCAGAGCAATGTCATTGTGTGGCAAACCAGACGCTGAGAAAATTGGCAACTTCTGTCCTCTTACCAGAGTTGTACAACAATCAATAGCAGAGATACCAGTTTGAATAAAGTCGTGAGGACTTTGCCGACTGTAAGGATTAATAGCAGCACCAATAATATCTGCGTTTTCATCAGCGACGATCGATGGTCCGCCATCTCTTGGCCTACCTGCACCGTCAAGAATTCTACCGATTAGTTCAGTACTAACTGGTAGTTTGAAAACGTCACCCATGAAAGTTACACCAGATTCTCGGTTGATTTTAGCTGTCCCTTCAAACACTTGAACGATAACTAACTCATCAGAAGTATCCAGTACTTGGCCATTTTTCATTGAACCATCTGCAAGTCTTATTGTTACAATCTCGCCAAATGCTACAGGTTCGGTTTTGTTCAAGAAGACCAGAGGTCCTTTAACGTCGGTAATTGTTCTATATTCTTTTCCACTCATGATAATTCCTCCTAGTTACCCTCCACGGTATTGGCAATTTCATCGGTCATTGCAGTTACCATAGTATCGATTTCGTCGATGTAGCCTTTCTCAAATCTACCTCTCATCAAATCGGTTCTTGCTGGAATATTGACCACATCATTTAGTTGCGCACCTGATGCCATTGCTGACTTTGCAGCCTCTTGGAATGAGAGAATTGCTTTGGCCATTTTATATTGCAGATTGATGTCACAATAGGCATCAACTTCGTGGAATCCGTTTTGTTGTAAGAAAAATTCTCTAATCATTCTAGCGACTTCAAGGGTTAGTTGTTGATCTACTGGCAGTGCATCAGACCCAACTAATTGAACAATCTCTTGCAATTCAGATTCAATTTGCAATAAACCGCTAATTTGAGTCCTTATCTCTGGGAAGTCTTGGGCAATGTTGTCTCTAAACCACTGATCTANACTTTGTGGGTAAAGTGAATAGGAATTTAGCCAGTTGATAGCAGGGAAGTGCCGTTGTCTTGCTAATCCAGCATCTAGACCCCAGAAAACCTTGACAATTCTTAGGGTACCTTGTGATACAGGTTCCGAAATATCTCCACCAGGTGGAGAAACAGCACCAATTACAGTTACAGACCCATCGTCGCCGTTGAGTGTCTCAACACGTCCTGCACGTTCATAGAACTCTGCAATACGAGAAGATAGGTATGCAGGATATCCTTCTTCACCAGGCATTTCTTCTAGACGGGATGAAATTTCACGCATTGCTTCAGCCCAACGAGATGTTGAGTCTGCCATCAATGCAACNTCGTAACCCATGTCTCTAAAGTACTCAGCAATGGTAATTCCTGTGTAAACTGACGCTTCACGTGCAGCAACAGGCATATTTGATGTGTTAGCAATCATAACAGTTCTGTTCATCAATGGTTTACCGGTGTTTGGATCGATTAGATGCGGGAATTCGTCAAGAACTTCAGTCATCTCATTTCCTCTTTCACCACATCCAATATAGACAACAAGTTGGGCGTCTGAATACTTTGCAAGTGATTGTTGAGTAACTGTCTTTCCAGACCCAAATGGACCAGGAATACCAGCTGCTCCTCCTTTTGCTAAGGGGAATAAGAAATCAAGAATTCTCATGCCTGTAACCAGGGGAGTATCTGGTGCATACTTTTGGCGGAATGGTCTGGGNGACCTTACCGGCCACTTTTGCATCATTTGAAGGTCCGAGCCATCATCAAGAGTACAAACGGTTTCAGTGACATTGAAGTCACCTGATTTGATTGATTTTACCTTACCACTTTTACCCGGAGGCACCATGATTTTGTGTACAATCGTTTCAGTCTCTTGTACGTGTCCGATTACTTGACCACTAGCAACATCGTCACCCTTGGCAACAACTGGTTCAAAAGTCCATTTCTTTTCCAAATCAAAAGCATCCGCATCAACACCTCTGGTTATGAATACTCCCATTACTTCCTCAAGCGTCGCCAATGGCCTTTGAATCCCATCATAAATTTGGGTCAAAAGGCCGGGTCCCAGAGATACTGAGAGTGTTTCCTCAGTATTCAAAACTGGCTCGCCGGGGCGTATTCCAGACGTGTCTTCGTAAACTTGGATTACAGCCTTATCGCCGTGAAGTTCGATAACTTCACCCATCAGACCTTCATCGCCAACTCTGACNACGTCGTACATAGCTGCATTCATTCCAGTAGCGGTCACTACAGGACCGGATATTCGATATATTACTCCTTCATTACTCATATTTTTTCCTCCTTGTTGGAATTTATTTCCATAAATCGACTCCTATTGCTTTACGAATTGTATCTCGCAAAGTTGTATCCTCTTCTGTTCCAATTCCTAAAACAGTAGGGGTTACTGATGTAGAGAGTTGATTTCTCAATCTCTCAGGTAGGGTTGGTATTATCGCGGAGTCGACCACGATAATCCCTACGTCTTTTGAATTTAACAGAGATTTTAGTTGAGATATCATCTCATCCTCTGTCTCTGGGTTGAAAGTGTTTGAAATTCCGGCAAGTTGGAATCCCAAAGTGAATTCTTGTGAACCTACTACTGAAAATTCCATAATTACACCTCACAGTATGTGCGCCTCGAGCACTTCCGGCGGTAAACCGGCAAATCTTCCTCTTACAATAATTCTCAAATCAGCTACTTCTTGCACCTTCATGGCAACATAGTAGACAATTGGTAACGGGGAAATGGGGTGGAGATAACTCATCTTTTTCATGAACTTATATTCCCTTTCCTTAAACCAAGTGACGATTGAATCTAAGCTTCTTGAGTTAGAAACTTGTTCAAGCAGTGTTTCAAAGTGTGTCATGTCGAATCTCGAAGAGGCTCTTAAGACATCCATTAACGCTGAGCGGCCTCCGGCAGCAATCGTTGAAAAAGACCTAGTTGGCAATATTTTTCCGCCAGGAATAAGCATGCTTGCGGTTTCTTCCGAAGTTATACCGATTGAATTAGCTTCGAGTATGTTCAGCATATTACGGTGATCTATTTCCATTGCGAGATAGTCTCGCAAGTATTTAGTTGCTGGATTATTTGCCTTCAATGACTTAATTGCTGATTTGTAGTAATGGCGGTCTAAAGCATCTTCATAATCTGACAATCTAGAATCTTCTGGCAGTGATTTAAGATCAGAGCCGAATGATTTCCTGCGCATTTGCAATACTGCAGAACGCAAATCATCAGAGTTTTCAATTATTTTTAGCCATGGGGTGTTAATTTCATTCAAGTCTGGTAAGATCGAATTAGAGANCTTATCCAAGGAGACCTCATTAACCACTGACCTTAGAACTACCTTGGCGTTTTGGTATTCAAATCTTGATGTGTAAATTTCTACTACACCACGAATNTTACCATTACACATAGATAGAATATTATCTAATTCAGATTCCAGATTGTGGGTAAGAGCGGCTTCAACTAAATCTGCACCAGTTAATTTACCTGCATACAGATTCACCTCATCAGAGTAACCCATGTTACTTACTGATGAAGTAAGCTGATCTGTGGATTGATTGATTAACTGACGCATACGCGCCAAATCTGCAAGTTTCTTCCTTCGAGATTTTGCTCTCGAAGCGACATATGCAGTGTTAGCAACCAAATTTCCACCTCATCCAAATAATATTTTGTTAACTTCNGACAAAGAGTCTGCCCAAGCTGTATCTAGCATTGTGTCAAATCTCATGTCATAGGATACTGAACCATCCGCAGCTTCAAGAATAAAACCACCAAGTCCGTCAACAGACTCGCCAACTTTCCTTTTACCTTTCAAGTCACTTAGCGCTTTTTTATCCACTTCAACAGGCCTAATTACAAAGTCTGCTGATGCTAATTTATTAGCTTTAGACATCAACGATTTCAGCATACTTGCTCGTCCCTTGAAACCGGGATCGGCTAGTTGTTCCTTAATTGCTGCATGTGTGCTATCCATTGCTTCTCTTTTGGCGATTAATATGGCCTTTTGATTTGCTTGTCTGGCGCTAGCAACAACTTCTCTAGAAATCTGAGATGCTTCACGTTCAGCACGCGAGTTAGCTTCGTCAGTAATTCCAGAGGCTTTGGTTTCTGCATCATTGATAATCTGCTTTGCTTCAGTCTTGGCTTCCTTCAGTATCGCATCAACATCTGCTTTAGCAGATGCAGCAATGTCTTTGGCCAATGTTTCGAGCGTCATACTTATTCCTCCATTTTCTCCAACAGTAATCTAGACTGTCAAAGTTAAATGTTCACTGAAGGAACAATGGCAATGCGCCCAAGATAACGATAGATTCTGGCAAAGCGGTGAAGATTAGTGCGACACCAAATTTGCTTCCGTCTTCCGCTAGCATGCCTACAGCGGCACTGCCGATTGCTGCTTGTGAGTAACCGGCACCAATGGCCGCAAGACCAAGTGCTAGACCGACACCTATCATGCCGATATCTCCGTTTATGTCGTTGTCGTCTGCTGCTGCTGCATCTTGTGCTGCAACACCTTGGGCAACCAGGGTTACTACCAACAATACGATCAGTGTTCTTAGGCTCATTTTCAGGGTATTCTTATTCATTTATTGCTACCTCCATTTTGTCCGATGGACTATGATTCACTCTCCACGTGAAGAGTTCGACCGCCAAGTGGGGAGAATGCCTTCCCGCTTCCGTCGTAAAATTTGCCCATCCATTCTACAAAGTGTAGACGGACGGCGTGAATAGTAGGAGATAATATACCCAAAGCAATGGCAAAAAGTTGGATTAGTACAAACATTACTAATCCCAATACCACGGTCAGTATNTCGCCTGATTCAATTGCAGGACCGATTTTCTCCCAACCCATAGTTATCGATACTTCAGCAATCTTAACACCAGCCACACCGACACCCATTATTCTAAGATAAGAAAGCGTATTGGCAAGCAGGCCGAAAGTTTCTATTGGGCCCATGATAATGCCACCCACCCAGCCGAATTTCTCAAAAATAGCCAGTCCGATGATTAGACTAATTAGTCCAATAATTAGTAAGAATGACCAAATTTGGATTTCAAACAAGTCATTGTAACCCATAACCATATTCCTAGCCTGCATTGTACCACCGGTTAAGATAAGAATCCACGAACCTTTCTCGAAGTAAGCTGCTGCTGCACCGTGTGCTTTGAACACAGTCACCAAGCCAATTACTAATCCTAAGAAGATGTGTGCGACCCCTACATATACGGACAGCACCACATATTCTTGCAGCCCACCGCCAACTGTTGCTCTATGGAATGGGACGTGTAGTCCGCCCATACCGAGCAGGTCTGCTAGCGCCCCAGGAACATGGATATTGCTATATGTCCAAGCATATATTCCAGCAAATGGTGATGACGAACCAAGCTGACCTGTATCATCCCAAACAAAGCCAAATCCTTCAGCGAAAATTAAGCCCCATATAATACACCAAATACCCATCCATCTGAGGATTGTCAAGCCGTTTTTAGCTAGTGGATCTGCGGCGAAAGGTTTGGTGCCGAGGTATGCTGCTAAGGCACACAATACTAGACCGTAACCCCAATCGCCTAGTATCATACCATAGAATAGTGGGAATGTGACGGTCATCAACAAGGTAGGATCAAATGTGCCATATTTTGGCCTTCCAACCAAGTCTACTAGCAATTCAAATGGTTCTGAAATATCGCCATTTTCAAATTTGATTGGCGGCTCTGTATCGTCATGGTGTTCGCTTAAGTGGTGCTTTCCGACTCTGATTGTGCCAATTGCCAAATCTAATTCTGGAAGATTGATTTTGCCGTCTCTGTTCAAATCTATGGCAGCAAGGAATTTTGCCATGTTTAGGGGCGGCATGTCAGGGATGTCGGCCTTTTTCATAGCAGATTCAATTTCTCTAAACTCTAACTCACCCGAATCGTCTAAGTCCATACTTCTAAAGAATTGGAACACTGAGATGTTTTTCTCGGTTAGATAATCAGAGAGCATGATTAATTCTTTAGGGACCTCTTCAGAGTCGTGTGCACCTTCCTCATCATGCCCATGGCCATGATGCGGGGNTTCATATTTTTCTATAGAAACGTGGGATGCCTTTGCTTTNAGTGCTTTGTGAACAGTATCTTTATCGCTTGTAGGAACCCATCCGTCAAGGACAAATGCTTGGTTACTTACTGCAAGAAGAGTTGGGGCTGTGTAGATGGATTCTTCCCTCTCTAGGTGTTCGAGTAAGATTACTAAATCTCTGCCATTGGATTTCCCCCAACTCTCTAGTTTGTCTTCGCAACTTGTGATAGATGATTCTAATTCTGCAACTTTTGATTTTGCACTAGCAATCATTTCGCTTGGAGAGCCTTCGCCGGGGGGAATTTGAATTGGCTTTGCGCCAAGTTCGCTAAGTCCAATTTGGACGGCGGCCCCATCAGAACTTTTGCATGCGACTGCTATGATGCCTGAGGCTGTTTGTAATTCTATTTCAGAGATCATGTCGGCAAATACAACATGTGCTTTGGAGGCTTTAGCAGATTCAGCAATGTAAACTTCTAGCCCTTCAAATCCACTCATTAGTTCAAGCGGNATCCCGAGTGGCTCCACTCTGGTGAGTGCTTTGATACGTTCATCTAAATTGGATATATCAGACTGTGCGTCTCTAATTTGGTCGACCATGGCNAGGGCTGAGTCNATTTTATCGCCCATCGACATAGTGAGTTTATCGGCTTCTCCANCAGATTTTGCCCCGTTTGTATTGGTTGCTTTTANCTCCGATTGAAGCGCTCTTGCCTTGGTGAGCAACTGGCTGATNTGGCCTGAATTATCGGTACTGATTGATTTACCAACTCCAATCCCNTCTTCGAAGTTGCCATATTCTTCAATATGAACNCATCCAAGACTTGCGCATGTGCGTAATACGTCTTCGATTTTACCAACTGGTGCCGCAACGGTTAGTCGGGACATATCAGCTGTTTCAAACATGTAAAACACCTACAAAGAAGACATTGTTTTGAGTAGATGGTCTACTGCTTTTGATTGATTCTTTCCAGCCGTTGATTTAATCGCATCAACTTCTGTTGAACCTTCTGACATAACCTTTTCTGCGGCTTTTGAGGCTTTGCTCCTTGCTCCATCTAGAGTGCTTTGAGTTTTTGATACTGAGTCGTCCGCTGCATTGTTGACGATTTCAGTTGATTTTTTTCGAGCGTCCGACACAATTTTGTTAGCATCATCCTTTGCGGCAGACAGTTGTCTTGCGGCCTCNCTCTCCGTTTGCTTGATTTTGCGTAGAACCTCAGCCATACTCAACTTCATCACCTACAGAAAAGGCCAATTAGAGGGGGTTTATGAGTGTAATGATTTTGCTAAGGCTCAAAAATTACGCAAAACAGGTCACGCGACTATTTTTCTGCCTTCCATCCTCTAAATCTACTGGCCATGCCAAATGGCCATAACAGCCTTCCCTGAACCCTCTGAAAGCCAACTTTTTTCATCAAATTACGATAATATCGATTAGTACCATAATGGGAATAGGTTTTGGCCAAACCTTTCCAAGGATGATCTTTCTTTTTGGTAACATATCGCGCCATGAGCTGTACTACTGTTGACATCCAGATTCTGCCGGCAAAACCATGCACCCAATTGGCTTTACCAGCATCACAAATGACCAATTGGCCACCGGGTTTTAGAACTCTTAGAATTTCTGCAAGCCCTTTTTCCTTGTCTTGAAAATCACGAAAAGAGAACAAACAAAACACTCGATCATAGGAATTATCTGGCAATGGTATTGATTCTGCGATAGCTTGTACGTAATCTGCTGGTGATTCTCCGCGAGTTTTTCTTGCCANNTCAACTCTTCTCTTAGCAACCTTAAGCATTTCTGGAGAGGGGTCCAAACAAGTCAAATCAACGCCTACTATGTCTTCGGCAAAGGAACCTGGACCACAGCCAACTTCCAGAACTTTCATGCCTGTTTCAGCATGGCCTCGAACATTTTTACGCCATACTTTGTCCTGTCCAAATGTCATCAAACGATTAACTCGGTCGTAGTTTGGAATCGATTCTTCAAGTTGAGATTCCAAAATCTCCCACTCATCAAGGTCGATACCTGACGGGTCGTAGCCACCTGTAGCACTCCGGCTTGCCATGTCATGCCCTCAAGCCCGCCCTCTTTGGACATATCGTTGGAATTTCAAGCGATACGCTCGACGGTTTCTGGAGTGATACCTTCTTCTGGAGTTACTCTGAAAACTAAGATTTTCAGGTTTTCTGGTGCGTTTCTAAACTTCGACACAATCATTGAAGTTTCAAAATCGGTACCAACAGTCCTTACTTGAAATGATAATACCATGTCTGCTATTGAGGACAATTCTTGCTTCACTTTTGGTGAAAGTCCGTCAGTGGATACTGAAATAAACAGCAGGCCACGATACAATTGAGCGTGTGCTTGGAGCATTCTAACCATAGCGATAACTCTTGCTGGATCGTCTCTTTGCAAGAAGAAGTCCAAACTGTCTAGAACAGCCCTAAAATAAGGCCCTAAAGCCATCACTTCGTTGGTAACTTCAGTGAGGTAATCTTGGTTGCTTTCCTCAACAAATCTTGTTTGTGCAAGTCTTTGAATATCTTCCAATCTAAAGCCTTCAAGACGATACCTACTTGCTAAAAGTTCTTTTTCCAAAACGTTAGAATTATATTCCTCACCGATTGTTCTAACATTTATATCCAATGGCCAATCGTATTTTTGGAAAATACGGACTATTTCTGCTTGACCTTCATTGGTTGATATGTATATAGTATTCTCGGCTTCTTCTGCTGGAGAAACGAATTGCTTGGCGAATAACTCACTTCCAGAGCCAATATCAGTAAATGCAATCATAGTAAATCCTCTAGGCACACCACCGCGCATTTCATTATCGAATTTTGGTACACCAAAGGAACCTACGCTGCCGAAGAATTCCTCATCTTCAGAATCAAATTGTACATCTTTAGCCATATTCCACGCCTCAATGTATTACTACTTGACCTCTATCAACTAAATCAGTGCAATATAAATCTAGATTTGATAATACCAGAGGAGGTGTCTGGTCGGGTACATTCAATATTACCGAAAGAACATCTTGTTGCCTAAAGGTGTTAATGAAGGTATGAAGGTACTCAGCCAGCATTCTATCTTCGTTGTAAATAGCCAGGGCATTAACGCTATCGATAAAGACAAAATTTCGTTCAGACTGATTTGTTTTTAGGATATAAAGGGTTCTAAGAAGGATTGATTCGAGCATAATCGGGCTATCGACAAAATGGACATTATTGTAAGGAATGTTAGTGCCACCCANGATTCCAGATGAGACTAAGTCNATGAATTGAATTTGAGANACATCAATCCCAACTGACTCAAAACCTTGGATTACTTCAGCTGCACCTCGGCTTGCAGAGATGTAAACACCNTTCATCTCAAACATTTGCAATAGAGGTATTAGCGTACTTGCTGTAACCATAAAAGAATTNGAATTGCCGCACCTTACTTGAACTGAACTGTTCAGGGATACTTCAGTCAACTGATCGGCAATTCCTTGATCTAATTCAAACATCTCACGAACCCCATCTATTCAAATTGTCACTTATTGCGCCCCACTTGAGCATTGGAGTCAGCATAACACCCAAAGGCGTTAGTTCAATTGCATGTTTTGCCCTGCTATGAGAGGTCCCACGCATTTTTACCACNTGTAAAAATCTCAATAAGTGACCCATGCGTTCAATATCGCCAAGAACGATGATCCCATCACATATTGCTTCTTCAACACCAAATGATGACCAATGAGCGTTTTCTGTGGCAGAAGTTATTTCAGCAATTAGGATTGTTGTGCAACCAAGTGTTGCGAGTTTCTTACCAAGAGTGAACAAGAAATCTCTGATCAANTGTTCCGATTTGATTTTGTAGCACAATGTAGTGACNGAATCAATTACCAGTCTTGTTACCCCAATAGTATTGACAATNTCTACAATAGACTTGATNAGCGAGTGAACNTCATCTAANTCAAANGATGCTTTTTCCAATCCAAGCCATGAATACAANACATCCATGTCAAAAACGTTGATCAATCCTGTATCAACCATTTTCATATCGAAAAAGCCGAATTGACGTATGTTTTCCAATAGCTTTACTGACGGCTCTGTTGCGGTAAAGTGCGCACATGCCTCACCAGCATTGGCGCCACGAACAAGAAATTCCATTCCCAAGGTTGTTTTTCCTGAACCGCAAGTTCCGGCAGCAAGAACTGTAGACCCGTACGGGATTCCACCACGTAAAATCTCATCTAGCCCATGCACTCCTGTTACGCATCGGTCACGGGAGTACATACCAACTGGTTGCATGGGGAACGACACCCCTAACGCGCTGAGGTTCATGAAGCATCCGATTATTCAATCGGATTGTAGTCGATAAAATCAACCCAAATTGACAATTCCAGGGGTTGGTGATGATGAAATCTGCCAATCGAGTTGAGTGGGTGGAAAGATTGGAGGCATATATTCCAATGATTGGCTAGGGGTAAGGAAAAACCCAGAATCTCCACCCCATTCGACCCTCATTACCTCAAATGGTTGGAATTCGCTTAGTTGGGTATAACTTAGGATCACTACCCCCCCACCATCATCAAGTAAATTCAATTGACCGACTCCNAGNAAACCTTCCCCNCCNAAATCAATTACATGNTCGGCTAAACCGACATCTTGCGAACTAGGATCACCGGTCATAACTGTNGTAGATAATCCAGAAATAACGCCCTCTGTCAACAATACATTGCTGTTTAGATTTGGAGATATATGAGATAAACTCCAACCTTTAAGGTCAATGGCAAAGTCATTTGGATTATACATTTCAAGCCATTCAGGGGCTCCAGATATTGAGCGTGGGCTTATTTCTGTGAGTATTAAATCATTNGTACTTCTGCCCCCATTGTGAACCTCTAAAATAATCAAAATCTTTTCTGACCCTGTTTGTAGTTCTTTGAANGCAGTTGAAGATGCTGACGCAGTGCCTCTTTCCGTGCCGCCAGAAAACAATACTAGCCCGTCTCTTATGGGAATATCACTTTCAGTAATTTTTATGCTTAAGTAAATGCTAAATGATTCACTCAAACCCAAACCAGATAAAAGGCTGCCTTCAGTTACATTGTGCAGAGCAGATATTCTATCAAAATCTACTAAATAGCCATTCATTAAACCCGCCATCACAACACCAGAGTTTAATTCTTCAAGCGATTTTTGATGCCATTGAGATGTTGAATTTTGATAATCATATGATCCATCCTCAAACATAGGTACATACCAACCCTCATCAGATGTTAAGCGATCTACCCCTTGTGCTGCTGAACGATCTAGTCGGTCTACTGAGGTGTCATTNGAGCCCATTTCCAATTGCGCAAGTGATAAAAAAGCGGTCAATATCATCAAAAACAAGGTGAATGCTGAGAGAAATTCAATCACTGCCGTCATACCTGCATCATCTTTTCTAATTGATGAGTTTGGGGTTGACACCATGTATGTGCCAGCAGCAACAGATTCAAGAGTTTGCCGGATGGGAATCTGACAAATACTTAATTTTAGACATTTTCAAGCGTCTTGAAGCGATGAGTCTTTGAATGTCAATTGTGAGGAGGTTACATGGATGAGGTAGTTGCTAAACAGAATTTTGTACAAAAAATCTCACTTAACACCGTACTTTTCATGATTTTTGTCGCCTTTTTCTCGCCAAACTTGATTGTTGGAGTTCANGCATCATCTAACGGAGATTTATCAATAATTGGCTCAAGTCCAGCAGCAGATGATTTAATCCCCGCATATACCTCTAGTACTTTTTCAGTAGATATTGAAAATTTAGACTCTTTGCAATCAACACCTCGAATTGTAAATTGGTATGTTTGCGAGGGCGTCAAACTTGCAAATACTTGTATCAACACCGCTACTGAAAGTGGATATATCGACATAAACCCNCTATTGCCTGGAGAAAATGATACATTTTACTCTGGGACTGAATTCTATCCAAACGGNTTTAATTCTACTTTGACTGTTCTGTTTCAATTCGACCAATTTGACTTTAATCCTAGTAATGACATCCTTTCGATACAAATTAATTCTACCAGAGAATTCACTGATTTGAGTGTCNAGGCTGGTGAAGATATAATCTCAGGATTGGATGAAACTTCAATCTATCAAGGAAACACAATTCTCAACAAGGACACTAATTACAGTTTACAATACACTGGAAGCGCAAACATCTGCGCTAGTTGTCAATTAAACGCCAGCATTGGATGGCAATTATGGGATCTCAACAACTCAATGCTTCACGGCGAAGAATATCTTAACGAAACCGAGTTCCCAAAGTTTAGTTTTTATCGCTCTTATCAACAAATTTTGCCGACGTTTTCTTTTGATACAGATGGCACTTANAATCTTAAATACGGAGTTTTTAATTCAACTGGAGAGCCTTATTCGGACTTNATTGAAAGCAACAATGTAAACACTATTGTGATTACAATAAACACTGAATTAGATATNAAAATCGACAATATGTATCCAAGTCACAACCCTATCGATTCAAATTATCTCTACGGAGAAAATATGTTAACCGCAGAGATTTCAAATCAAGGCAATAAGACTCTCTTCAACTTGACAATTACCATGACTGTCAATAATAATCAGAATCAACAATTAGACGAGTCCACCTGCTTAATTGGTCAATTAGCTCCAAGTCAGTCAATCAACTGTCTATTTGACATAATGGTACAAGGAAATAATCTAATCTTGAGAGTAACCGCTCCTAATTCATTGGGCGAACTCACGGATATTAATCCCATCAACAACGAGATTGTCGAAACTACAAATATTTTAATTTCGCAAATTAGCGCCTATTTAATCGTNGAAAATGAAAAAGCATGGTACACCGATAATGAANANATTACAGTTAATGGTTTCACTAATATATTAGCGCCGGGACCAATAAATTACACTTGGCTATACTCTGGATTAATCAACGTTGGCTACGATAGTTCATTGGTAGTTGACACAAGTGATTATGGCCTAGGTACACATCAATTCAAGCTTACAGCAAGAGACTTTTTTGGAAATTCAGAAAGCGTATATGTACAATTTACTATACTTAAACAAATAGACTTCTCAGAACCACCGTACTTTACCGCATCCGCTATAACAAATATCGAAAATATCGAAATTACTCACGAAGCAAATCTACCAACAATCGGCGATTCTTATGGCGTTGGCGGTGGAAAGTCTCCACTACTCCTCTACAGTTTCAATTTAGTCAATGAGCAAACAAATCAATCTGTCTTTGACGGCGTAAATGGTATAGAAATAGTACTAAATGTAGACCAAATATTGCCGACAAATATCCCGTATGAAACCGTCGAAGTCCGAAAATTAGACTCAAAAACAGACAATACTTGGGAATTATTCAGCGATTACAATAACATCTCTTACGATGATAATAAGATAACATTAAACATCTACAACCCTACGACAGTATTACTAATTGGCGTTTTAGAGTTCCCTGAAGTCCAAGCTGAAAACTTCTCTGCATCCCCTGCTGCTGACGGAGAAATGAGTTTACAATGGACTGTNACAGGAGATTATGATTCAGATTATACTGTTGGTTGGAATATTTACAAAAGAATCGTACCCTCATTTGGAGGAACGGTTTTCCCCACAACTGATACTGAATATGACCAGAACATATGGGAATCACTCACTGCCAATAACTTGGTTGATTTCATCGACATAGATGACTCAAGTTGGTTNGACCAATCTGTCACTCCTGATGGATTCTGCTCATCCTATGCCATCANACCAGTAGATCGAATTGGCAATATCTTCTACAACCTATCTTCAGTCACGACAGACGCCGATGGTAATGCTAATTTTGTATGNGGAGATTCAACACCACCAATATCTGTTGTTGGAGGTTTCTCGCACCAATCCATCTTTAGTAACGACTCAGCATGTTATGACATCTTAAAGAACTGGAACATGTGTTATACAATTGAGTTGCAGTGGAATTGGCTTGTTGGAGAAGAGAATGAAACTTGGAACCTTTACAGAATCGAGCAAAAGCCAGAATCAATCGATTTATACTTTATCGAACCTATACTGGAAAATATATCACCAGAAGAAGGCTCACAATTTTCTTTCAGCCAAGACGGACTTAATGATTCAGAGATACGCCCAGGTAAGGTGTTCTACTACATTTTGGCCCCTGTCGATAAATTCGGCAATGAAAGAACTATCGCTTTCTATCCCTCACCTACTGTTGAGAGGGTGCTAGTTGAAGATGATTGGTGGGCGTTTAACCAGCATCTAATACCGGAACCTGAACCTGAACCTGAACCACCATTAGGTAACGAGTGGTTGGGTGATTTTTCCGATAATATGGAAGAAGATGCATTCAAAGTGGCTGGATTGGTAACTCTAATTGTGCTCTGTATAGGAATTATCATGCTTGCATTAATCTCTAAACGCTTCAAGCGATTGAGAAANGTNATCAGCGCTCGTAAAAGAAGACAGGCTGCTGAATCGATGGCAAATGAATTTGATNACTTTTTCGAATGATGGCGCGGCAGGGGAGATTCGAACTCCCGAGGTGAGACACCACTGGATTAGCAATCCAGCGCAATGGCCAGGCTATGCGACTGCCGCAATTGGTCTTCCCAATTTAGAACTAGTCATGAATATGACGGTTGACTAAAATGGCCTAGTTTTGTGACAAAGGACCAAGATATCCCAGAGAATCTGGAGGAATTGCACATATTATGACTAGTAGCAAAAACATCCAGCCTAGATAGTATAGAGATCTAAAAAATGATTTAGCTGCTTTGGGCATTCTACCATTGTCATCAAACGGCTCATCTGGGTCAATTGCCCAAACTGACATAGAATACCACAAAGTTAGACCACCTGCAACAAAAGCCCATAGCAAGGGCAAACCGGACTCCGGCCAAAANCAAGGCACAGAGCCTAACATAAGTAACAAGATACAATAAATTTTAGACTGCTTAATGGTATATTTTGCTCCTTTGACTTCATTCATCATTGGAACTTCTGCCTTAGCATATTCCCCTGAACGATAGAGAGCTAAAGCCCAAAAGTGGGGAGGTGTCCATAAGAAAATCAAGGCAAAAAGCATCCAAGGGATGGGCGAGCCTAAGTCTAACGGATTCATGTTGTTAGTATAATCTGCTGCCGCTACTGCCCACCCGATTAAGGGAGGAGTTGAGCCTGCAATACCGCCTATCACAATATTTTGTGGTGTTTTTCGCTTTAGCCACATAGTGTAAACCAAGACATAGAAAGCAACAGAAAAGAATGACCAAAAAGCGGCTTTCCAACTAACCAAGAAAAATATTGATGAGCCNGTTATTGCGATGATTAGTCCGAAAATTAATGCTCCATTGGGTGAAATGTGCCCTTGGGGCACAGGTCTTTTTTGAGTCCTACGCATGTGTTNATCGATATCAGAATCAAACCACATATTAATCGAATTTGACCCTCCAGCAGAGAGTGTACCTCCAACGACCGTAATTACACAAGCATAGAGGGTGTCAAACCAAGTCCTATCTACGTCAATTAGACCGTGTCTTGCTAACATATCGTGCACTAATATGGCACAAATAGCGGTGATTTGTAACAGAACAATAACTCTTAATTTCATCAACTGAACGAAAACTGTAAACCATCCTGGATGAGGGTTTGGGGACTTTTTGTCATCTCCCATCTAATCACTCATCACAATCAACGTCCTTGTAATGCGTAAGCCTGAACATCATTGGCCCACTAACAGCTACGAGGAATGTTGTGACGCCGCCAAGCAAATGTAATAGAGATATCCATTCAGGGAATTCGCCAATTTCTGCCTTTATCAAATAAGACGCACCAATTAGTAAGTTACTAAACCAAAATATCGTGGTAAATAGCATTGCTTTGTAGTAAGGCTCAGCATTATCGTAATCTTCTTTTTGTTGGTTTAGTTTTAGTAATGACATTAACAAGATAACACCAACTAATAGGGCGCCAATTCTATGAATCATTTGNACTAAAATTCCTGAATTATCCAAAGACGGGAGAACTTCACCGTTACATTGGGGCCAAGCATCAGGGAAACCAACTGAGCATGACTGATTGTATTGGCCACCTGCAGTTGAGGATACCCATGCTCCTAAAACCAACAAAATCAAAACAGATATGGCAATTAAATCAAACTTTTTCCGGTAAATATTCACAAACTTAGTTGAAGCTTTGGTGAAAGACCAACCCACTCCTTCGACAACTCTGGTTAGTTTATATTGCCATAATATTGCAGCAGTAAAGATTGAAGCAAGTGAAAGATGTAGTGCCACTGACCAGTCCGCATTGTCATAAAAAACGGTCACTGCTCCAGCAATTGCCTGTATGAATAACATCACAGTGATAAACACAGAAGAATAAAAGTTGTTCTTTCCATACCGGTCTATACCCTTTTTCGAGACGTATAGATTAAGTAAGACAGGAATAGCAATTACTCCAACTAAGAATCTATGAAACCATTCGAGGAATATCTCAAAGACAGTATATCTATGTTCTATACCTCTAGAATCTATTTCCTCAGGATTTTCTTCCCAATAAGTTTCCTGTTCTTGTTCTGAAATATCAAAGCCGTAGGTTCCAAAACACTTAGGCCAGTCAGGACAAGACTCTCCCGCATCGTGAATCCTTATTGCGCCGCCAAACGAAATTATCAAGATAGCAAAAACCAACATCATCAACGGCAAGGTTGAAGGGCGTCGCCACCAAGCGGGTTGCATGATTCATTGGAGTAGAGTGCCCCTTTTGAACACATGCCTTGCACTCACTAAGCCAATAAGTCGTGATAAATCTATGTCCATGGTAGTACTTTTGATAATAGTTCTAGGTAGTTTAAACAGCATGGTAACTGTCCAAGGACAAGAACAAGTAACTTCTAATCAAGCAACTGTTTTTGGAGAAACAATAGACGTCATGGTAATCGATTCAGAATGCTTAGAAGAGCAGGTGTGCCATGCATGGAGGCCATTGCAATTAATCGAGTACTACGGTGCTGATTGGTGTGAACCATGTTTGGATGTTGAAGTCTCAATAGAGAATATTGATACAACCAAATATGCCATCATCCAACATCATCCATCGGTACTTGACTATAGCTATCTGAATTTTTCAAATCAACGCTATGAAANAGATTTCAGATTAATTTTCATACCATCTTTGGTGATCNACGGTGAAGGGTTGCTAACAGGTACTAAACAAGCCACTGAATTGAATCAAAGCCTNTCAAAGAATCAAACTGAATTTTTTGGAATAAATGAATTGAATATTAGTAACTCAATGTTAAACTGGAATACCTCTACTAATTACACACTGAAGATTTGGAAAACAGAATCCACCTCACATGAGTTTGATAATCGAAATCTATCACATTTGGCTGTTGACTATATGGAAATAAATCACGAACAGAGTCAACTAAATCTTACCGATTGGCTAGATAACTGGACGGGTCGCTTAATCTTCACATTAGAGTCCGATGGAATAAGAGTGCTGACCTCCCTATCACAAAGCCCCACAGGAGACATGGATTTCAACAGTGAAGACCAAACTACCGGCATACTCTCAAAATCCGATGATTCGCCAAAATTAGCAATTATGGTCTTTATTGCGTTATTTGTTGCTTTATTACCTGCATTAATTATGTGGAAAGGTCTGCAAAACATGAATACTGACGAGGGCGAATAGAGATTCTTTACCGATATATGCTAGGGTTATATTCAAAAACACTCGCTCTCACGCTTAACCACGACTGCGTGTCGTTGTGATTATTATGGTTAAGCCAATTCGACTTCATACTAGATTTGAAAGAGCAAGAATTATTGGAGCAAGAGCTCTTCAAATTGGGATGGGTGCACCGCTTTATGCTGGCGAGGATGAACTTAGAGAAGCATTCAAAGAAGAACTGATATCACTCTACGGATTTGAAGAAGCTTCGGTTAGATTCGTACTAGACCCTTTGAAAATAGCATTGTTCGAATATGACCATGAATTAATACCAATTGATATTGACCCTCACGAATAATAATAATCATTGTGAGTTAAACTCATAATACGAGGGAAGTGCGACATCCGGCAGTAAATCTCTCCTTACTAANATAGTTCTAACNGTCCATAAATCAACAAATATTCGATACTTCAAAGTTGCATCTAGATAATCAACACCACTTGAACCACCCGTGCCCATCCGGCGACCAATCATCCGTTCAACCATCCTAGCGTGAGAATTTCTGAACAACAACAACGCCTGTTCTAATTCAACAAATGAATCAATTAATGTCCTAGGCCAAGACAATAGTGGCAAATCCCTGTATGATTCAATGAATAATAGCCCTGCTCTTGAGCGGTTAACCTTACCGTCCTGAATCAAAAAATCTCTAGCACCTGAAATAGATTTTTCCATTCGTGGTCTAATTGACGATTCGTCACCATGTCCGATTGATAAAAAGTGTTCAATTACCGTTTCGCTATGCTTAGACATTGCTTCAAGATGGTTTTCTACATATTCACCAATTACCTTTTCATCGGTTAATTCAGNTGATAAAGAACCGTTTATTGGTGTCCTAGATAGCCAGTTATCTAGCAAATCACAAAGCGAAGGTGAATTAATTCTTGCTTGAAAATCGACCAACACATCCGTGGAAATTTTGCCTTCTTTAGCTAACCTCTCCATGTGTTTTAGAGGATCCATCCCGGCTTCTCTTTGTTGCTGTTCTAATCCAAGAATTGTTTCTATTTGCCGCAATTGCCATGATTCAAAACCAGAGGAAGTACCCAATCGGTCACGGAAGGAAAGGAAATCCTGAGGAGTTAAGGTCTCCATAACTTTCCATTGTTGCGACATTAAATTAAACACTGATGATACGCGTTTCAAGTGATGAACTATTTTTGGCATTGCCCCTTCTTCTATATGCTCTTTATTCATCAAATCGTGAACCTCTTTCAATTCAGATAGAACCAGTTTAAACCATAACTCGAAAGCTTGGTGGACTATTATGAAATGAAGCTCATCATTACATGGCTTAGGAGAATAACCTAACGGCCCCTCCTGAAGAGATAATATATCATCAAGCCTGAGGTAATTACCATAAGTCATCCTATTGCTGTCTTCGTGGCCACTCATGTCATACGCATCTTAACTAAAGACTTGAACTTTGACCGTNNAATCAGATGATTATAANGAAATTAGGAAATCTGCAAATACGCAAAATTTCTCTAAAATAGTAATTTAAACCCATAATACTCATAGAGGTAATACTTGACCCCTTGACATGGGCGTAGACAGTGACACACTCGCAAGTTGGCTTGCGGATTACGACCTAGACAATCTCACAATTGGAGTAGTCGCTTCTCACTCCTCGTTACAAATACTTCATGGAGCGCGAAAAGAAGGATTTAGAACCTTAGGGATCGCTGTTGGAGAGAACCGAAGAAAATTCTATCAAGCATTCCCTGGCGCAAATCCTGATGAATGGCTGATTCTAGAAGACTACCGAGAAATGTTAGATTATGCAGAATGGTTTCGAAAGCGGAATGTNATAATCATCCCGCATGGCTCATTGGTAGAATATCTAGGTTCGACTAACTTCAGAAATCTTCAAGTTCCTACATTCGGTAATCGAGGCATATTACACTGGGAAAGTAGTAGACAAAGACAACGCGAATGGCTTGAAGCTGGTGGCTGTGAAATGCCCCAGGTTCTTGAAGACCCTCATGACATTGACGGACCAGTGATTGTCAAATATGCCGGAGCAAAAGGCGGCAGAGGGTATTTTATTGCTAGAGATTATCGTGATTTTAGAAGAAATGTCGATATTGAAGAAGAATTTACCATTCAAGAGTATGTCTTAGGATGTAGATATTACTTGCACTTTTTCTTTGACCCGATTGCCACTGATGGCTATCAAGTCCAAGGAAAAGGTAGTATGGCGGGTAAAAATCTAGGAAGACTAGAGTTACTATCAATGGATAGAAGAGATGAATCAAACGTTGATGAATTTTACAAACTTGGTTCACTGAGAGATTTGCGAGAAATGTCTCTTGAGCCTTCATTTGTGGTCACCGGGAACCAACCTGTAGTGATTAGAGAGTCTTTACTGCCCAAAGCATTTGAAATGGCTGAAGGAACTGTTGCTGAATCCTTTGAACTGGAAGAGAAGAGTCGAGGGATGATTGGACCATTCTGCCTTGAAACCATAGTTACCGATAAATTAGAATTTAAAGTATTTGAAATAAGTGCAAGAATTGTTGCAGGATCAAATCCGTTTGTTGGTGGTTCACCTTACTCAGATATCAACGAAGAGCGCATGTCCACTGGAAGGAGAATAGCTCGTTCAATCAATAAAGCAAATTTGGAAGGACGTTTAGAAGACATATTGTCGTAATCATACGCTTGCATCTTCTGTCGCGTCAAGGTTGTCTGAACCAAAATTCTCTAACTGTATCCTAATTGCCTCAATTTTAGCATCTCGCTCCTCTTGTGAAGGAACTTTGAACTGAGCGACTAATTTGATCGGGTCTCCATGTGACAAATCACCATCGAATTCTAGCATGTCACCTACATTATTGACAATTACTTTGAACTTAGTAGGGTCTTTAGCACGTCGCTTCTTGTGTTTTTTATAATGGTGAACATAGACTTGATATTCACCTGGTTGAGCGGTGTTATCATCCCAGACTACATTCTCAACAGGCTTTTTAGTCTCAGGCCTGACGTTTGCGTCGACGTCTAATTCACCGCCACATTCTGATTTCTTATTACCGCCATGAATTCTTTCCCCTGACGGGCAAAGTACGTGCAAATCCAAATCGTTGTAGTTGTCCCACATCAATGAAATTTGTACATCCCCTGAACGAGCACCTTCCCTGTCTAATCTGTCTTGTAATTCAGACATAGCGGCTTCATCAGCCTGCTTTGATGCAAGTTCTTCCGCTTCTCTGGCTGCTTCAAGTTCGGTCCGCCTCTGCTCCTCAGCAGTTGCCATATCTGCTTGTCTAGCGGNTTCTTCTTCTTCCTTTTCAGCCTCTAGTCTAGCCGACTCCTCTGATTCTAAACGCATTTGATCTTCCAAACTGCGCTGGGCATTCTCTGCTTGCTCATCCCTGTCAGGGACATCAAATTGACAAACCAATGTGATAGGGTCGCCATGGGTTAAATCTCCGTGATATTCACGATAATCACCAACATTGTTGACAATTATTTGGAAAGATGTAGGATCTTTTGTTCGTCGCTTTCGGTGTTTTTTGTAGTGATGAACATATACTTGATAGGAGCCAGGTGGAGCGGAAACTCCAGGCCAAACAACATTCTCAACTGGTTTTTTTGTTTCTGGTCTTACGTTGGCATCAACATCTAATTCCCCACCACATTGAGAAAGTTTGTTACCTCCGTGAATCCTTTCACCTGATGGGCAGACTACATGTAAGTCTAAATCATTAAAATTTTCCCACATTAATGATATTTGCACGTCGCCAGTCATGGCACCTTCCCTGTTCAGTCTTTCTTGTAATTCTGACATTGCTGCTTCTGCTGCTGCACGTGATTCCATCTCTTCTTGTAATTTTGCTGCTTCGAGTTCTGCTAGNCGTTGCTCTTCGGAAGCGGCCATTTCTGCTTGTCGCAACTCTTCTCTTTCTTTTTGCAGGCGAGCCTCTTCATCAGCTCGTTCATTGGCCATTCGAGATTCCTCTTCTAGTTTGAGACGTTGTTCCTGTTGTTGTTCTTTCAAGCGGTTTTCTTCAGCTTCTCTTCGCAAACGNTCCTCTTCTTCCATTCGAAGACGATCTTGTTCACGACGATTACGCTCATTATTTGCTTCCTGCTCGAGTTGTCTAGAGCGCTGTGCTGCAATTAGTTCGGCTTCTTGCACAGCAAGTCTTGATTGGATGATTTCACTACGTCTGCGACGAGTTTCCACAATTGCTAGTTTACGATCGATTTCCTGTTTGGTTCTGCCAAAACTTGGTGCTCCAGTACTTTGCCTAAGACCTTCTGCAGACATACCAGGTCGCATGTTCAACTTAGCATCACTTCTGACCAAAATATACCAGACACCAATCATGAAACCGCCACCTAAAGCCGCCATGGTCATAATAGTCACTGGTTCCATGTTGCTAGCCATGTCGAACTAGTCTTTTGAAGCATCGGTTGTTATGGGAAAGTAATAATCTTCAAAAACGATTTTCGTACTTTAAGGAATCATGCAAAGTATTGAGAAATAGAAGCGATAGGCAAGTACATGGGGAAACAGGATATTTTAGACAAGGTCCTCCCAAACGGCAAAGGCGTTTGGGTGCCAATTGACCACGGAGTGACTGATTTCCCCTGCGAAGGATTGGCCAATATTGAACAAACTATCCTAGATTTGATTGCCGGAGAAGTAGATGTTATTGTTGCGCACAAAGGTGTAGTAGNTCGCTACAGCAACTTGTGCAAGGGGACCAACACTAGTATGATAGCACATCTATCTGCATCTACCCGACACGGTGGAAAGAATAAATCAAACAAAGTACTGGTAGGAGATGTTGATGAAGCNCTATTACGCGGCGCTGTTGGAGTATCCTGTCAATTGAATATTGGAAGTAAAAATGAGCCNAAGATGTTTGAACGGATGGGGCAAATTACCCGACAAGCATATCTCAACAATGTACCAGTTCTAGGCATGGTATATGTTCGTGGAGAGAATGTGAAATTAATGGAAGGTGACACAACCAATGGTTATGCACATGCTGCTAGAATCGCCTTTGAATTAGGCTGTGATGCTGCGAAAACCGTATGGCCTGGCGACAAAGAAAGTTTTAGCAAAATCACACAATCAGCCCCTATACCACTCTTAGTGGCAGGAGGTCCGNCATCGGGCAATAGTAGGGAAATTCTAACCATGGTTAAGGAATCTATGGAAGCTGGTGGNTCTGGCGTGTGCATGGGTCGTCAAATTTTTGCCCACCCCNAGGTCACTTCAATAGCTAAAGCATTAGTGATGATAGTGCATAAAGGCCTGACTGTAGATCAAGCCATCGAAAAATGCTCACTTTGAGGGATATAATTTGCAAGTTTGGTGTGATTCCAGGAACATTGCTATACCGCAGCATCCTGCAAAGGTATTTGATAAATTTTTAACAAATAATTCATCACAGTCACTTTACCAAGAAGGGGATTTGATTTTTGAGAATGGAACAAATATTGGTGTTTATGCTAAAATATCAAATAATGAATCACAACATAAAATAAGAGACAAAATTGGGTTAATTCAGTGGCTAGTATTAGAGTTCAGTGATTGGAAGATGATACCAATTGAAAACCTAATTTCAGAATGCGAGGGGAGTGGCACTAAATTGGCTGTAAAAGTGAGCCAAGTTGATGATGTTCAAGGTATTGCCTTTGCCTTAGAGAAAGGTGTTGATGCGATAATTATCAAGCAAGAACCGGCAATGATAGACGCTGCTGAAATTGCCAAAGCACAAAGATTAGAAATTAAACAAAATGAACCAGTAATGCATGAAGTTACCAGTGATAATTTACAACTAGAATATTGTGTAATTTCAGAAATTAACAACGGGGGAGTTGGTGAGNGGTTTTGTATCGACCTTACAAGTATGCTAGAGTTTGGTGAAGGTTTGTTAATTGGTTCTTCCGCATCCTCTTTAGCACTGGTTCATGGAGAAGTCTTAGCGTCTGATTTCGTCCCATCTAGACCATTTAGAGTCAATGCTGGGCCACCACATTCTTACATCATGATGGCCGATGGCAAAACNAAGTATATCGCAGAATTAAAGTCAGGCGATAAAATTCTAATTGTTGCCTCAAACGGCATAAAAAGACCCGGCATTATTGGAAGATTAAAAATAGAGAAAAGGCCATTTTTAGCAATTTATTGGGAAAATAACTATGATAGAGTATNTTCTATCTTTCTACAACAGGCGGAGACCGTTCGCGTGGTTTGCCAAAACGGCGAGGTGAAATCAGTGACTGAATTATCTAAAGGAGATAGTATTCTTTGCCACCAATCNACTCATACTCGGCATATTGGAAATAAAGTCGATATAAATTCAAGGGAGATATAACAATGGCAGTGATTGGTTCTGGCAACTCCCATGGTGCNTGTAGCTTACTGCATGCAGCCGGCACAGGTTATGGCGCTTCATTATCACTTGACCTTCCGGTAATTGTCAAAGCGTTAGATAGGCCAAGTAAGCGTGAGTTAAATGATCCAGACAACTTATTGGGGAATGTTGTAGAATCTTGGTTGGCTAGTGGAATGCCTTTNCCGGAAGGATTGGAAAAAGCGGATATACATTGGGCTGTGGCATCAAAAATACCACCAAGAAGGGGATTAAAATCGAGTGCGGCTATTTCAATTGCAGCAATTAAGGCGCTATGCGAGGCAACTAAATCCGAACTCTCCGATTCCGAAATAGTCGCAATATCCTCGCAATCTCAAGTTAATGCAGGTGTTTCAATTACCGGCTCAATTGATGATTCATGGGCATGTCTGACAAAGGGCTGGAAATTAATCGATGCTAATGCTGAAACTATTGAGAGTAGTGTTGTTATGGAAGGTCCAGGCCTAAATCCGGATGATTGGATTGTCTTACTAGCATGTCGAGATGAGCGTCCTAAAATACCTGAATTAGAAGATTTTATTCCATTTTATCAAGAATTTGAAAAAGCTCTTATCGCCCTACAGCAAGGTGAAATATTGAACTGTATAACCATCAATGGAAGGGCAGTTTGCGGAGTGCTTAATGATCTTCAAGGTCGTAAATTTTCCAATGATGCATTCTTAGCAGGGGCAAGGGCTGCAGGAATGACTGGTTCTGGTCCAGCAATTGTGATAATTATTCCAAGTTTGGTTAGGTCATCAGCAGATAGAATAATTTCTAACTTTTCTAAATTCCTCAAAGATGATTTAATAGTCGAAACTAGATTTTTGTCACAAGATAATGATGAAACTGACTCCGAGTGAAATTACGCACATTCTTGAAGTGATGGCTATAGGGATTAATGATACAGATGCAAATGAGCCTCGGTGAAGTCCTGCGACTTACCTTGTTTGGAACCAGCCATGGTCCAAGAGTTGGAGCATTTCTTGAAGGCGTTCCCGCTGGAATAGGTGTCGATTACCATAACCTAGAGAATCTAATGAGCGAACGCAGGCCTGGTGGAAGGTATGCTAGTAAAAGGAGAGAACCCGACAAGGTTGAATTTTTATCGGGAATTGATAACGGTATTACTAACGGGGAAAAAATTGAGATTTCTATAAAAAATAAAGATGTTAGGACTAAAGATTATTCTTTTTTGCCAGACCATCCAAGACCTGGACATCAAGATATGGTGATGCTGAAGAGAACCAATGGTGAGGCAGACCTTCGAGGCGGTGGAATGTCTAGCGCAAGACTGACTGCACCTATTGTTGCCGCATCAGCAATAATAACCCCGCTAATTGAGCAACTGGGAATAAATATCAACGCTCATGTTTGTTCTATTGGCAGCATTGACGCCAAACCGTTATTAGAATGTGAACCGAAATGGGCGACTGATGAATGTAAAGCTATTAGATGCCAAGATAAAACTGCGGCACTAGAAATGATAAATGTGGTAGACCAGCATCGAAGGAATCTAGATTCAGTTGGCAGTAAAGTAGAATTACAAATCTCAGGAATGCCACTAGGGATTGGTGAGCCATGGTTTGACGGGCTTGAGCCTTACCTAGCAAGAGCAATGATGTCTATACCAGCAGCGCGCGGAGTAGAATTCGGTAGAGGTTTTTCTGTAGTCCAAATGACAGGCAGTGACCACAATGATTCATGGGGAGGAGACAAAAACCATCCTCAGTTAATTGGCAACAAACCAGATGGCGCTTTAGCAGGACTATCAACTGGCTCTGATCTATATGTGAAAATAGCGTTTAAGCCACCATCTAGCATTGCCAAAGAGCAGATGACTTTGAATGTCAAAACAAACCAAATAGAGCCACTTAAGGTCAAAGGCAGGCATGACCCTGTTTTAGCTCCAAGAGCCGTCGCAGTAGTGGAAGCAATGGCTAAATTAGTTATTTGCGATTTAGCACTACGAGGTGAATTCTTTGATAGATGATGTGACAGTTCACAAATTTGGTGGATCATGTTTGAGAGATTCCACAGACTTGAGTCGTATTTCCTCAATAATTGAAGCACAGAAAGGTAATGCTGTAATTGTTGTCTCTGCTCTATGGGGTGCAACTGACCGATTAATTAGAGCAGCAAATGAACCGAGATATGCCACTAAGTTAGTTTCTGATTTGAAAAAACTACATATCCGATTCTCAAGCGATATAGAAGAATCAATATTCGCTAAAAAATTCGCTAACGTCTTGCAGGGTATTGATAAATCTCTCTTGAAGTTATCCAAAAACCCTGAAAGCACAGTTGATATTAACACATTGCTTGCAGCAGGAGAAAGGCTATCTGCATTAGTAGTGGCCAATGAATTACGAAAACATGGCCTGGAAGCCCATCCTGTGGGTTCTGAAGATATCGGGATATGTCTTAATGGCGTAAACTCGGCGAGTAATGTGGATATCGAAAAATCAATCAAAACCTTGGATTATTCTGCTTTCACCGGAATTCCGGTGGTAACTGGGTGGTTTGGTGAGGGGCTAGATGGCCAACTGGCTCTACTTAGTAGAGGAGGAAGCGATCATTCCGCCGCAGCAATCGCTAGAATACTGGATGCAAAGAAATTGATTCTATGGAAAGATGTTGATGGTATACTCTCAATTAACCCAAGGTGGGCTGTTTCTACTAATTCAATTCCATATCTTGGATATGATGAGGCCAGAGAGTTGTCCAGACTTGATGCTCCAGTAATCCACCATACCACAATGATTCCGTTGAAGGATGTTGGTATTCCAATTGAAGTTAGGAATCTAAACTCACCAATCAATACTAATGCCCCAACAATTATTGGTCCAAATATAATTGAGTCTGGTGAGATAAAAGCCATCGGTTGTATGAGGAGTATATCTTGTATTACTGCACAATCGGGCGATATTGAAGACCAAAGTAAGAAACTTGGTCAAGTATTGATTGAATTAGATAATAAGAATATTACTTGTTGGTCAATAAAATCAAATCCTTCAAGTGTAGATATTGTGGTGTCTCAACAGCAATCTGCATTGGCTCATAATATCATAAGTAAATCACTACCTGTATCCAATACAACCAACCATTCATGCTTAATTTCCTTTATTGGTACTAGTGACAACGATTTGGTAAACAAAAAAATCGATTATGTCACACAAGTCAGTACAGAGATGTCATATCTAAACTGCACAGAACTTTCAGTTCAATATATCGCTGACACACGTGACATAAAAAAACTGATGCAAGATTTATCACAAGTTGTGGTTAACAACAAATCAGTTTAGGCTTACTCGGCTCGCTTCTCTCTAAATTTCTGTAAGTGGTTTGGTAGATTAAGCGCGAATAAACCCCCTACCACACAAAACACGAAGAACGTCCCCAAAGCAACGCCGTATACCGAAATTAGCTCTACCGACTCTTCTAATCTAGTTGCAGTATCTGAGGAAAAGATTCCAACAATTAATGGTAAAATAGTATTTGCTGAGAGTACAATAATTGCTAGTACTGCCGCAGAGATTGGATTGATAATTAACGAACGGTGATATTTTCCGACAATCTTCTTAGGATTCATCACATATACTTCATTGGTTCTAATACTAGTATCTAACATTGAATACCTAATTACACCATTGGTAAGTTCGAAGTACATAACTAGTAAGACAGCATAGCTCACTACTAGTATATTGAGCAAACCTGGGCTGTCTTGAAGATCAAATGGATCGCTAGCTAGAGATACCTTTGATGCTGCAAATCTCATTATAGCTAATATGAAAAATAGATTGCTGAGTAAGGTATACCTTGCATCTCTCTGCATCGTACCCCAAAATCCTGCACCAGCTGCGATAACAATAATCACAATTTGCATTATGAATGAAATTGCTAAACTTC